>NZ_JBFAXH010000003.1:538376-590667 GCF_040680755.1 Nocardia sp. NPDC051990 | reverse complement strand
GTCGTCGAAGCGCATGCGACGAAGTCGCGAGTCTCGACGGCTCGGACGCGAGACAGCAGGGGGCCGCGAACCCGCCGCGGCCACGCGGCCAAAAACACAGATGGCACCATGGACAGGGTGAGTCCTAGCAATCCACCGCACCATCCGCCGCGCGCACTGGAGCAATCCACGAAGCTGCAGAACGTCCTCTACGAAATTCGTGGACCGGTGGGAGCGCATGCGGCACGGCTGGAGGCGGAGGGGCATCGCATCCTCAAGCTGAATATCGGCAATCCCGCGCCGTTCGGATTCGAGGCGCCCGATGTGATCATGCGCGACATCATCGCCGCGCTGCCGTATGCCCAGGGCTACTCGGAATCGAAGGGCATTCTCTCGGCCCGGCGTGCCATTGTGACCCGCTATGAGCTGGTCCCCGGCTTTCCCGAACTTGATGTCGACGATGTCTACCTGGGTAACGGCGTCTCCGAGCTGATCACCATCACGATGCAGGCGCTGCTCGACAACGGTGACGAGGTGCTCATCCCGGCGCCGGACTATCCGCTGTGGACCGCCATGACCAGCCTGGCCGGCGGTACCCCGGTGCACTACCTATGTGACGAATCCAACGGTTGGCAGCCCGATATCGCCGATATCGAATCGAAGATCACCGCCAAGACCAAGGCGCTGCTTGTCATCAATCCGAACAACCCGACCGGTGCGGTGTACTCCACCGAGGTGTTGCAGCAGCTGGCCGATCTCGCGCGCAAGCATCAGCTGCTGCTGCTCGCCGACGAGATCTACGACAAGATCCTCTACGACGATGCCAAGCATATTTCGCTTGCGACGCTCGCGCCCGATCTGCTGTGCCTGACCTTCAACGGACTCTCCAAGGCCTACCGGGTCGCGGGCTACCGCTCCGGCTGGTTGGCGATCACCGGCCCCAAGGAGCATGCGGCTGGTTTCCTCGAGGGCATCGATCTGCTCGCCTCGACCAGGCTTTGCCCGAATGTGCCTGCGCAGCACGCGATTCAGGTGGCACTGGGCGGACATCAGAGCATCGAGGATCTGATCCTGCCCGGCGGGCGACTGCTCGAGCAGCGCGATGTCGCATGGGAGCGGCTGAATATGATCCCGGGCGTTTCCTGTGTGAAGCCGAAGGGTGCGCTCTACGCATTCCCGAAGTTGGATCCGAACGTCTATGAAATCCGCGATGATTCGAAGCTGATCCTGGATCTGCTGCTGCAGGAGAAGATCTTGATGGTGCAGGGCACCGGGTTCAATTGGCCGAATCATGATCATCTGCGGATTGTCACGTTGCCGTGGGCACGGGATCTCGCGGTGGCCATCGAGCGCTTCGGGAACTTCTTGTCGAGTTACCGGCAATAGCGGCCGGGCGGTCCGCAGCCCCTAACCAGCGTGCGCTGAGCTACCGGATCGCCCCGCTTCTGGGTTCAAAACAGACCCCGCGTACGGATATTTGAGAGTTTTGGTTACTAGCTAGCGCTAAACGAGAACTTTTGTGTACAGTGTCTCTTGGCACTTCGAGTGCCCGGTCAAGTTGTCTACCCCCCCTGGACAACCTGACTTCGGGTCAGGCTGCCTACCCCCCTGGGCGCCGACCTGCGGGCGGCGGAGACATCCCCCTGCTCTCCGCCGCCCCCTCCCGATTTTCCATTCGGAATCCTTTCCTGGCTGCCCGCTGTTCGCTGCCGGTCCGTGAGCCGATCTTGAAAATGAAATCCTTTAAGCTCGCACCCAGGACTACAGACGAAAAGGTAGGAGTCCGGTGAGCCAGCGACCGACAACACCGCGCGCCGCGCGCACCCCGGGGCCGACGTCGAGGCAGCGCCATGAGTGATCACCACCACCATCACCATGACCATTCCGGCCCGATCGCGATCGGCGCGACCGCCGCCCGTGTGGTCGTCGGGCTGCTCGCCGCGATCGGTGTCCTGGTCGTGATCGCCGCGATGGTGCTGTGGCCGAGCAGTCAGCACATCGATATCCCGTTGCCGATGCAGAACGCGGGCGGTGGCGCGGTGCAGACCGAGGCCGGAACCGTGGTGATGCAGGACGTCGGTGCCTGCGGCAGTAGTTCTATCGGCAAGGTGTTCATCGATAAGCCCGAGCAGCCGCGCGCCACCGGCTATACCTGTCAGCGAAGTCTGATCAGCATCGATTCAGGTCCGCACGAGGGCAATCACACCCTGTTCGAAATCGCGCCCGGCCCGGGACAACCTGATCTGCGCGCCGGTGACCACATCCGGATCGTCCGGCAGACCGATCCGAGCGGAATGCCGCTGTACTCGTTCGAGGACTACTCGCGCGGGCTGCCGCTGACCCTGATCGTGCTGGCCTTCGTGATCGTGGTCATTGTGGTGGCGCGCTGGCGCGGATTGCGGGCACTGCTCGGCTTGATCTTCGCCTTCGCGGTGCTCGTGCTGTTCATGCTGCCCGCGCTGTTGGACGGCAAACCCGCAATTCCGGTCGCGTTGGTAGCGGGTGCGATGATCCTGTATGCCGTGCTGTATCTCGCACACGGCGTGAATCTGCGCACCAGTTCGGCGCTGCTCGGCACCCTGACATCGATGATCGTCGCGGCGGTGCTGTCGTGGATCGCCATCGATATCACGCATCTGACCGGACTATCCGAGGAACAGAACACCAACGTCGCCACCTACATTCAGCACGTCAGCATTACCGGCCTGCTGCTGGCGGGCTTCATTATCGGTTCGCTCGGCGTACTCAACGATGTCACCATCACCCAGGCTTCGGCCGCCTTCGAACTTGCCGCCATCGACGAATCCGCCTCGCGCCGCCAGATTTTCGCCGCGGCCATGCGCGTGGGCCGGGACCATATCGCGAGCACGGTCTACACCCTGGTGCTGGCCTATGCCGGTGGCGCGCTGCCGCTGTTACTGCTGTTCAGCGTCGCGGGCCGCTCCATCCGCGACGTCCTGACCGGTGACGCCGTCGCCATCGAAATCGCCCGCTCCGCCGTCGGCGGTATCGCGCTGGCCCTTTCGGTCCCGTTGACCACTGCCATCGCCGTCATGCTCGCCCGCCCTTTCGGCCACAAGCCCGAACCGGCCGCCCCCGCCCGGCGCTCGCGTCATGCGAAGTCCGAGTCATCCGGATCGGCCCGGCGCTCCGGCGGTTCGGCGCGTCCGGCCAAGTCGAGCGGGGGAGTCGCCACCGATATCAGAGATACCGGACGTCGGCGGATCTCGGATCAATCCTGGGACGACGAGCTGGGTACCGGCTCGAACAGGCAGGTCTCCTGGCACGACCGGCCCACGAATCCCCGCGCATATGACCGCGATCGCGGCTACCGCAGCGCCGAAGCACCGGACTACGAACCCGATTACGACACTGATCCCCGCGATTACCGCCGCCCCGACTCTCGCGGGTACGAAGGCACGTGGGGCGACCGAGGGTAACCGGCGCTGAATGCGCGAGTTTGCACCACACAGTGCCTTTGGTCACCGCGGACCTGCGCCGCGACGAAAAAGGGCCTGTGCAGTAGGTAACCAGGTCAGCGCGGTGCGGGTGTCGGCGCCGGGAAGGGGAAGAGCTCGGGCGGAATCGTCGGCACCACGATCGGCGGAAGCCCTGGTACGACAATGGTATTCGGGCCGGGTGTCGGTGCGGGGGCCTCGGTGGTTGTCGTGCGGCGCGGGGGTGGGGCGGCGACCGATTCGGCGGACTCGGGGGTGCTGGCCGGAGCGACGGCGATCTGCGGATCGAGGGTGGTGGTGCGCGGCGGGCTGGTCGGGGAGACCGAGGTCGGCGGATCACTGCTCTGCGAATCGCGCGTTAGAACCTGTGGACCGTAACCGAGTCCGAGTCCGATCGCGGCGACCACCGCCAGTGCGCTGACGGTCAACACCGCACCATTGATTTCCCGCTTGCCGCGGCGTCGCTTGGGTGGTGCGGACAGCCAGGCGGGCGAGAGCTCATCATCGTCGAGCATCGAATCCGCGGTGGGCGCGTGCCGCTGCGGGGTCTGGATGACCGTGCGCACCGGCCGCGCCATCAGGGCGGCACCGCGGGTGACCACCGTTTCCGGGCTGTCGGGAACGATGACCGGCACATTGATCCAGCGTTCGAGCACCTTGGCGATCAGCGGAATTCGCGCACATCCGCCGATCGCGAGTACACCGTGTACCGGACGCTCCGACCGCACGATGACATCGCGGGCCATCCGCGCCGACGATTCGATCGCCAACATGATGAGGGATTCGAAGTTCTCCTGGGCCAGCAGCACCAGACCCTGTTCGCTAGGCAGCGCAACGGCGGTATTCGTGGACAGTTGTTCCTTGGCCTCGCGGCACAGTGCGTCCAGGGCGGCCAGCCCCGCTGAATCCGGCGGATGCGCGATTCGGCCCGAGGCGATCTGCTGTTCGCGGATCAGCGAATCCAGGTAGTCACCGCTGATATCGCTGGTGCGTTCGCTGTGCCGGATCTCCCGGGTCTCGGTGTCGACGACACTGACCGTCAGCCCGGAGCTGCCGAGGTCGTAGACGACGAGTGACGAGATGTCGCGAATATCCCCGGTGGCCTGCGCGAATTCGACCGCCGCGATAATTTCGGGTACCAGTTCGTAATTGGTGAGTTGCTGACGTGCCATGGCCGCGCGCAGCGCATTGGCATGCTGTTCACTGCGGTAGGCGATCGCGGTGGCCGCGATGCCTGGCATGGATTCCAGCGTCACGCCGATCGCCTCGGCGGCCAACTCCTCGACTTGGTGTTCGACGACCGGAATGGTCTGCAGATCGAAGGAATGCGGTGCGATGGGGCGGATGGGGCTCGCGGTATGTGGTCTCGCCATACGGACGGCGCCGGCCCCCACCGAAACTCCCAGAACCGAACTCATCAGCTGCCTATCCCGTTCACACATCACGACATGCGGGCCTGCGCCGCCCGCCGGTGGATCGGCCCGCTCTCGGGACCCTACCGTCGACGTCCGACAGACCCGAAGGCAGGACCTGATCGTCCCGGCGTCGCCCCCGTGTCGCAGGCAACTCTACGGTGTACCCAGTCCGGCGTACATCCATCCGCCGTCTCGCCACATGGCACGATTGAGACAGTTCCGGCCGTCGATGATCGACCGTTTGCGAACCACCACATCGAGGTCTTGCGGACGCAATGTGACGAATTCGTCCCACTCGGTCAGCACCAGCACCACATCGGCGCGATCACATGCCTCGGTTACCGAGGTCGCGTAATTCAGGGTAGGGAAGATCCGTCGCGAATTCTCCGCCGCCTTCGGGTCGTACACCGTCACCACCGCGCCGTGCAACTGGATCATCCCGGCCACATTGAGCGCGGGTGAATCACGTACATCGTCGGATTCGGGTTTGAAGGCCGCACCGAGCACCGCCACATTGGCGCCGAGCAGCGAGCCGCCGCAGGCCCGCGCGGCCATATCGACCATCTTGGCGCGCCGGCGCATATTGATGTTGTCGACCTCGCGCAGGAAAGCCACCGCGTGATCGGCGCCGAGTTCACCGGAGCGCGCCATGAACGCGCGGATGTCCTTGGGTAGGCAGCCGCCGCCGAAACCCAGTCCGGCATTGAGGAATCGGCGGCCGATGCGCGCGTCGTAGCCGAGTGCGTCGGCCAGCATGGTCACATCCGCGCCGGTCGCCTCGCAGACCTCGGAGACGGCGTTGATGAAGGAAATCTTGGTCGCGAGAAAGGCATTCGCGGAGACCTTGACCAATTCGGCGGTGGCCAGATCGGTCAGCAGGAACGGCACCTCGGCCGCGATCAGGTCTGCGTAGATCTCGCGCACCAGATCCTCGACCCAGGCCATGTTTTCGCGCTCGCGATCCACACCGAGCACCAATCGATCCGGGCGCAGCGTGTCCTTCACCGCGAAACCCTCACGCAGGAATTCCGGATTCCAGGCCACCTCGATCTCGGCGTCGGTGAGCGCGCGGGCCCGCGCACCCAATGCCGCGGCGGTCCCGACCGGCACCGTCGACTTCCCGACGATCACCGTCGGCCGCTCCAGCAGCGGTGCGAGCGTATCGACCACGGCGTGCACATATTTCAGGTCCGCGGCGTATTCGCCCTTCTTCTGCGGTGTCCCGACCCCGAGGAAATGCACCTGGGCGTGGTCGGCGGCCTCCGCGTACGAGGTGGTGAACCGCAGCCGACCGGCATCCAGGTTCCGGCGCAGCACCTCCTCGAGCCCGGGTTCATAGAACGGCACCACACCATCGGACAGCTTCGCGACCTTGCCCGGATCGATATCCACGCCGATCACATCGTGTCCGAGTTCGGCCATGCATGCCGCGTGCGTGGCCCCGAGGTACCCGGTTCCGAAGACTGTGCATCGCATGATCGATTGATAGGTCCAGCCGATGGCCGCCCCACGTCGGTGCGGCAATGGCCTCGGCAACAGCAGATGTACAAGTGGCGACGTGACTTGCGGATAGGCGGTCTGAACTGCGCAAACTCATTCGGTGCCTGCCCGGTTACGATCGATCTTGTGCGACGCCAGCGCAAATTCGGGGCCCGCAGCGCCTGGGTGGTACTCGGCGTTGTGGTGGTGGCGTTGGTTGCGGGTCTGTGGCCGGTGTACGTCCGGCCCAAGGTCGATGTACCCGCGAAAGCCGATGCGATCCTGGTACTCGGTGGCGCGCACGATGGGCGCGAGAAGCTGGGACTGCGGCTGGCCAGCGAGGGTTACGCACCACGGGTGCTGTTCTCGGATCCATATGAGAACAGTGCGTTGACGAATCGAATCTGTCACAGCCGCTACAGCTTTCAGGTCACCTGTTTCGATCCTTCGCCGCGCACCACGCGCGGCGAAGGTCGCGAACTCGCCGAACTCGCTGCATCGGAGGGTTGGCGTCGAGTCATCGTCATCACCTTCACGCCGCATATCTCGCGGGCCCGCTACATCCTCGGGAAATGCTGGGACGGTGAGGTGCTCATGGTCGACCCGCGGCCGCGGCTGTCGGTCGCCCGGTGGGCTTACGACTACGTCTACCAGTCCGCCGGATACATCAAGGCGCTCTTCGAAGACTGCTAGAACCTGAAAGAGATTCGGCCCGGGTGCGCTGTGCGCACCCGGGCCGATCTTTCGTTTCCGCTTACCCGTCAGTTCTTGCGGCCGGGGGCCTTGGCGCCGGATTTGAAGCCAAGGCCGCCGGGCTTGGCGGGTGGGGGTGTTACCGCGGCGGAGCCATTGCCGTCGGCTGGCTGGTCCGGTTCGTCGGCGGATTGCGTTGCGGCTTCCGGGGTGGCGGGGGCCGGTTCGGCAGGAGCCGATGGTGCCGGGCCAGGGGCCTTGGGTCCGGGGCGTTTGAAGCCGGACTTCATGGCCAGGCCCTTGGCGGGAATGGACGGCTTGGTTTCGGTCGGGGTCGAAACCAGTTCGGTGGCCGGGGTTTCCGTTGCCGGGGTGGCCTCGGCCGAGGGTGCCGGTGCCTTGGCTCCGGGTGCCTTGGCCGCGCCCTTCATCGCGAGACCCTTGCCCGGTGCCTTCGCCGGGCCCTTCATTGCCAGACCCTTGACCGGGGGTGCGGGTGCCGCCGCGGCAGGTGCTGCTTCGGCAGCGGCATCGGGAATCGCCTTGGCTCCGGGCGCTTTCGCGCCACCCTTCATGCCGAGGCCCTTGCCCGGTGCCTTCGCCGGACCCTTCATGGCGAGGCCCTTGACCGGTGCGGCCGGAGCAGCGGTGTCCTCGGCGGGCGTCGCCTTGGCTCCCGGTGCCTTCGCGGCACCCTTGATACCGAGACCGCCACCAGGCGCCTTCGCGGCACCCTTCATACCCAATCCGCCAGGTGCCTTGGCACCACCCTGTATACCGAGTCCACCACCGGCCGGAGCTGCCTTCGGTTCGGCGGGCGCTGCGGCGGCGGGGGCCGGCTCGGGTTCGGCGGCAACCGGTTCCGGCTCGGGGGTCAGCTTCGGTTCCTGCACCACGGTCAGGTTTTCGGTGAGCTTCGACGGGGCGACCCGGTCGATGGCGTCGAGCATCAACTGCGCGACATCGACGACCTCGACACCCTGGCCGACCTCGCCGCCATCCTTGCGGGCGGTGACACCGTCGGTGAGCATGACGCGGCAGAACGGGCAGCCGGTCGCGATCTTGGACGGTTCGTTGCCACCGTTCAAGGTGGACAGCGCCTCGTCGACGCGATCGATATTGATGCGCTTACCGAGCTGTTCTTCCATCCACATCCGCGCGCCACCGGCACCACAGCACATGGAGCGTTCGCCGTGGCGGGGCATTTCGACGAGGGTGGAGCCGGAGGCCGCCATCAACTCGCGCGGCGCGTTGTAGACCTTGTTGTGCCGGCCCAGGTAGCACGGGTCGTGGTAGGTGACATTCTGCGATACCGAGGCGACCGGGATCAGCTGCTTGGTACGCACCAGCCGGTTCAGCAGCTGGGTGTGGTGCACCACTTCGTAGGTGCCGCCGACCTGCGGGTATTCATTGTTCAGCGCGTTGAAGCAATGCGCACAGGTGACGACGATCTTCTTGCGCGACTGCTCGACACCCTCGAAAACCGAGTTCAGCAGTTCGATATTCTGCTGCGCGAGCTGCTGGAACAGGAATTCGTTACCAGCCCGGCGCGCGGAGTCACCGGTGCAGGTCTCGTCGGCGCCGAGCACCATGAACTTGACGCCCGCGGTGGCCAACAGCTCCGCGACGGCCTTGGTGGTGCGCTTGGCACGATCCTCGTACGCACCCGCACAGCCGACCCAGAACAAGTACTCGTACCCGTCGAAGGAGTCCGCATCCTGGCCGAATACCGGGATCTGGAAGTCGAGTTCGTTGATCCAGTTCAGCCGGTCCTTGGCGTTCTGGCCCCACGGGTTGCCCTTGTTCTCCAGGTTCTTGAACAATCCGGCCAACTCGGAGGGGAACTCCGACTCGATCAACACCTGGTAGCGGCGCATATCGATGATGTGATCGACATGCTCGATATCGACCGGGCACTGCTCGACGCACGCACCACAGGTGGTGCAGCTCCACAGCACCTCGGGATCGATGATGCCGTTGACATCCTCGCCGCCGACCAGCGGACGCTCCGCCTCGGCCTTGGCCACCTCGGAGATCTTGGCCAGCTTCGCCGCATTGGGCTTGCCGTCGCCATCGACAAGGCCGATCTCGTCGCCGCCCATATCTTTGCGGCCGCCGGCCAGTAGATAGGGCGCCTTGGCGACACCGTGGTCGCGCAGCGACATGATCAGCAGCTTGGGCGAAAGCGGCTTACCGGTATTCCAGGCCGGGCACTGCGACTGGCAGCGACCGCATTCGGTGCAGGTGGTGAAGTCCAGCCAGCCCTTCCAGGAGAAGTCCTCGACCCGGCCCGCGCCGAAGGTGTCGACATCCGGGTCGGCGGTCTCCATATCGACCGGCTTGCCCTTGGACATCATCGGCTTCGCGGCACCCAGTGCGACGCCGCCGTCGTCCTCACGCTTGAAGTAGATGTTGAAGAAGGCCGCGAACCGGTGCCAGGCCACGCCCCAGTTGATATTGCGACCGACCAGCAGCAGGAAGGTGCTGCCCGAAACCATTTTGATGAACGCGAAGACGGAGACCATGGCCACGCTGGACGGCAGCAGCTTGGCCACCTGCATGGTGAAGAAGTCGGTCCACACCTCGGAGTGGCCATAGGTGGCGATCTTGCCGGCCTTCACCATGACCATGCCGATGCCCTCGATGAATACGATCGCCTCGATGACATAGGCCGGGCCGAACCGGGAACCGCTGAATCGCGACAGCCGCGCGGGCACCCGCGGGTGGTTGAGCTGGCGAATGACGATCAGCACGAGGATGCCGATCACGGTGCCGATGCCGAGCACTTCGTCCCAGAGGTGGTAGATGCCCCAGCTGCCGATGATCGGCCAGTGGAATTCGGGATCGAAGGTCTGCCCGTACGCCTCGAAGTACAGGATCATGCCGCCGAGGAAGCCGATCATCACCAGCCAGTGCGCCCAGCCCACCGTGCGGAATTTGTTCATCCTGGTGTGGGCCAGGAATTCGACGATCATCGTCTTCAGGCGCGGGAAGAATGGCCGCCAGCGATCCGGCGCGGGTTGGCCGATCATGATCGCGCGGGTCATTGTGCCGACGCCGCCGACGAATGATGCCCAACCCAACAGGCTGAACGCCACACCAATCGTGCCCAGCGTCACTGTCAGGGCATTCATGTCGCGACCTTTCTTTAGAGGCAACACGAGCATGGGCGGCGATCTGGCCACCCGGTTGGCTCGTATACTAACTGCCAGTAAGTTACCCATCGGTAACTTAATTGTCTATCGTACGATCGGCGATTGGCGAATGCCCCTACTTCCTGGGGCTTGACCTGTAATCCGCCTGTGAGGGATCTCACGAAGATCGTGCGATGAACGTGCGAGTTCGGGCGACAACCACGGTAAATAGTGCACGGAGCCTGCTCGGTGATAAGGACAGGCTTAGTCACGTCGAGATCACGGTATGAGTAACTGATCTCGCACATTCATGTCGATTCGATTACGCTCACAACGTTCTGTTTAATGTGCATGTCTTCACACCGCTCGGGGAGAATCCGAGGTCCAACCACCTCGGGTTGATGAGTGCTCTCGCGTGTACGGAGGCGGCGCGTGGACAACCTGATTTGGATTGGAAACTGAATGAATCTCCGCAGCACCACCGCGGCTGCCACGATGGTAATCGGCGCGATGACCTTCGGTCTGGGGACCGCGCATGCCGAGCCGGTCGCCCCGGCTGATCCCGGCGTCAACTATTCCGTCAAGTTGGTGGACAAGACCGTCGTGGCGACGCTCAAGGGGGGAACCTTCTCGCTGACCGACGAGGCCGGCGCCACCGAAGATGATCCGAAGACCACGGTCGCCAACGTTCGGGACGACAAGGGCAACACCCTCGTCTCATTCCCGCTGAACGTGGATGTCGACGGCAAACTCGTGCCGGTCAAAGCGGAAATGAAGAACGACGCGACTGTGCTCGAGGTCACCCCGGAGAGGCCGGCGGATCTCGCCGTCTCCGATAAGCCGGTCGTCGCGAAGCCGGTCGTCGCCAAGGACATTGCGTCGCCGATGGAAAACCAGCATGCGCAAAATGAATTCGCGAGCAACTTCGGCATCGCGAGCGCGGTCGGTGGATTCATCGGTACCGCGATCGGTGCGGTCGTCGGCTGCGTCCTCGGGCTCCCGCTGTTCGGTGTCGGTTGCCTCGCGGGTCTGCCGATCGGTGCGGGCATCGGCGGCATCCTCGGCACCATCGCGGTCGGTGGTCCGACGCTGATCGCCGCGGGCGTCGAGCTGCTCAACACCCTGCAGGCGCCGGATGGCACCACGAAGTGGGCCGAGAATCCGGTGGCGGCGTCGGCGAAGCAGCCGGTCGCGCCCCAGCAGCCGAACTGATTCGAACCGAACTCGACCGGCCCGTCCTCCCCGGAGGACGGGCCGGTTGTGTTTTCAGGCCTGGCGCTCGCGCAAATCCAAACTGCCGCTGAAGGTTTCCTCGCCCTTGTGCCGTCCGAAGCGTCCGAAGGAACGCTCGGCCATCTCGAACGAACCGTCCTCGCGCACCAGCAGGACCGTGCTCGCCCTGGTCCCGTGCAGTGCGGTGGCGATGAATCTGGCCGAGAGCGTGCGCTCGCGCCGCAGCGGAACTCCGGTGCGCGGCAACAGATCGTCGGGTGCCTCGGTGCGATCGGCCAGCACCTCGAAGTAGCGCGCCACATTGCCGGGGTCCGCTTCGACCACCGCGCGCAAGTCGGTGAGACCGCCGCGCACTTTGGGCCAAATGGGCTGGGGCGCTTCGAATGCCGCCGCCGGGCTCGGTGTGGTCGAAGTGATGAACATGCCGTTGGATACGCCATGGAAGCCCGGCATCAGCTCCTGGGGCGGTAGCGCGCTGCGGTTGGAATGCCACCACAGCGATTCGAGGTCCGAGACCAGCACGTTGTAGCCGTTGTAGTCATCGGGGGCGGCGGCGACGTCGAGCAGGTACCTTTCCGGGCCCGGTGGTTCCGCGATGTGCCGGTCGCCGATCCCCCGCAGGAAATCCATCAGCAGCGCACCGCGCGAACGCGCGTCGCCGCATTCGTCTTTCGGATTGCGCACATTGGTCACGGTGGCGAAACGATTGCGGCCCTTGCCTTCCCGCGACAACCCGAGCCAGGTACCCGGCGGATCGTCCGCGACTTTGCACAGCGCCCCGAGATCGCGCCCGGCCAAGAGCCCGGGTACCTCGGACCACCAGCGCATCGACTCGGTCGGGCGGGAGTAGAACTCGTCGCGGTTGGCCGCGACGATCAATCGATACTCCGGATGCACCCGCCAACCGATCAACACCAAGCACATGCATCCCAGGATGCCGGAAGGTCGCCGGGCCTCACAGGGCATTTGCGCGCACTCGGGCGACGCAGATGCAGTGGAATGCCCCCAAGGACAGCGAAAAGGCCGACAGCGTCGCCGCTGCCGGCCTTTTCGAAGGTTCCTGCTAGTTGTTTACCTTCAGACCCGGATTGTCCGAAAGAACCACGCTGACCGGCTGCGCGAACAGCTGTGGCGCATTCCCGGTGAGAGCGCCGATCAGATTCGGGATCTCGCAGATCGGGAAGTCGGCCACCGACGACGCGCTGGAGATACCGAGCGCCATCCGGCCGGAGACGATCGCACCGCCACTGTCACCGGGCAGGGCACAGATATTGGCGGAGAATGCCTGGGTGAGCTCCCGGTCGCCGACCTGCACGGTCTGGTCCACCGCGTTGACGATGCCGCAGCTGAAGCCGGTGCGGGCACCGGACTTGCAGACCGGAGCACCGACCACCGGAACGGCGACGCCGTCGATCGCGATCGGCTGGCCGGGCTGGCGCACGAGGTTGTTCGTGAACCGGTCCTTGGCCTGATCGTTGATCCGGACGATCGAGTAGTCCTGGGCGCCGAGCACCGACTTCTGGAACGTGCCCACCTGCGCACCCGGCCGATCACCGGCCAGCTCGTAGACGCCGGCCGCATTTCCGGAGCCCGCCGAGGCAATGTCAGGATTGCAGTGGCCCGCAGTGATGTTCACCACATTGCCGGCCCGGTCGGTGCCGTTGAAGCCGAGCGAGCAACGCAGCGACGTGCGCCCGGCGATCGAAGCGAAGCCGTCGCCACCGGCCAGTGGACCGGTCTGCATCGCACCCGCGACCGGAGTGGCCTGCAACTGCTCACCGGCGACCGGCGGGGCCGTCACGATGACCCGCGACGGGTCGACGAAGTTCGGCATCGGCAGGCCGGCCTGCTCGACCCGCACCGCGATGCTGTTGTTGACGGGATCGACCACCACACCGCGCACCAGCGCGGAGACCGCCTCGGGCTGTCCCTCCAGCCAGCGCTCGAAGGCGCTCTTCTCACCGCGCAGCGCCGCCTCGCTCTTGGCGACATTGTGGACCTCGAAGCCGGCCGACGTGGCCGCCTTGCGGGCCTCATCGGCGCCCGGACCCTGGGCAAGGGCCACGACCGCCTTGCCGCCGTCATCGATCCACGAACCCGCGAAGACCTGCGGGAACTGGCGCTGCGCCGTGGTGGCGAAGGCCGCGACCTGCTGGGCCAGATCGGCCCGGTGCAGGTACTCCTCAGGGGAGATCTTCAAATCGCGCGCTACCGCGGCGATCAGCTCGGCGGGAAGGGCCGGCTGGTCGGGTTGTGCGTTCGCTACTGCCGCCGTTGGACCGAACAGCAGAATCGCCGCCGAGGCGGCGATAACTGTTTTTCGAACCCGGGTCTGTCGCGGAGCTGATCGGAACTGACCTATACGTGCCAGGAGCATGCCCATACCTTAAGGTGTCCGGCCGGTTATGCCTACTTGTGTCGTGATGTTGTTCGTCTCACTAATCGACTGGCCGTCGGTTTATCGGAAATACGATGTCCCGCAAACCATCTCACCCGGCGTTCGGACGGGTCCGCAGCGCGATGCCGGTGCCGACGCCGCCGGCGGCGGACGCGTCGATGTCGGCCAGGATCGAGCGGATCGGAATACCGAGCGTCGCGGTGCCGCCGTACTGCGCGAGCGCGACATTGGCCTCATTGCAGTTGGGTGCGTCGGCCGCATTGGAACCGCTGGTGATGCCGAGGGCCAGCGTACCCGAGACGATCGCGCCGCCGCTGTCGCCGCCGAGCGTGCAGGCCGAACTGGCGAAGCCGCGCACGGTCTTGCTCACACCCTCGGCGGTGTACAGCTGGGTTTCGACCCGATCGGCCACCACGAACCCGCAGGTGAAGGTGGAGGACTGGCCCGACTTGCAGACCGGTGCGCCGGTGACCGGCTCGGCGGTACCGGTAATGGTCAGCGTGGTGCCGTTGGCGCCGCGCACCGACGGCTGGTCCATGCCCGCCTTGACCGAGCGCTCGTTGAGTTTGATGACGGAGTAGTCGAGCGCGGTCGGGCCGCCGAGGCGCGCCGTGACGAAGGTGCCGAGCTCGATGCTGTTCGGGATGTCCTTGACATTGGGCAGGTAGACCGTGGCCTGCTGGTCGCCCTTGTCCAGGTTCGGGTCGCAGTGGCCCGCGCTGATATTCAGCGCGTTACCCGCCGTGTCCACACTGTTGAAGCCGAACGAGCAGACATCGACGCCGCGCAGCGAGGTGTCCTTCAGCGAGGTCGGCGCGGTGATGTAGGTGTCGCCGCCCATCGGACGTCGCTCGATCGGGCCGCCGCTATTGGGCGAGAGGATGACCTTGACGTTGGCGATCAGGGTCGGCAGGTTCAGCGCGTGGCCGACCGGCGTATTGGCCACCGACAGCACCAGCTGGCTGTTGAGGAAGTCGACGGCGACGGAGTTGATCGACTGGGCGATCTCCTTGGGCAGCGCGCTGATCCACTGATTCAGCTGCATCAGCGAATTCTCCAGACCGTCGGCCGAGATCGGGGCCAGGCGGGTCTGGTAGCCGTCGGCCGCGACGATCTTGGCGGCGTCGACCGAGGTGACCGCGACGACCGGCTTACCGTCGGTGCCGAGCCAGGCGCCGGCGTAGGTGTCGGGGCGCTCGCTGCGGAACGATCCCGCGTATTCGCTGAGCTCCTGGGCCTTGGCGGCACGTTCCAGATACTCCGCGGGCGTCATCCTCAGATCGCGAGAAATGGCCTCGGCGAGTTCGGGCGGCAGATTCTCGGCGGAAAGCTGCCCTGGTACTGCCGGTTCGGCCGAAGCGGCGGTGGTGACGAGCAAGGGGGCGATGAGAACGGTCGCGGCGAATCCGATCGTGGCTGCCTTGACCGCGGCGCTGCGCGCCACCAACTTGCGCATGAAGTCCCTTCGTCGGCACGGGGTGTGCCAGCTACATCCGTGGGCCATGGGCTGAATCCGTTGGCGCACAGTCTTCGTCAGCAACAGACCTGATGGCCGCAAACTCTCCCGACTACACCGGTCAGCCGATCACTTTAAGGCACAAACCTGAGTAGGTCGCTGTGAAATCAACCAGGGGGTGCCAACTCGTAGGTAAAAGGCTGTTGCCACGGCAGCTGCGTCCACGTCGGAGGCGTCCACATGGGGAAGCCGGGCCGGGTGGTCGTGGTCCGGCTCGGCCGGGTGGTGGTCGGCGATGTCGTGGTCGGCGGTGTCGTGGCCGGTGTGGTCGGTGTGGTCGGTTCGGGTGTGGTGGTCGGTGTGGTCGACGGCTCTGCGGTCTCCGGTTCGCTACTGGTGATGACCACAGGCGGTTCGATGGTCGGCGGCGTGGTCATCGGCTCGGTCGGTAGCTCCACCGGCGGCTGCGGGGTCGGGCTCGTCGAGACCTGATCGGATTTGGCGTCGGGCACCGGTGGTACCGGGGTCGGGCCCGGATCACGGAACAATATGGCGAAGCCGATACCGCCGAGTATCAGGCCGATGCCGACCGCGACCGCGATCAGCAGCGGTGTGCCGCGGTCTGTCTTGGGAGGTGCGGCCGGCGGCGGCTCGGGTGTGCTCGCCTCGACCGCGGTCGTGTCGACCAGCGGTGCGGCGGCCGGCATCGCCGCCGAATAGGCCTGCGGCGCAACCTCGGGCGTCGCCGGGATGACATCGGTGTCGACGGTCGAGTTCTCGGCATCGCTCGGATCCGGCGGGGTCGCGCCCGCCGGGGTCGCCAGCACCGCGGCCAGCGCGGCGCGCGCGGCGTCGTAGGCGTAGGAATACTCCGGTGCGACGGCGGCGCTGCCGGGGAGATCGCCCTCGCTGACCAGCAATACCGACTTCAGGCCCAGGTAGTCCAGTGCGTCGCGGAGCGAGAGCACGTACTGCGACGTCCAGCCGGCGGGGTAGGCCGCATAGAACTCGGCGGCGCCGTTGAGATGTTCGGCGGTCAGATTGATCAGGCAGAACAGTGCGGTAGCGACCAAGTCCTCGGCCCGGTAGGCCGCGCCGTCGTCGACGGAGATACCCGCCGGATCGCCGACCGCGGCGACGAAACCGGTGATCGAATGCGTTTGCCCGGCCGGGACGGGTCCGCCGAGAACAGCGTCGCCGTCATCGGACATGTGCAGGATCGACTCGCGCACGATGAATGTCGGTTCGCCGTGATCGGTGACGATGGCCGCTGTGCAGTTTTCCTCGGCGATACGCAGGCCCACCCCAGTGGCCATCGTCAAATACCTCGCTTCGGCGTCACGGATCGGCGCGCGCCCCGATCACACCAGCAGCGAGCCGTGTCCCATGGCGCGGAGCATCGACAATAACTCCGAACGGGATCTGGCACCGATCCGGCGTCGGATACGCGCGACATGATGCTCCACTGTCTTGGCGGAAATATACAGGCGAGCACCGATTTCCCGGTACGTCAAGCCGAGTAGGACGAGTTCGGCGACCTCGCGTTCGCGTTCGCTGAGCATCGCCGCGCCGGCGACCGGTTCCGGGGCGGCGGCCTGGCCGCCGGCCGCGTCCGCGGCGGGTGCGGTCGGTCGGACCGCGGGCTCCTGCGGACGGGCATCGGCCCGTACGGTTCTGGCGAGTTTCAGCAATGCGGTCGCGGTCGCGGAATCGGCGGCGGCGAGTGCGGCCTCGGTCGCGAGCCGGGCCGCATCCCAGGTCAGGCCGATCTCGCTGAGTCCGGCCACCGCCGACTGCACCGGGGCCGTGTCGACCTGACCGCGCAGCACCAGCACCCAGGTGCGGCCCGCGTCGGCGAGGATCGCGGCATGCCGGTCACCGGCCTCGGCCGCGGACTTCAGCAGTCGGGCGTGCGGGAGCAGTTCCTGCGGGCTCTCCTGCGCGATCGCGGCCTGTACGCCGTACCAATGGAAGGCATTGGCCCAGGCGGGCGGCTGGTCGAGCCGCCGCAGCAACGCGCGGCAGGCATCGACCAGCGGTGCGATCCGGCGCTCGTCGCGCAACCGGATGCCCGCGAGCCACAGTTCACCGACCGGCAGCAGGGTCAGCAGGTCGGCGTCCACATCGTCGAAGAGTGGATAGGCGGCCCGCCAGGCGCGGGTGAGTGCGGCATGGTCGCCCCCACGGCGGGCCAGACCGACCGTGACACTGTGCGCGAGCAGGCGGTCGCGGATATCGAGTGAATCCATGTGCAGTGCGGCGACGGTGGCCGCGGCGGCCTGTTCGTTGCCGCCGAGCATTGCGGCCCAGGCGGTGAGCACCTGCAACTGATGGCAGCGCAGGCCGCTGGTGGTGGCCCGGCGCAGTGCCTCACCGGCGCGGCGCGGTTCACCGGCGCCCAGGCACAGCAGCGTCGCGATGGAGACCGCGGTGCACGGCAGGAACCGATCGGTGCTCGCATCGGCCTGCGCGGCCTGGATGAGCGCGGATACGGCTGCGGCAGTGCCGGTTTCGTGTTCGACGATGGTACGCGAGAGTGCGGTGGCGATCAGGCGTGCGTGCGCGTTGGCCTCGGTCGGCGGCCACTGCGTCGCCGATTCGGACAGCTCGGCGGCGGCCGCCGCATCACCGGCGAGATACTGCACCGTCGCGCCGACCGCCCAATCCGCGCCGACGCGGTGCGCGCCGAGCCAGGAATACAGCTGCGCGGCGCGCCCGACCAGACCGCGGCGGGTCAGCACCGCGGCGCAGATCCGCACGGCCGCAGCGAGTTCCGCGCCGGTGACACCTGGGCGGGCCAGCACGGGCTCGGCCAGTCGCATGGCCGTATCGCCGTCGCCGGTACATGCGGCCGCTTCTGCCCAGCGCAGCGCGATGACGTCTGGATCGGCCCCGGCTGCCGCCGCGGCAGCGTAGTAGCGCACGGCCTCGCGTCCAGCCTTTTCGGCTGCGGCGCAGAGGAATTCGGCGAGGCGCTGGTCGCGGACACCGGATTCGGCGAGCAGCAGCGCGGTGTGATCGCGCAGCAGACCCGCGTCCAGTCGCGCATTGAGCAAGCGACGCTGCACGGCTACGAAGCGGCGGTCGCCGAGCAGGGTGCGCAGCGGCGCGATGGCGGGCTCGAGCAGCAGATCGGCATCGGTGACCAGCGCGCTGGCCCTGGCCCGGTCGATCAGGTTCTGAGCCGCTGCGGTGTCCACGCCGAGGACCTCGGTGAGTTCGGTGGAGTCCAGACCGGTGCCGGTGGTCGCCACGACCAGGGTCTCCAGCAGATCCGGGTCGAGATCGTCCAGGAGGGCGCGGGCCCAAGCGGCGACGGAGTCGTCGACGGCGCGTATGCCGGCATCGAGGCGGGCCGAGCAAGCGGCGGTCAGCGCCGCGACCACGCCACCGCGGCTGCCCGCGGTCTGGCGATGGATGTGCTGGGCGACCGGGCGCGGCACCGCCATGCCCAGCTCGCGGGCGAACGGT
The DNA here is from genome assembly GCF_040680755.1 of Nocardia sp. NPDC051990. Classification (NCBI taxonomy): domain Bacteria; kingdom Bacillati; phylum Actinomycetota; class Actinomycetes; order Mycobacteriales; family Nocardiaceae; genus Nocardia; species Nocardia sp. NPDC051990. Next base: position 571,951 of record NZ_JBFAXH010000003.1, on the reverse strand, counting down.
GCGATATCGCAGACACCGAGTGAGCGCAGATCGGCCACCCGGCCGCGGCGGGCGACGGTGTCGGCAAGGGTGCGCAGCCGCGGATCGTGCGGGCGCGGCTGGGTTGCAACAATGACCGTATAGCGGCCGGATTCGATAGTCGCGTAGAGGGATTCGAGATCCGATTCGCTCAGGGTGTGCGCATTGTCGATGATCAGGGCCTGGCGTGGTGTGCGCGCGCCGTTGGTGCGGTGGATCGGTGGGGTCCGATTGGTGGTTGCGTTACCGGTGCGTTGGATGGTGTTGATTTCTTCGGCGGTTCGGGTTCGGTGTCCGTCGCCGGCGGTGTGCGCGCCGTTGCCCGGCCTTCGATTGAGGTACGGATCGCCGTGGCCGAGGTGCCGCCCGTCACCATGCTGGCCGTCTGCCGGTGTGTGCGCTCCGTCGAGCGAATCGGCATGCAGCGCAAGGTGTTCGGGCAGCACCGGATCGTCTTGGAACGGGATGCCGTTGGTGCGCAGACGGGCTCGGATCACCGAGAGGAGGGTGGATTTGCCGGAGCCGGAGCGGCCCCGAATCAGATACACGACCGGTTCCTGATCCGCGGAATCCAGTTCGCGGAGGATCTCGCGCGCGCAGGGCAGCGTGTCGAAGGCGATATCGCCCATTTATCTGCCTCCGGGGATCTTGGGCAGTGCGGATATGACGCTGCCGACCGTGTCGCCGAGGGTGTCCACGGCGCCGGTCGGGAGCGGTGGCACGGTCGGGACCTGGGGCTGCGGTGCGGGCTGGTTCTGCGTTGCCGGAACGTCCGCAGACGGCTGCGTGGCAGGTTGGCCGGGAGCCAGTTGGCTCTGGGCGGGCTGACTGTCGGTCGTGGGAGAGGCCGCCGTTTGCCACGGCACTGCTGATCGGGCGGACGTTGTTCGCGGACTTTTCGACCGGCCGCGGCACGGTGGGCAGTTCCTCGGTTTTCGTGTTGCTGCCCATGGCCGCCGTCGGTGTGCGATCCGCGGTGACGGACAGCGAGTCCGCGGCCAGTTCGGCGGCGGAGCCGCGCTGGTGAGCCGCGACTGCGGCGCGGCGACGACGGGGAGTCCGAACTCGGTGGAGATCAACTCGGCCACCAGCGGGATCGCACCGGTGCGTAGCACCCGGTCTATATCGCCGATATCGACTCCGCCGCGATATACCGCGTCGCGGATGAGATCGAGCGAGGTCAGTAGGGGCCCGCATAGCAGGTCCTCGAGTTCGCTGCGGACCAGTCGGACGTTTTCGGCGTGGTGATCGGCCGGGTTCAAACGGACCAGGACGACCGTCGCGGTATTTGTGGATTGCTCTTCTTTCGCATATCGGCAGCGATCACGCAATGCCGACAATTCCGGTTCGACCACCGGATCGAACGGATCGAAATCTTTTCCATTCAATGCGTTAGCCAGGACGTAGCGCATGGTCAACAGATCGAATTCGGCGCCGGTGACATCGGCGGTGCGCAATGAGGCGCCGAGCACGGCCGCCGGCGCGCCGGTGTGGACCACCGAGACCGTGCGGCTCGATGCGCCGAGATCGTAAACGACAACCGTGTCATCGCCGAGCGCGCCGTGCGCGGCCGCCGGCCAACCCCTGTCGTAGTCGCTGCCATCCCCCGGGGTCGCAACGGCGACCGAATTCGACGCTCCGACAGTGATGCCGAGCGCCAGACGCTCTGTCATTCGAGAACCCCGTTCGAAAACTGTGTGCCCGGTAGCCGCTGTTGTGTTGACGGGAAGGTGGAGGACCTCTCAGCCGCACCACTTCTGTCGGTTGCTGGGCATCAGCCGTTACTTACTCGGGAAGGTGCGGGGTAATTCCCCTAATGGTTCGGGTGCCCCTAATCGGAACGTGCGGTGCGTAGTAGGGGTGCGCCCCGTTTCGGAGTAACGCCGAGCGTTCCTAGCGTGAAATGCGTTCCAACGACTGCGGATCGCGCTGGTCCGCTCATCCAGGAGATGATTTCGATGACACCCAATGCGATTCTGGAGTTCATTCTCGACCTGCTCAGGGACCACGAGGCCGCGGTGGGGTATTGCGCCAATCCCGGACAGGCGCTGGCAGCTGCCGGTCTGCCCGCCGTGACACCAGAGGATATCGCCGCCGTCGCCCCCATCGTCGCCGAATCAGCCCTGATCACGGGCGGCGCACAGCTGTCGGCGATTGTGGCGGCCGGCGGTGTTGCTGAGGCTTCCGGTTCCACACTGACCGGTGCTGCCTCCTCGCCCGTCGGGTACACCGCGAATACCTGGTCGTCGCTGGACGTTTCGAATGCCTTCGGTTCCGGACTCGACAGTTCGGCCGGTTCGCATCCGGACACGTCGGTCACCGGACACAGCGAATCCAACCTCTGCACCGATACTCATGCGGGTACCGATCTGGCCGGACATGCCGGCGCCGATCTCGACGGCGGCGCCTTCCTGCACTGAGCGGTGCCGGCGGCTATTTGGACGGAAGAGGTTCGATGGGGACACCCGCGTTGAATGCTCAGCCGCCCGTGGTACCGCTGCCGCGGTGCGCACATCGCGCGCTCGCGCCCGCCACCCCTGGCCGACCAGTTCACCACCACCGCCTGTCTCACCGCGGCCCGCAGCGCCGAAGGCGCCCTCAGCCTGCTACTGGAGTAATCCTCGGCGCGGATGCTGCGGGCCACGATCGGCGCATTGCCGGATCGCCAGCTCGATGCGCACACCCGGCAGTGCGGCCGCTCACCTGCCGTGGCGGGTCTACGCCGCAGCAGGTCGCTCGCACGGTCGTCGCCAAGGATTGCGCGGCGTAGGTTCCGTCGCAGGTGTGGACCCGCGGCCCCTGGGTACGCCCCGGATATCGAACCCAGGAGCATGCGATGACTCAAAAAGATGTGGTGAATGCGTTGCTGGACCGGGCCGGCAGCGGCTACGCGGCCGAGGCCGGTATCACCCTGGCCGATGAACCCGCTCCGCTGTTCCAACTACTCATGCTCGCCGAATTGCTCAGCACCCGGATTTCCGCCGATATCGCCGTCGCTGCGGCCAAGGAGTTGGTGAGTACCGGGTACCGCACCCCGAACCGGGTCGCGGATGCCGGTTGGCAAGAGCTCATCGACGCACTCGGCCGCGCCCACTACCGGCGCTATGACGAGAGTACGGCGTCGCGCTTGGGTGCCAACGCGTCTCGCGTGCTGGACCGCTACGGCGGCGACCTGCGCAAACTCGCCGACGAAGCCGAGCACGATCCGACCCGCGCCGCCGAACTGCTGCAACAGTTCCAGGGCATCGGCCCGACCGGCAGCGATATCTTCCTGCGCGAAGTCCAGGATGTATGGACGTGGGTCCGACCGCATTTCGACGAACGCGCGCTGCGCGGCGCGGAACGCGTCCGACTTCCGGCCGACCCGGACCGCTTGGCCGAACTGGCCCCGGAAAACCACACCGCCGACCTGGCCGCCGCACTGGTCCGGGTCGGACTGAACCGCGAGATCGCCGATCAGGTGCTCGCCGCCACCTGAGGATCAGGTGATCTGCACCTGCACCCGCAGACCGGCCGCGGCGATCATATTGACCAGCGCGTCCAGGCTGAACAGCTGCGTTCGGCCGCTGAGCAGATCGGAGATCCGCGCGGCGGTCACGCCTAGGTGCTCGGCGGCGACCTCCGGACTCCAGCCGTTGGTCGCGATCCGGTCGGTCAGTTCGAATATCAGCTGCGACCGCAGCCGCATATTCTCGACGTCGCCTCGGATGTCATCGATCGCATCCCACACGATGTCGAAGATCTTCTCGGCCATGCTTAGCCCACCTTCTCGAGCCGTTCGAGGACGTATGTGCGCTGTTGGTGTAGAAGTGGAGAGACCGTGCCCATCGTCGCAGCAGGTATGGCCAGATGGCGGCAACTCCGCCGAACCCGCGTATTTCCGGACCGGGCGTAGGAAGGTCGTGAGGTGATGCCGGACCGTGACGCGCAACCGTTCGCCCAGGTGAGCCTGGCCGCGGGAGCGTTATTCGTCCGCGATGAGCAGGTGCTGCTTGTCCATTCGGTCGATCGGTGTGATTGGTACGTTCCGGGCGGCATCGTCGGGCTCGGCGAATCGCCGGCCGCGGCCTGTCGCCGCGCGATCCGCGAAGAACTCGGCCTGGACCGCCCGCCGCAGCGACTGCTGGTGCACGACTGGGTGCAGAAACCAGCGGGCGACAAGATCGTTTACATCTTCGACTGCGGCGAACTCGGCAACGAATCGGCCGTTCGACTGCGGGAGAGCGACCTGGACCGCTGGCAGTGGGTCCGGGTCGACACCGCGGACAGCTTCGCCGGCCGCGAGCCGGCCCGCCGTATCTGGCAGGCCTTCCGTGCCCGCATGGAGGGCCACGCCGTCTACCTCGAACACGGCCAACCGGCGCTCGGCTACCCGGACACCGCAGTAGCCGCACCCTCGTGGCTCGATCGGCAGCCCGACCGGGACCGGCACCTCGGCTGAGCGTCAGGGGGGCGTCACCGTAGCGGTCGGGTCGATCAAGATCTTCGCGTGCTGTTCCGGATCGGCCAGCGCGGTGAACGCATTATCGATACCGTCCAGCCCGACGGTGCCGGTGATCAATCGAGCCGGATCGACCTTCCCGTCGGCGATCATATGCAGCGTGTCGCGGAATTCACCTGGGTCGTAGCCGAGGGCGAAGCGAAGTTCGATTTCCTTATTGATGGCCATCGCCGGTTGGAAGTGATCGATCTGCATGCAGACGCCGACCACGACAACGCGCGAAAGTGGCGGCGCGGCCGCGAGGATCTGATCGATAATGCCCGGCACGCCAACACATTCGAAGATGACCGGACCCGCCGGACCGGCATTGAGCGAATGCACCAGCCGGAAGATATACCACCAGGGCAGATTCGGGACGCGGCGCAGCCGTTCCATGGTGTCGAAACCGAGGCGGAGAATATCGGTGACACCATTGATCCGCCCGCGCTCGGGCGCTGCCTCCCACGGTGATTCGGTCGCGGGGTCGACCACGATATCGGCACCGCAGCCGACGGCGAGTTCGCGGCGGCGCGGTGCGAAATCACTGGCGACGACGGTGCGCACACCCGCCGCCTTCAGCATGCTGATGACTGCCAAACCAATAGGGCCGCAGCCGATTACGAATGCCGTCTGGCTCTTGCCGACCCGCCCCTTGCGCACCGCGTGCCAGGCGACGGCCATCGGTTCGGTGAGTGCGGCATGTTCGGCCGAAAGTCCGTTCGGGATCGGCATTGTCATGGATTCCTGCACCACCACCTGCTCGGCATACGCGCCCGGTGCGGCCGTCGAGAGCCCGGTCAGCTGCGGTGCGCCATTGTGCCGCACGATCGGCAGTGCGACCACAGGCGTACCTGTCCGCCAGCGTTTGTGGCAGCCCGGCCCGTAATCGACTATCTCGCCACTGAATTCGTGTCCGAGCACCACACTCTGATCCGAGCGCATGAATTGGTCGTATCCGGTGCGGGCGGCCAGCTCGGCCATCTCGTCGGCGTGCGTGCGGACGTGCAGATCGGACCCACAGATGCCGCATCGCGAGACATTGATCAGCACCTGCCCGCGACCGGGTGTCGGTGTCGGCAATTCCTCGACCGAGAACTTGGTATTGGTGACGACGGCGGCCCTCATAGTCGAACTCCTCGGATCGGCGGCGCACGGTGGGCGGGGTGAACCGCCCTAGGTCACCCTACTGCCGCGGGAATAGACCGCGAGGGCCGTCGGTTGAGCTGTTCGACAATGTTGAGTGTGTTCGGCTCAAGTTTCAGTTGACGCCCGGTGTCGAATGGGTGCAGGATTGAGCCGACCACGCTCAGCGTTGCTGGGACCGTGCTCCGTAAGGTGCTTGGGGCGAGGTCTCGCGGCACCCGACTCGGCAGTCGCCGGGGCGGATGTCGCAGGGCGAGTAGATCGCCTGAAACCCCAGCACCGACACAAGTAGTTACGTCAACCCCGGTATGAGAGGTCAGGCACGGAGGCGGCAGCTTGCGTAACCACGCAGTGCCCCGCTCATCCCGAATTGGACACAGGAGGAACCACTATGGCTCGTGCGGTCGGAATCGACCTCGGGACCACGAACTCGGTCGTCGCCGTTCTCGAAGGCGGCGAGCCGGTCGTTGTCGCGAACTCTGAAGGATCGCGCACTACCCCCTCGGTCGTCGCGTTCGCCAAGAACGGCGAGGTTCTGGTCGGCCAGCCCGCGAAGAACCAGGCGGTCACCAACGTCGACCGCACCATCCGCTCGGTCAAGCGCCACATCGGCACCGATTGGTCGGTGGCCATCGACGACAAGAAGTACACCGCGCAGGAGATCAGCGCGCGCGTGCTGATGAAGCTCAAGCGCGACGCCGAGGCCTACCTGGGCGAGGAGATCACCGACGCGGTGATCACCGTGCCGGCGTACTTCGAGGACTCGCAGCGTCAGGCCACCAAGGAAGCCGGTCAGATCGCCGGTCTGAACGTGCTGCGCATCGTCAACGAGCCCACTGCGGCCGCACTCGCGTACGGCTTGGACAAGGGCGATAAGGAACAGACCATCCTGGTCTTCGACCTCGGTGGCGGCACCTTCGACGTCTCGCTGCTGGAAATCGGCGAGGGCGTCGTCGAGGTCCGTGCCACCTCCGGTGACAACCACCTCGGCGGTGACGACTGGGACGAGCGCGTCGTGACCTGGCTGGTCGACAAGTTCAAGGCCAGCGCGGGCATCGACCTGACCAAGGACAAGATGGCCATGCAGCGCCTGCGTGAGGCGGCGGAGAAGGCCAAGATCGAGCTGAGCTCCTCGCAGAGCACCTCGATCAACCTGCCCTACATCACCGTCGACGCCGACAAGAATCCGCTGTTCCTCGACGAGCAGCTGACCCGCGCCGAATTCCAGAAGATCACCTCGGATCTGCTCGACCGCACCCGCGCGCCGTTCCAGTCCGTGATCAAGGACGCGGGCATCAACGTGGCCGATATCGATCACGTCGTGCTCGTCGGTGGCTCGACCCGTATGCCCGCCGTCTCGGACCTGGTCCGCGAGCTGACCGGCGGCAAGGAGCCCAACAAGGGCGTGAACCCGGACGAGGTCGTCGCCGTCGGCGCCGCCCTGCAGGCCGGTGTGCTCAAGGGTGAGGTCAAGGACGTCCTGCTGCTCGACGTCACCCCGCTGTCGCTGGGTATCGAGACCAAGGGCGGCGTGATGACCAAGCTCATCGAGCGCAACACCACCATCCCGACCAAGCGTTCGGAGACCTTCACCACGGCCGATGACAACCAGCCGTCGGTGCAGATCCAGGTGTTCCAGGGTGAGCGCGAGATCGCCTCGCACAACAAGCTGCTCGGCTCCTTCGAGCTGACCGGCATCCCGCCGGCCCCGCGTGGTGTGCCGCAGATCGAGGTCACCTTCGATATCGATGCCAACGGCATCGTGCACGTGACCGCGAAGGACAAGGGCACCGGCAAGGAGAACACGATCAAGATCCAGGACGGCTCCGGCCTGTCCAAGGAGGAGATCGACCGGATGGTGAAGGACGCCGAGGCGCACGCCGCCGAGGACAAGGCCCGCCGCGAGGAGGCCGAGACCCGCAACCAGGCCGAGTCGCTGGTGCACCAGACCGAGAAGTTCATCAAGGAGAACGAGGACAAGGTCCCTGCCGACGTCAAGACCAAGGTCGAGGCGGCCATCGCCGAGGCCAGCGAGGCGCTCAAGGGCACCGATATCGCGGCCGTGAAGTCCGCGGTGGAGAAGCTCGCGACCGAATCGCAGGCACTGGGTCAGGCGATCTACGAGGCGTCGGCTGCCGAGCAGGCCGCGTCAGGCAACGGCGCGCGGAGTTCCGCGAGCGATGACCAGGTCGTGGATGCCGAGGTTGTGGACGAGCCGGTCGACACGGAGAAGAAGTGAGCGAGGGAAACTCCGAACAGGAGCCGATCACCATCGTCGACAACCGCAAGATCGATCCGCAGGAGCGGAGCCTGCGCGGCGACGAGACGGTTCAGGCCGGTGAAATCCGGGAACCGGCGGCACAACCCGCCGCCGGGCCCGGCCCGGAAGCCGGGAACGGCAGCGAACCCGGCATCGGGATCGATGACGGCGCCGAGATCCTGGCCGAGACCATCACCAAGGAACTGGCCGAGCGCACCGCCGACTTGCAGCGGCTGACCGCCGAATACGCCAACTACCGGCGGCGGGTCGAGCGGGACCGGCAGGCCACCATCGACGCGGCCAAGGCCGCCGTGGTCTCCGAATTGCTCGGTGTCCTAGACGATCTCGATCGTGCGCGGGCGCACGGCGATCTCGAATCCGGACCGCTCAAGTCGGTCGCGGATAAGCTCGCCGACGCGCTGGTCAAGCAGGGTCTGCAGGAATTCGGTGCGGAGGGTGAGCCTTTCGATCCGACCCTGCACGAGGCCGTGCAGCACGAGGGCTCCGGCCACGATCCGGTGATCGGCCTCGTCATGCGCAAGGGCTATCGGTTCGGCGATCGAGTGCTTCGGCACGCGCTCGTCGGGGTTACCGATGGCGTGGCCGATCTGGTCGAAGAAGAGGCATCGGATGCTGATGCCAATACGAACAACCAATAGCAACCCGAGAGGAGGAGATACCCGGTGAGCCAACGGGAGTGGATCGAAAAGGACTTCTACAAGGAGCTGGGTGTCTCCTCCAGCGCCTCGCAGGACGAGATCAAGAAGGCGTACCGCAAGCTCGCCCGTGACTTGCATCCGGATGCCAATCCTGGCGATACCAAGGCCGAGGAGCGGTTCAAATCCGTCAGTGAGGCCCATGCCGTGCTGTCGGATTCGGCCAAGCGCAAGGAATACGACGAGACCCGAAAGCTGTTCGCCGGTGGTGGATACGGGCGCGGTGGTTTCACTCCCGGTGCGGGGGGCGGCTTCTCGCAGGACTTCAATATCGGGGACATCTTCGGCCAGCCGAATGCCGGCGACGGTGGCCTCGGTGACCTGCTCGGCGGCCTGTTCAACCGGGGCGGCACGCGCACCGCGAGCCGTCCACGCCGCGGCGCTGATGTGGAGACCGAGACGACCCTCGGCTTCCGCGAGGCCGCACAGGGTGTCACGGTTCCGCTGCGGATGACGAGTCCGTCGCCGTGTACAACCTGTCACGGCAGCGGTGCCAAGCCGGGAACCAGTCCGCGAGTCTGCCCGGTCTGTAATGGAAACGGCGTGATCAGCCGCAACCAGGGCGCGTTCGGCTTCAGCGAGCCGTGCGACGAATGCCGTGGTACCGGTTCGATCATCGACAATCCGTGTGTCGACTGCCACGGCAACGGCATCCAGAATCGGACCCGCACCATCACGGTGCGAATTCCGCCTGGTGTCAGCGATGGGCAGAAGATCCGGCTGGCCGGACAGGGCGAGGCCGGACTGCGTGGTGCGCCCTCGGGTGACCTCTATGTGACCGTGCACGTCAGCCAGGACAAGGTCTTCGGCCGCAATGGCGACGACCTGACCCTGGTGCTGCCGGTCAGTTACAGTGAATTGGTGCTGGGCACAACGGTTTCCGTGCCCACGCTGGAAGGGCGCGTCGGCGTCAAGGTGCCGCCGGGTACTGCGGACGGTCGCATCCTGCGGGTGCGTGGCCGTGGTGTGCCCAAGCGCGGTCCCGGCGGCGGGGCGGGCGATCTGCTCGTCACCGTTAAGGTGGCCGTGCCGCAGAAGCTGGACGACAATGCCGCCGAGGCGCTCAGGCACTACGCGGAGGCGGAGAAGACCAGCGGGTTCGATCCACGTGCGGGATGGGCAGGTGCGTGATGTCCGATAATCCGAAGCGGGCAGCAGGCGGGCCGTTGCGTGCGGAGTTCTTCATGATCTCCGTGGCGGCCCAGCTGGCGGGTATGCACGCGCAGACACTGCGCACGTATGACCGCCTGGGACTGGTTACGCCGCAGCGGACTTCGGGTGGCGGTCGACGTTATTCGGAACGGGACGTCGAATTGCTCCGCGAGGTGCAGCGGCTGTCTCAGGACGAGGGCGTCAACCTGGCGGGCATCAAGCGCATCATCGAACTCACCAATCAGGTCGAGGAACTGCAACAGCGCGTCGCCGAGATATCGGCCGAGCTGGACCAGCTGCGCGCGGGGTATCGCCCCGATCTCGCACCGCAGCAACGCAGTACCGCACTGGTGGTGTGGCAGCCGCGCAATAGGCGCCGATAAGCGCGACGGCAACGCGAAGGCTCCGGGAATCGGTTTTCGGCCGAACCTGGAGCTTTTGTCATTTCACGCCGATTAGCGGATGCGTCAGGGCGCGACGCCGTATCGGGTCGTTGTCTCGAATAACTGCTGGCGGTGTTCGTGCAAACTCCTGATCCGGGTTTCGTTACCCGGCAATCGGTTCAGTCGCCCGTGAGTGTCGGCATACGATTCGACAGGGTTGCCAGTGATGTGCCCAGCCGCGAAGTTTGCTGGGACCCTTGGGCTGGCAAATAATGAGCCGGATCGGGCTGTCGGTTCCGTCGGTCGCCGGGCCGCCCGGTGCCTGTGGTTTGCTCGAGGCCGGATGCGCGGTCCCGGATTGTGGGTTGCCGCAAGGTCGCTCCGAGAACCCGAGCAGGATGAATCTTGCAAATCGGTCCTTGCGAATTCGTTGAATATATGGCCGATTTCACCGTCGTATTCGTTCTTTCGGTTTGTTTCCAAGGGCTTTCGTGGTGCAGGTCCTCGTTTCGGGAAATTACATGGGTGATGTTTATTGCGAGTGATCCCGTAGCTGGCAGACCTCGCCTACACTCGTTCGCATCGGCTGCTGCCGAGTGTCCCGCAGCACTTCACTCGTCGGCACAGGTTTGTGTTCGATTGCAAAAGGGGTTGTGACACAAATGGATTCGCGGACCGTCGCTTCGATAAGAACAACGTTCAAGGCGGTTGCTGCCGAGGAGGATGGTCCGGCCAGGCTAGCCAGTTCGTTCTATACAATCTTGTTCACGAACTATCCCGCCGTTCGGGATTTCTTCCCCGCAGCGATGGATTCCCAGCGTGACCGGTTGGTCAAGGCCATCTCCTACGCGCTGGATCGGCTCGAGGAGCCGGATAAGTTATTGCCGTTCCTCGCTCAACTCGGGCGCGATCACCGCAAGTACGGGGTGCAGGCCGCGCATTACACCGCCGTGGCCACCTCCTTGAAGGCCGCGATGCGGATCTTCGCGGGCACCGAGATATGGACCGACGAGGTCGACCGGGCCTGGGATGAGGGCCTGAAGATCATCGGCGACACCATGATCGGCGCGGCCGAACAGGAATCGACGCCGCCGGTCTGGTCCGGGACCGTCGTCGAGCGCCGCGATGTGCTGCGCAATCTCGCCGTGGTGCGGCTGCAATTGAATCAGCCGATGCAGTACGCCGCGGGCCAGTACATCAGCGTGCAGATCCCGGCCCGGCCGCGCATGTGGCGCTATCTGTCGCCGGCGGTGCCCGCGAATGCGAACGGGGAGATCGAATTCCACATCCGCGGGGTGCTCGGCGGCTGGGTCAGCCCGGCCATCGTCGGCCACACCGATATCGGCGACCAGTGGCTGCTCGGCTCACCGCTCGGCGGACTCGGTGTGCCGCGTAATGCGGAACACAACATGCTGATGATCGGCTGCGGTACCGGCATCGCACCGCTGCGCGCCCAGCTCATCGCGATGGCGCAGCGTCTCATCAATCCGCGGGTGCACCTGTTCGTCGGCGGCCACCATCCCTGCGACCTCTACGATCTGGAGATCCTGAGCCGACTGGCCACCGCGAATACGTGGCTCACCGTCACACCGGTCACCGAGAGCGATGAAAACCCGTGGTGGTACCTGGATTCCGGCGCACCGGAGCGCATCTGGCCGGGCCTGGAAGCCCGGGTAACCGGCCAGATCGGCAAGGTCGTCGCGAGCTACGGCTCCTGGGCCGGCCGGGATGTGCAAATCGTCGGAGCACCCTCGATGGTGCAGACCACGAAGTTCCGTCTCATGGCCGCCGGAACGGAAGCCAAGAACATCCGGCACGACCCGCTCTTCTGAATTTTTGGCCGCACGGTCGCGGCGTGTTCGCGGCGTTGGCTACAAGCCTTCGAATTGGATTCGCGCAGGGGGGGTTCCGGTTTTGACGAGCCGGTCCACTGTCACGCGGACCATATTGGGTGAACCGCAGACCAGCACCTGCTGGTGGTCGAACGCACCGTGTGAACCGACAACTTCGGCGAGCGTGCCGAAGAGCATATCGTCGAGCGGGAATCCGATATCCACGCGCGATTGCTCGTACCATTCGTCGACCCACCCAGGATCCTCCGGGCTCTCGACCACGGGAATCACCGTGAGCCAAGGCAATTCGTTCGCCAAGAGGAACAGCATGTCATCGGCGTACAGATCGCGTGGGGAGCGGCCGCCGATGAACAGGTAGGTGGGCGGCGGATCCTCGTGGCGGGCGAGGTCGAGAATCTGGGAGCGCATCGGGGCCAGCCCGGTGCCGCCCGCGATCATCACCACCTCGTCGCCGTACGGGTCGACGGCGAAAGTGCCCAGGGGAGTGCCGATCTGCCATTCGTCGCCGGGCCGGGTGTCGGCCACGATACTGCCGCTGCACCAGCCGCCCGGCACGGTGCGCACATGGAATTCCAGCTTGCCGTCCAGCGACGGCGGCAGCGCGGGGGAGAGCCGCCGGCGCATACCCGGATGCTGCGGCACCCGGACTTCGACCGATTGACCCGCGAGAAACGGAACATACTCGCCGATCAGGCGGATCACCGCGATGTCGTGGCGCAGCCGGTGGTGACCGACAACGGTCGACTTCCAAACGGGTGCCGCACCATTGCCGTGCGGGCTCGGATCAAATGTCATTGCTTCTCTCAAACGGGATCTGAGCTGATTACCGACTCGGGGGTACCCACCGCCATGAGGGCGCGGCGGGTGTCGGCGATCATGCGGGCCGAACCGGCGATCTGGATCTGCCGGTCGGCCCATGAGCCGAAGCTGGCGACGACCGCGCCTAGATTTCCGATCAGGCGGCGGTGCATGCCGTACGGCTCGTCCTGCGCTGGATGCGGATACCACCACGGGTTGGTCTTCTGTTCGCAGACCGGGACCACGGTAAGCCACGGATTGCTCTGCGAGAGCTGCCACATGTTCTCCACGTCGTACAGATCGCAGGGGTAGCGGCCGCCGATGAAGAAGTGCACCCGCGGATTGATGCCGCGCTGCCCCATCTCGATCAGCTGGGCGCGCAGCGGGGCGATGCCGGTTCCGGCGCCGATCAGCAGCACGTCACGGCCGCTGTCGCGATCGATGTGCAGACCACCGAGCGGGCCCGCGATCATCCACCGATCGCCGACCTTGGTTTCGTTGACAATAGCCGGGCTCACCCAACCGTTGCGGATCTTGCGGACGTGGAATTCGATCTCGCCGTAGGGATTCGCGGGAATCGCGGGCGAGAGATAGCGCCACATCTTGGGGCGCTGCGGCAGCGAGACCGGCACGTACTGTCCGGCCTGATACGGAATCGGGCTGTCGGACTGCAACCGCACAATGGCCAGATCCTCAAGCACCCGGCGATGGCCGACCACGGTCGCATCCCAGTAGGGCTGCGATTTATCGGAATTGGCGCCGATGGCCATGGAGGCCGAGATGAGGATGGTGATATCGCGCCAGCCCTCCTCGAGCGCGCGATTCCACATCGGACCATTGACCGCCCGGAAGGCGGCGAGCAGCGCAGGGCCCGCGATGTCGTAGTGCGCGGCGATCACCCCGTACTTGCGGTGATCGCGCGCGAGCTGTTCCAGGAAATTCTGAGCCCGGCTCCAGTCCTCGAGATTGTCGAGCACGTAATGGATGGCGGTCACCAACCGCTTCGCCTGCATCTCCATCGCGGGCGGAAACAATTCCCGCAGCTGTGGCTTCTCCGCAAACAGGTAACTATAAAACGCACTAATCAACCGCTCGGGTCCGTTCGGTGACTCGATCACCGATCGGAAGTTGGCGCGGACCAGCGCTGCCGAACGCGCATCCACGACGTGGAGCTTCCTTTCCCTCAAAATCTGCCCAGGGAGATGCCGGTAACCGGCGGTCCTCCGCCGACAAGTATCCCTGAAATCGCGTGGTCGTGTGGGTATGGCCGATCACGCCCGCGCCAACGGTAATCCGTGGGCAAATCGGGGCTGCTATGGGCCTGACATGCAGGGTATCGCGACCTCGGTCGCTCCGGGTTACCGCCGGTCAACTCGCCACATTCGCGCGCACCGCGGACGCGACCGATTCGGCGTAGCGATGGACCTGGTCGACGCGGTCGCCCTCGGTCGGCCAGGAGATGAGGCCGTCGATGCGCTGGTCGCGATGCAGCGCGGACAAGTCGTCCACCCAGCGCTCGGGCGGCCCCTCGAGGAAGCCGTAATCCGTGCCGGCTCAGATGGCCAGCACGGTCTTGCCGCGCGCACCCGTCGCGCCGATGACCGAAGGGCCGTGGTCCAGCGGGACGGTCGCGTCGATCGGCACGACCACATCACCGGCGGCGACCCGATCGAGCAGGCGGGCCAACTCCGGTCCACGCCCGAAGGATTCGATATTGCCGCCGCGAATGCCGCGATCGCGAAGTGCGTCCGGATCGGCCGACCAGATGGTGGAGTAGACCGTGCCGCCGTCGCGGACCACCGCGGTGAGTTCGGCCAGCACTTCGGGTGGACTCACCAGATCGAACAGCGCGTCGACGCCGCCGGGATGTGCGGCAGCGACCTGTTCGGCGACCGGTCCCCGGGTGTAATCGATGGTCTCGGCCGCGCCGAGCCTGGTCATCTGATCGGCGGCCCCGCCGCGCGCCGTCGCGATGACGTGCGCCCCGGCGATATTCGCCAATTGCACCAGGAAGGAGCCGACGCCGCCGGTGGCGCCGACGATCAATACCTTCTGGTCCGGCTCGATCTGGGTGGCGTCCACGATGTCCTGCGCGGTGACACCCGCGGTCGGCAGGGCCGCCGCCGTGACGGTGGGCATTCGGTCCGGGATCGGGACCAGGGTGGCGTCCTCGGGCAGTACCGAGTACTCGGCGAAGCTGCCGTGGCCGACCGGTGGGAACAGAAACTTGCCGACAACGCGGTCGCCGACACCGAATTTGGTGACGCCGGGGCCGACCGATACCACCGTGCCCGCGCCGTCGACACCGAGGATCATCGGGAAATCGTGCGGCAGCTTGCCATCGAGAATGCCGTCGACCATCTTCCGGTCGAAGGGGTTGACACCGGCCGCCTCGATTTGGATCCGGACCGCCCCCGCGCCGGGCTCGGGCGTCGGCATCTCGGCCAGTTCGGGTGTTGCTCCGAAGCTTCGTATCACGATCGCGCGCATCCATCGCTCCTCTAGTCGGGCTGGATTGTGCTGCATCAACCAAAGGCCAAACGCCATCGTAGGCACCGCGGTGCCATAGACCCGGTGTTTGATGCCATTCGGCAGTGTCGCGGCGTAGCGTTCGAGTCGAGTCTGATCAGGTGCCCGAGAAATCAAAGTTGAGTGGAACAGACTCAACCTTTCGGACGTTGGATAGTGCGAATCGACTAGTAGGAAGGTGAGTTGTGGACTCGTTCAATCCCACCACCAAGACCCAGGCGGCCCTGACCGCAGCCCTGCAGGCCGCCTCGGCCGCGGGCAATCCGGAGATTCGCCCGGCGCACTTGCTGGTGGCGTTGCTTGATCAAACCGATGGCATCGCCGCCCCCTTGCTCAAGGCCGTCGCGGTAGACCCGGCGACGATTCGTGGCGAGGCGCAGGACATCGTGGACAAGCTGCCACGAGCGACCGGGGCGACCACCACACCCCAACTCGGCCGCGAGGCCCTGGCCGCGATCACCGCGGCCCAGCGCCTGGCCACCGAACTCGGCGACGAATACGTCTCGACCGAACATGTCATGGTCGGCCTGGCCGAGGGCGATTCGGATGTAACTATGCTGCTGCAGAAGTACGGCGCGACCCCCGAGGCGCTGCGCGAGGCATTCACTGCCGTGCGCGGCAGCGCGCGCGTGACCAGCCCGGATCCGGAGGGCAGCTACCAGGCACTGGAGAAGTATTCGACCGATCTCACCGCGGCGGCCCGCTCCGGCAAACTCGACCCGGTCATTGGGCGCGATACCGAAATCCGCCGTGTCGTACAGGTTTTGAGTCGGCGCACCAAGAACAATCCGGTGCTCATCGGTGAACCCGGTGTCGGCAAGACCGCGATCGTCGAGGGCTTGGCCCAGCGCATCGTGGCCGGTGACGTGCCGGAGTCGTTGCGCGGCAAGTCCGTTGTCTCGCTCGACCTGGGCGCGATGGTGGCCGGTGCGAAGTACCGCGGCGAATTCGAGGAGCGGCTCAAGGCCGTACTCGAAGAGATCAAAAGCAGTGCGGGACAGATCATCACATTCATCGATGAGTTGCACACCATTGTCGGCGCCGGTGCGACCGGTGAATCGGCGATGGACGCGGGCAATATGATCAAGCCGATGCTCGCCCGCGGTGAGCTGCGCCTGGTCGGCGCCACCACGCTGGAGGAATACCGCAAATTCATCGAGAAGGATGCCGCCCTGGAGCGCCGCTTCCAGCAGGTACTGGTCGGCGAGCCGTCGGTGGAGGACACCATCGGCATTCTGCGCGGCATCAAGGAGCGCTACGAGGTGCACCACGGTGTGCGCATCACCGACTCCGCGCTGGTCGCCGCCGCCACCCTCAGCGACCGCTACATCACCTCCCGGTTCCTGCCGGATAAGGCGATCGACCTGGTCGACGAGTCGGCGTCGCGGCTGCGCATGGAAATCGATTCGCGCCCAGTGGAAATCGACGAGGTCGAGCGCGCGGTGCGCAGGCTCGAGATCGAAGAGGTCGCGCTGGAGAAGGAGACCGACGCGGCATCCAAGCAGCGCCTGGACAAATTGCGCCAGGAACTCGCTGACGACCGCGAGAAGCTCAACCAGCTGATGACCCGCTGGCAGAACGAGAAGAGCGCCATCGATCAGGTCCGAGTCCTCAAGGAGGAGTTGGAATCCCTGCGCGGTGCATCCGAACGTGCCGAGCGCGACGGCGATCTGGGCAAGGCCGCCGAACTGCGCTACGGGCGTATCCCGGCGCTGGAGAAGCAGCTCGCCGAGGCCGAAAAGGCCTCCGCGACAGCCGGTGACGGCGAAGTCATGCTCAAGGAGGAGGTCGGCCCCGACGATATCGCCGAGGTGGTCTCGTCCTGGACCGGTATTCCGGTCGGCCGGATGATGGAGGGCGAAACCCAGAAGCTGCTGCGGATGGAACAGGAGCTGGGCAAGCGCGTGGTCGGTCAGCCCGAGGCGGTGCAGGCGGTTTCCGATGCGGTGCGCCGGGCACGCGCCGGTGTCGCCGATCCGAACCGGCCGACGGGTTCGTTCATGTTCGTCGGCCCGACCGGTGTCGGTAAGACGGAGCTGGCAAAGGCGTTGGCGGACTTCCTGTTCGACGACGAACGCGCCATGGTTCGCATCGATATGAGCGAGTACAGCGAGAAGCACGCCGTCGCTCGGCTCGTCGGCGCTCCGCCCGGCTACATCGGCTACGACCAGGGCGGTCAGCTGACCGAGGCGGTGCGGCGTCGGCCGTACACCGTCGTGCTGTTCGACGAGATCGAGAAGGCGCATCCGGATGTCTTCGACATTCTGCTGGCCGTACTCGACGAGGGCCGCCTGACCGACGGCCAGGGCCGCACCGTCGACTTCCGCAACACCATCCTCATCCTGACCTCGAACCTGGGTGCGGGTGGCGACCGGGAGTTCGTCATGAACGCGGTCCGCTCGGCCTTCAAACCGGAGTTCCTGAACCGCCTCGACGATGTGGTCATGTTCCATGCCCTCGATGAGGAGCAGCTGGAATCCATCGTCGATATCCAGCTGGACCAGCTGCAGAAGCGGTTGTCGCAGCGCAGGCTGAAGCTGGACGTCAGCGATTCGGCGCGGTTCTGGCTCGCCGTGCGCGGTTACGACCCGGTCTACGGCGCCCGCCCGCTGCGCAGGCTGATCCAACAGTCCATCGGCGACACCCTCGCCAAGGAACTGCTCGCGGGCGAGGTCACCGACGGCGACACCGTTGCAGTCAATGTGACCCCGAACGGCGAGGGCCTGATCGTCGGCCGCGGCTGACATAGGCGGCCCGGCCCGCGATCAACCCGCAGCCGGGCCGCCCTCAGCGGTCACAACGGAGTGAGTCTTACCAGCGAGGAGTTCGCGGGCCGCAGTCTCGCACCTGAGTTGTCGAAGTGCACGCCGCAGTCACGGAACTCGACCGTCCAGGTGTGCATCCATCAAGCGCCGAACGCCCCTCCATCAACGACCACCACGGAGCGAGTCTTACGAGCGAACACGCCGCGCCCGCGCGGCCGAAGATACAGCAAAACTAACAGAGCCTACCCTGGAGGTCATGAGTAATCCCAACGATCCTTGGGCACAGCGACCAGAGGATGCGCCGACGGAGCATATCGGTCCGCCGGGTAAGTCGGGATTTCAGCAGCCCTCGCATTCGGTGCAATACACCGAGGCGTATGGCCACGGCGATGCGACCGCGGTCTATCCGTCCGCCGAGCAATTCGATCCGTGGGCGCCGCCGCCGGTAAATGCCACCAAGGAATTTCCGCCGTACGACAGTCAGGTCCAGTGGGGCGGGCCGGACGGTGGCGCGTGGCAGGAGCCGACCCAGGTCGGTGCATATGGCCAGCCCGGCGCCAGTTATCCGCCCGGACCGCCGGGTGCACCGCTACCTCCTGAGCAGCAACCACCACGGAAGCGCAATACCGGCTTGTGGATCGCCTTGGGACTGATGGTGGTTCTGTTGATCGGCGCGGTCAGCGTCTTCGCAGGTGCGGTGCTCGGTGGTAGGGGCGGCTCGTCCAGCAGCGCCGCGAGCACCTCGGCCTTCCCGACGGCGGGCCGACCCTCGCACACCAGGCCCCCGGCCGGTCCGTCGTCCCCCCAGGTCCTCCCGAGCATTCCGGGACTCGGCGGCATCGATAGCCTCGGCTCGACCATGGGTACCATCACCGCCAATACCGGTGGCCAGTTGACCCTCGACACCATGGGTGGATCCGCCGTGACGGTGCGCACCACCGATAAGACCCAGGTGATCTCGTTGACCGGGTCCAAGCCATCCGATCTTCGGGTGGGTGACATGGTCCTGGTGCAGGGCGATAAGGCCGCGGATGGTTCGATCGACGCGAAGATCATCATCAGTACCGCACTGCCCGGGGGCACGCGGTGAAATATCAGCGGGTAGTAATGCGCAATGGCCCTGTCGGCTCTATAGGGTAGGCGACGATGACGGCAATATGGTTCGGGTTGGCGGCGATCGCGCTCGTTGGTGCGATCGTGCTGCTGTATTTCGATCGGGTCCAGCGACAGCGGACCGGTCATGCGCGCCAGGTGTGGGCGAAGGCCCAGGGCTATACCTATGTGTCGGTGGAACCGGCGCTGGCGTCGACGTGGCGTCGCGGTGCGTTGGCCAAGCTCGGCTACCTATCCGCGGTGGATGTGGTGTCCGGTATCCGCAAGGGCGAGAAATTCGTCCTGTTCGATCTGGAAGACGCGGCGACGCTGGTCGCGGTGCGCAGGCAGATCGGCTCCGATATCGATGTGGATATGCGGCTCAAGACCGCGTCCCCGCCCAAGGACGCCGATCTGGAGCTGCTCGGCGCGATCGGGGACCGGGTGGTGTTCGCGACCAATCCGGAGATCGCCAGGCACGCCGTCGACCAGCGCATGGTCGCCTTCATCGAATCGCTACCCGATACCGTGCAGATGCTGTGGAGTGAGGGCAACTGGACCCTCGGCATGCTGAATGTCGGGACGGTGGCCAAGGATTGGGAGACCGCCATCGATGCGGTGCTTCGCCTGTCCGGTCTGTTGCATGTGTTGCCGCCGGTGAGCGAGGTGCGTGGGGAGGATTCCGGCGGTCACGATCCGGGGCGACCATACCCGCGCAAGTCGCGCTCGGATGATCGGGAAGAGACCGAAAATCCGGTGGCCGCGCGGGTAGCGTCGGCGGATCTGCGCAAGGGCGCGGACTTCGACGACGCGGATTCGGCCTACGGCGAATCGTCTTATGACGAAGACGATTTCGACCGGCCGAAGTACCGGGAGTACGCCGACGACGACTACGACGACGAACCGGTAACCCCGGAGCCGCCGCGCCGACCCAGTCTCGCCGTTGTCCCGGACTCTCGCTCGCGGGCCCGCGACGAGCGTTGGGCAGCGGAAAGCGAGGACGACTGGCCGCAGGACCGCCCGGATCAGCGCAAACCCGCCAAGCCCGAGCCCATCGGGTCCGAGCCGGATGCGGACGAGTGGCCATCGGGCGAGCACCGACCGCCCGGCGGTCCGTTCCACCCGGGATTCCGCCCATATCAGGGACCCGTGCCACAGTGAGCGGGCATAGCGCCCATCCCACACGCCTGCCCGGTGCCACCCGCCCCGTCGCCCTGATCACCGGACCGACCTCCGGTATCGGGCACGGATTCGCGGTGCGCCTGGCCGCACTCGGCTATGACCTGGTGCTCGTCGCCCGCGACAAGGAGCGGCTGAATGCACTGGCCGCGGAATTGGAGCGCAAATTCGCAACCCGTTCGGAGGTGCTGGTCGCCGATCTGGCCGACGCCGAGGATCGGGATCGGGTGCTGGCACGCGCCGCCGACGGCATCGAATTCCTGGTCAACAATGCCGGATTCGGCCAGTCGGGGGAGTTCTGGACGCAGCCGCCCGCCGCGGTCCAGGCGCAACTCGATGTCAATGTCACGGCGGTGGTGCAGCTCACCAGGGCCGCGCTGCCGTCGATGATCGCGGCCGCGAAGGGTTCGATCGTCAATGTGGCCAGCGTCGCTGGTCTGATTCCGGGACGCGGCTCCACCTACTCGGCCTCGAAGGCCTACGTCGTATCCTTCACGGAGGGGTTGGCGGGCGGACTGGCGGGAACAGGGGTTCGGGTGCAGGCCCTGTGCCCCGGATTCGTGCATACCGAATTCCATGAGCGGGCCGGTATCGAGATGTCCTCGCTGCCGAAACAGCTGTGGTTGACCGTCGACAAGGTGGTCGCCGTTTCGCTACGTGATCTGGAGAAGAACCGGGTACTCAGCGTGCCCGGTGTGCAGTACAAAGTGCTCACCACCGTCGCCGGGATGATCCCGCGAGCCCTGGCGGCCCGACTCAATCGCGGCATATTCAACGCACGCGGAAGGACTTGACACACATGATCGACCAGGCGAACAAGGTGGCCGTTTCGACCGACGATCGCGACCGATTGGCCGCACTCGTGCGCGAGCTCGCTGTTGTACACGGCCGGGTCACGTTGTCCTCGGGCAAGGAGGCCGACTACTACATCGACCTGCGTCGCGCCACCCTGCACCACGCTGCCGGACCGCTGGTCGGCAAGCTGCTGCGCGAACTGGTTGCAGACTGGGATTTCGAGGCCGTCGGCGGGCTGACCATGGGCGCGGATCCGGTCGCGCTGGCCGTCATGCACGCACCAGGTCGTCCGATCGACGCCTTTGTGGTGCGTAAAGCCGCCAAGACGCACGGCATGCAGCGCCAGATCGAGGGCCCGAACATCGTCGGCAAGCGGGTGCTCGTCGTCGAGGACACCACGACCACCGGAAATTCGCCGCTGACCGCTGTGCGCGCACTGCGCGATGCCGGTGCGACCGTGGTCGGCGTCGCGACCGTGGTGGACCGGGAGACCGGTGCCGATCAGGTGGTCGCCGCCGAGGGCCTGGAGTACCGGTCCATCCTGGGATTGAAGGATCTGGCCCTCGGTTAAGCTGCGAATACGGTCCAGGGTCGCTATCGCTGGTGGTTGGAGCTTCGCAGAGCTCTGAAACGCCGACAGTGGTGTGACTCGATAACAGGACGCATCCGTCGAGCGCATCGAATCGTTCGAGACAGTGAAGGGTCGTGTGAGTTACCTGTGGTGAGCATTGCAGTAAATAAAAGCCGTGCGAATGTCGCGATGCTCGGCATTGGTGCTTACCGTCCGAAACGCCTGGTCAGTAATGAAGAGGTGTGCGAGGTTCTCGACTCGACCCCGGAGTGGATCTACGAGCGCACCGGTGTGCGCAACCGCCGGTGGATCAGCGGTGACGAAACGTTGCAATCGATCGCGGCGGCCGCCGGCGAGCGGGCGATCGTCAACAGCGGTATCGACCGCTCCAAGATCGGCGCGCTGATCCTGGCCACCTCGAGCTGGTTGACGCTGACCCCGCACGGCGCCCCCAAGGTTGCCAATGACCTGGGGATAAACGGTATCGCGGCCTTCGATCTGACCTCCGGCTGCGGCGGCTTCGGCTACGGCCTCGGCGTCGCCGCCGACCTGATCCGCTCCGGATCGGCTGAGTATGTGCTGCTCATCGGTGCCGAGACGATGACGGTCGGACTCGATCCGACCGATCGCGGCACCGCGATGATCTTCGGCGACGGTGCGGGCGCGGTGGTGGTCGGCCCGAGCGAGGAGAACGGTATCTCCCCGACGGTGTGGGGCAGCGACGGCGAGAATGCCTCGGCGATCGAGCAGGATGTCAACTTCCTCGAATATATGCAGAAGGCACAGCGGATGCAGGGCACCGATCCGGCCGTCGAGCCCCTCGGCCGGATGTCGCTGCGGATGCAGGGGCCGCGGGTATTCCGTTGGGCGGCGGTCACTTTGCCGCGCGCGCTGGCCTCGGCGCTCGAGGTCTCCGGTGTCGCCACCGACGATATCGAGGTCTTCATTCCGCATCAGGCCAATGCCCGCATCAACGAGCTGATGAAGAAGAACCTCGGGTTGGCCGATGACACCCCGGTGGCCAATGACATCGAGAACACCGGCAATACCTCCGCCGCCTCGATCCCGTTGGCCATGGAGGAGATGTTGGTGACCGGCAAGGCCAAGGGCGGTCAGATTGCCTTGCTGCTCGGCTTCGGCGCTGGTTTGAGCTATGCGGGTCAAGTGGTTACGTTGCCGCCCGCCCCGAAAGAGCCGAGCTTCGACTGTGACTGATTTGCAGCGTCCATTCCGAGTCGCGTTCCTGGTGGCCGCGGCGGCGACCGTGTACGGCGCGGTCACCGGCCGGGAAAAGGTGCAGCTGGTGGCGAAGCCGCTGTTGATGCCGCTGTTGGCGGCGGATGTGGCCACCGATCGGGCGGTATCGGATCCGGTCGACCGGACGGTTCTGCTGGGTTCGCTCGGCGCCGCGACCATCGGTGATGTGCTGTTGATCGAGCCGGACAATGATCGACGGCTGATTGCGGGGGCGTCCTCGTTCGCGGTGATGCAGACCGGATACTCGGTGCTGTGGTGGCGCCGCGGTGGGCGGCCGCGTCCGGAGATCGCCGTTCCCCGCGTGCTGGCCTGGCTCGGCGCGGCGGCGCTGATGCGGGCCAAGGCGCCAACGGTCGCGGCTGCGTTGACGGCCTATGGTGCGACGCTGGGCACTGCGGCGGTGCTCGCTTCCGATCCCGGATTGGCGCCAGGCGCGAAAAATATTGCCGGACTGAATATTCCGAGCACCGATCCGCGTAGTCGGCTCGGCCTCGGTGCGTTGCTGTTCACCGTTTCCGATGGGTTGATCGTGTTGCGTCGGCTGTTCGCGCGCAGCGAGCGGTCGCGCCGGATCGCGGAGGGTGTCATTCTGGCCACCTACGCGGCGGCGCAGTACCTGTTGGCCGATCCGCGCGCACACGCGAAAGCTATTGACCCAGAACGAGAATGATCCGATCGCGATTGCGCGGATCGACCCGGATGGAGATGGTCTCGCCGACCGCGAGCCGCGGCTTATCGGCCGGGGTGACATCGAAAACGATGGTGCCGCGGTAACTTTCGGATCCCGGCACAACGAGCTCCAGATCGAATTCGGTCAGCTCGGTGTGATGATCGGTGCGCTCGAGTGTATGCGCGCCCTCGATGGTCGCCCACCCCTCCAGCCCGTGCCGCCACAGCTGCCGATCCGCGCGCGATGGCCGAGCGGTCAGCAGCATGCCTATGCCGACACACGATCCGAATAGGCCGACCAGCGCGACGATCTGGTAGGGCTCGGTCCCCGGCGGCGTATGCGGTAGCAGCCAGCCCAGCCAGAATCCGAGCACCATCAAATACCCGGCCGTCACCCCGAGCACTGTGCGGAGAATGCGTGCGTGATCCATGCCAGCCTCCACCCGACTGCCTGCACCTCAAGGATAGGGCCGGCCACTGCAGCGTGAACGCGCTTGATCACAACCGTGACCTGCCCGTTCTCAGCGCGTGAATTAGTGCGCGGGAGCTGCTCTAGTGCGGCTGGTCCGCCTACCGCAATGGGCCTTATATATCGGATTCGCGGAGGTGTTCGAGGGTGTGGTTGATCCAGGTGGTGAAGGTGGCTGCGAGGTCGGTGGGGGTGGTGGGCCGCACGGTGATGTGCGGACCGTGGAACCACCACGGTGAGGTTCAGCGGATCTTCGCCGTCGAGCCGTTCTTGACGGCGCAGCCGTGCCCGGACACGCTGCTCCGCTTCGGCTGGTTTCGTCGCGACCACCGACGAGGTCAACGCTCGGATATAGTCCTCGGACTGCAATAGTCCTGGGATAACGCCGCTTTCGTAACTGTTGATGCTCAACGCGCCATGTTCGAGGCCGAAGTACCGCAGCGTCTCGTCTCCGAACAATGCGGAATACTGGTTCCACCAGCCACGCTCTTTGGCTGTCGCCCGTAGAGCGAGCAGTTCCTTCTGATCGGCGGCGTTGAACTCCAGCAGGTCCAGCAGGATTCTCAACTTGTTCTCGGTGACTTTCGTGCGGGCCGGTTACCCGAAAAGCGGGCCGCGAAACTGGCCGAATTGGGCATCACCTGGGCGCCGTTCACCAGCGAGTGGGCGGCGTGGCTGGCCGCGCTGGGCGAGTTCCGGGCGGCACACGGGCACAGCGATGTGCCGTACGGTCATATGACCGCCGACGGGCGCGCGCTCGGGACCTGGCTGAGCGCATGCAGTCGCAGGCACCGCACCGGCGAACTCTCCGCCGAGCGGACCGCGGCGCTGGAAGCCCTCGGGGTTGATTGGGATCGGGGCGCCAGCCGCCGCGAACACCGGTGGGAGACGGGCCTGGCCGCGCTGCGTGAACACCACGCGCAGACTGGTGACGCGAATCCGACTATCTATTACGTGACGGCTGACGGATTTCCGCTCGGCCAGTGGCTCAACGATCGCCGCGAGGAGCGCAAAGCCGGGCGGCTGCCGGACGATCAATTCATGATCCTGGAAGTCCTTGGGGTGCAATGGCATCCGGCCATCAGCAAACGAAACAGTCGGTGGGAGAGCGCCCTTGCGGCGCTGACGACCTACCGTGGGCATTATGGGCACACGAACGTCCACGCCACCTATATGACGCCGGACGGGTTCGGCCTCGGCAAATGGCTGCATCGGCGGCGCGGCGAGCACCGAGCCGGGACATTGCCCGCCGATCGGGTGCGCCAGCTCGAAGCGGCGGGCATCGACATGGCGGCCGAAGGCTGGGGCCGCCAGCTGTGGATGCATCATCTGGAGGCGCTGGATCAGTTCCGGCGCGAACACGGCCACGCCAACCCCGTCCAGCGCTACCGCGCTCCGGACGGCTTCCTGCTCGGTACCTGGATCGGCAAGTGCCGCAAGGGCTATCGCGACGGGATGCTGAGCGCCGAACAGATCGACGAGCTGCGGGCGCGCGGCGTGGACCTCGATCCACAGCCGGGTGGCGGCCCCCAGCGCAAGCAAGCACGATGGGAGTCAGGGCTGCGGGAGCTGACGGAGTTTCGCCGCGCACGTCCGCACGCGACCATCGCCTCCGCTCACATCACCGCGGACGGGTTCCGGCTCGGTGCCTGGCTGGCGGACTGCCGACGTGATTACCGCGATGGACGACTGTCCGCCGAACAGGCGGCCGCCCTTGCCGCGCTCGGCGTCGACCTGCACGCCCGGCGCGCCGCTTGGGCGGACCGGATCGCCCAGCTCGCCGAGTACCGGCGCGAGCACGGTACGGCCGACCTGCCCCGCGACTACACCGTCGACGGCGCCCCGCTCGGCGCGTGGCTGTCGAAACAGCGCACCAAACTCGCGCGCGACCAGCTCAGCCCAGCCAGAGCCGCGCAGTTACGCGCGCTCGGTGTCGGATCGGCGACGCGGGGTTGATCCGGTCGCGGATCAGGCGGCGTCGGTCTTCTCGACGCGAGCGACGAACCGCAGTTCGAGTGCGTGCGCCAACCGGTCCAGCATGCCGCAAACGTGTCACACACTGGCTGCCAGCATGGCGGGCGAGCCGACTCAGCCCTTCAGTCGCAGGACCGCGAGCACCCGGCGGTGATGGGTGTCCGATGGCGGCAGATCGAGTTTGGTGAAGATATTGCCGATATGTTTTTCCACCGCGCGCTCGGTAACCGTGAGTGCGGTCGCGATCGCATTGTTCGACAGTCCCTGTGCCATCAGTTCGAGGACCTCGCGCTCGCGGGGGGTGAGCCGGGCGAGCGAATCCTGTTGGCGTGCGGCACCCATCAACTGACTCACCACCTCCGGGTCGAGTGCGGTGCCGCCGGTGGCGACGCGGTCCAGGGCGTCGACGAAATCGCGGACGTCGGCCACCCGATCCTTGAGCAGATAGCCGACGCCGCTGGCGCCGCCGGCGAGAAGTTCGGTGGCATAGCGGGTTTCGATCCACTGGGAGAACACCAGCACTCCGGTGAGCGGATATTTGCGGCGCAACTCGATGGCCGCGAGCAACCCCTCGTCGGTGAAGGTCGGCGGCATCCGCACATCCACCACGGCCACGTCGGGGTTGTGGGTACCGACCACATCGCTCAAGGTGGTGGCGTCGCCGACAATGGCGACCACCTCGTGCCCGCGCTCGGTCAGCAGCCCGGCCAATCCGTCGCGCAGGATCACATTGTCCTCGGCGATGACCACCCGCAACGGCGTACTCATTGTGGACCGGCCATCGGCAGCAGGATGGTCACCACGGTCGGTCCGCCGGTCGGACTCTGCACCGTCAGGGTGCCGTCCACCGCGCGCGCCCGCGTGGCCAGTCCGGAAAGTCCGCTGCCCGTAACGTGTTCCCCGTCCGTCGGCTGCGGTACACCGCCGATTCCGTTGTCGCGCACCGAGACCGCGATGGTGCGTGCATCGGTCGGCACTACCGACACCCACGCACTGCTGGCGCTCGCATGTTTGACCACATTGGTGAGCAGTTCGGCGACCGAGAAGTAGGCGATCGCCTCGATGGCCGGATTCGGCCGCTGCGGCAGGTGGACGCGCAGCTCCACCGGAACGGCGCACCGCGAGGCCAAGGTCTCCAGCGCGGGCGCCAGCCCCAATTCGAGTGCGGGCGGATGTATTCCGCGTACCATTTCGCGCAATTCGGTCAGCGCCTCCTTGGCATTGGCGTGTGCATCGGCGATCAGGTCGCGCGCGTCGCCGCCGAGGGCGATCCGCTCTTCGGCCCGGCCCAGGGCCATGGCCATGGTGACCAAGCGCGCTTGCGTGCCATCGTGCAGATCCCGCTCCACCCGGCGCAGCGTCGCCGCCGAATCCTCCACCGCAGCACGTCGGCTCGCACGCAATTCGACCAGCTGCCGGTCCCGCGCCGTCGCCGACAGCAAGGCAATGGTGAGCAGCCCGTGCACCCAGCACACCGCGCGCAGCAGCCAGGGCAGTGCGAAGCAGCCGATAATGCCGACCGCGGACATCAGCAGCACCCTCGGCCAGGTGTCGATATAGAAGGATCCGAACTGGGCCAGCGAATGGTGCGCGACGCCGTTGTCGTCGATATTCGTCGGGTTGAACAGCACCCACGGGATGGGCGAGAGCGCTATGAATACCGTCACGGCGACCACGATCAGCACAAGATAACCGCCGACCACACCGATTACGGATTGTGCCAACAGGAACAGCACGGCCCGCCAACTCGCGCGATCGGTGAACGCGCTCTTCAAGAATCCGAAAAAGCCCGGCCGCGAGGCATACGGCGGCGGCGCGTCCACCGGCGTATCCAGCAGATCCCTGGCCAGCGCGCGGTACACCTTCGCCCACAGCCGCCCACCCAGAAGCATCAGTGCCAGGATCGGAATGCCGATGAGGAGGAAGATCGAGGCGAATAACCCACCGCCGAAGCCGAAGAACAAATAGCAGACGGCGAGCATGCCGATCGCGAAAACGGTGAATACATAGACGAGTTGCTTCCAGGTCCGGGCCTGGAAGGGCGCCCGCAGCACCGCGCGCAGCACCTTTCGCGCGCCAGGACCGGCCGGGCCGGTGGGCGCGTCGAGCACGAGGGTTTGTGTCTCGGTCATGGACTCCATGATTGTCGTGGTCGCGGTGGCATTCGATCGAGCTGACCGCCGAATCCGAGGTGTGGCCAGCTACACCACCAACTACCATCCTGCCCATGAACTATCCGCCGCCACCGCAGTACGGTTCGCCATACGGCTACCCGGCCTATGGTCCGCCGCAGGATCATCCGCAGGCCATCACGATCATGATCCTCGGGATTCTCGGCCTGCTGCTGTGTCAGTTCCTGGGTCCGGCCGCGTGGGTGATGGGGCGGAAGGCGCTCAACGAGATCGATGCGTCCGGTGGTGCCCTCGGTGGTCGCGGCACCGTACAGGCCGGGTACATCTGCGGCATGATCGCCTCGATACTGCTGATCCTGACCGTTCTGTTCATCATCCTCATGGTCGTGCTCGCCGCAATCGGCGTACTCGGCGCCTCGTCCTCGACCTACTAGGTGTCGCCGGATTCCGGCCACGCGATGGCGGAATTCGATGTGCGGCCCTCGCGGGTCCCTCCGTGGGCGCGTATGCCCTTCCCGTAGTACCCCCGTCGACGGCCCGCCGACTGTGCCTCAGAGCCCGTCCGCTCACGCCGCAGGGTACGGCCGGAATTAGCATCGTCGGGGTGAACCACCCCGCGCCGGATACGGCCGAGCTATCAGGCCCCACCGAATGGGGCGAGCACCCGCACGGTGTCGGACCGTGGACGCAAGAGCACGGGGATGCCCCGCCCGAGGATCCCCGCTACGACCCGGAACTGCTCGCGGGCGGTGACCGCCGCAATGTCGTCGACGCCTACCGCTACTGGTCGCGCGAGGCGATCATCGCCGATATCGACCGCCGCCGACATCCGTTCCACGTCGCCATCGAAAACTTCGGCCACGATGCGAATATCGGCACCGTGGTGCGCACCGCCAATGCCTTCGCCGCGGCCGCGGTGCACATTGTCGGCCGGCGGCGCTGGAATCGCCGCGGCGCCATGGTTACCGACCGCTATCAGCACATCGAACATCACTCCGATATCGGCGAGCTACTCGCCTTCGCGCAGCGGGAAGATCTGACCGTGGTCGCGGTGGACAATGTGCCGGGCTCGGTTCCGCTGGAAACAGTCGAGTTGCCGCGCCGCTGCCTGCTGCTGTTCGGGCAGGAAGGGCCGGGTGTCACCGAACATGCCAAGGGTGCGGCCGCGCTGACGGTTTCGATCGCGCAGTTCGGTTCGACCCGCAGTATCAATGCCGGAGTCGCGGCCGGCATCGCAATGCACGCATGGATTCGGCAACATGCCGATTTGACGTCAGCTTGGTAACGAAAAGATCGGTATTAATCGGCTCGAAGCTGGCACCATTGACCCATGACCTCGCCGAGACCGGATACCGCGCGCGATGCAGCCCCCACGCCCGTGCTGTGGTCGGAGCGCGCGGATATGGCCGAATCCGCGATCATCTCGCGGCACCTACGCACGCTATGGGGCGTGCCCGGTACCGAATTGGGTGTCGTCGGTTGGCCGGCGACGCGTCGTGAGCGGGCCTTCACGTCCTGGCACTACTGGTGGCAGGCACATCTGATCGACTGCGCGGTCGATGCCGCCAACCGGGTGCCGACGCCGATGCGACGCAAGCGAATCGCCGCGATAGCGCGGGCACATCGGCGGCGCAATATCACCGGGTGGACCAATGACTACTACGACGATATGGCTTGGCTGGCAATCGCTTTGGAGCGGGCCGAGCGAACCCAGGGCATTACCGAGGCGCGCGGCGGCCTGATCGCACTCGAGCGGGCGCTGTACGGCGCTTGGGATCCGGCGGGTGGCGGTGGGGTGCCGTGGCGGGTCGACTCCGACTATTTCAATGCCCCCGCCAACGGACCGGCCGCGATCGCGCTGCTGCGCCTCGGCCGCCATGTCCGGGCGCAGGAAATGGCGGACTGGATCGATGCGACGTTGTGCGACAAGGAATCCGGCCTGATCCTGGACGGCATCCACTTGCCCTCCGGCGAGATCGAGCGCCCGACCTACACCTACTGCCAGGGCGTGGTGCTCGGCCTGGAGGCGGAGCTCGCGGTGCACACCGGCGAGCAGCGCCACCGCGAACGGGTGCACCGACTGCTCACCGCGGTCGAGGAGCAGATGACCACCGATGGGGTGATCACCGGCGGCGGTGGCGGCGACGGCGGCCTGTTCAATGGAATCCTGGCCCGCTATCTCGCCGTGGTCGCGCTGATGCTGCCCGGCGATGAGCGCGACCAGGTGGCCGATCGGCGGACCGCGGCGGCCATTGTCCGCGCCAGCGCCGCGGCGGCCTGGGCGAACCGGCTCGAGCTCGAGGGGGAGCCGCTGTTCGGGCATGACTGGAGCAAACCCGCCCAGTTACCCGGCGGCCCGTCCGGTGCCGGACATTTCACCGCGGGCGGTTCGGTGACCTCGTCGCAGGTGCCCGAACGCGATATGTCGGTGCAACTGTCGGGTTGGCTGCTGATGGAGGCGGCCTACCAGGTCAGCGCCGCCGGGCTGTAGGCGTCAGCACTCGGTTTCCAGTATGGCGATGGGTACGGTGTCGAGATCGAAATCCTCGGCGGGTTTGGCGATCTCCTGGCGGTAGTGCCGGATACCGATGCCGGTTCCGATGATCAGGCCGACCACCAGGGTGCCGATGACTCCTGGCATCAGCCACGGCACCCGATCCAGGAAACTGCCCGCGTAGTAGCCGATGAGCAGTAGCACCGGCGCCCAGATGACGGCGCCGACGCTGCTGGCCAGGGTGTACTTGCGGTGATCCATTCGCGCTGCGCCCGCGACCATCGGGCACAGCGTGCGCACCCAGGGGATCCAGCGCGAAATCAGCACCGCGAGGAAACCGTGCCGCTGCAGCAGTTCGGTGACGCGCGCCAGATTGCGGGTGTTGATGTAGCGGCCGTTCTTCCTGGCCACCAGATGATGGCCGGTGCGGTGCCCGATGACGTAGCCGACCTGGTTGCCCGCGATCGCCGCGAGCATCGCGCCGATGGACAGCGCCCAGACATGGGCTTCGCCCGTGGCATTGGCGGCCATCACGATGCCCGCCGTAATCAGCATCGAGTCACCGGGCAGGAACAACCCGATGATCAATGCGCATTCGAGGAAGACGAAGGTCAGCACCACCGTCCAGACGAGCGCGGGCCCCGCCGAGGTCAGCGGATCGAAACTGCCCACTGCTAGGGGCAACTGCGCCATGGACACCGGGCTCAGTGGGTTGGCTCGTTCGTCGAGGCGGTCAGCGCGGCATCGTGCTGAGCGGCCTCGTCGGTGTCTGATTCGCGGTTGAGCACCTTCTTGGCGACTGCGATGATGCCGGGCAGGATCGAGATCAGGACGATGAGCAGGAAGATCGGCTCGATGTTCTTGCGAATGAATTCGATATTGCCGAGGAAGTAGCCGAGCACCGTGACACCGCCGCCCCACAGGATGGCGCCGACGATGTCGAAGGTGACGTACTTGCGGTAATCCATCTTGGATACCCCGGCCAGCACCGGCATGAACGTGCGCACGATCGGCACGAATCGGGCCAGGATGATCGTCTTCGGCCCGTGCTTTTCGAAGAAGGCGTGCGTCTCGGTGACGTAATGCTTTTTGAAGAAGCGGGTGTCTTCCTTGTGGAACAGTGCGGGCCCGATCGCCCGGCCGATCCAATAGGCACATTGATCACCGGCGAACGCGGTCACCATGACGGCGGGCAACAGCAACCAGATCGACACCGGCGGATTGTCCGTCGCGGACAGCAGGCCGCCGGTGAATAGCAGCGAATCACCCGGCAGGAGCGGGAAGAGCAGACCGGTCTCGATGAAGACGATCACCAGGATCGCCGGCAGTACCGCGTTCTTGAGCCACGTCTCCGTGAGCAGGTGCAGCGGGTCCAGCAACTGGGTCAATGCGACGTTGCTAGTCACCGATTCGGTCGCTGCCAGCAGTATCACGCGGCCTCCTGTCCCGGGTACGGCTGGCCACATTGCTTGCCACCGCATCGGAAGCTGCCAGCGCAATTACCCGGCCAACAGTACCGGGTCCAACTGAGAAACCTCTTGCTGTACGAAAAGTTCGATTTGTCCGACCGGCCGGTCCATCTTGTCGACCCGCCGCACCGAGCGGTCCCCGCACGTCGGTCGAAAGCCCGCTGGCCTACTCTGAGGACTGACAGAATTGTCTTTTGCCGCACAACACGGAGGTCTTCAAGTGCCCATCGCGACTCCGGAGGTCTACGCCGAGATGCTCGGTCGGGCCAAAGCGAACTCCTTTGCCTTCCCGGCCATCAACTGCACCTCCTCGGAAACCGTCAATGCGGCCATCAAGGGCTTCGCCGACGCGGGTAGCGACGGCATCATCCAGTTCTCCACCGGCGGCGCGGAGTTCGGCTCCGGCCTGGGTGTGAAGGATATGGTCGTCGGCGCGGCCGCACTGGCCGAATTCGCGCATGTGGTCGCCGCGCGCTACGACGTGACCATCGCGCTGCACACCGACCACTGCCCCAAGGACAAGCTGGACACCTTCGTGCGGCCGCTGCTCGCCATCTCCCAGGAGCGGGTGAACGCGGGCAAGAACCCGCTGTTCCAGTCGCATATGTGGGACGGTTCGGCGATCCCGATCGACGAGAACCTGGAGATCGCCAAGGAGCTGCTCAAAGCGACCAACGCCGCGAACATCATCCTCGAGGTCGAGATCGGCGTCGTCGGCGGTGAAGAGGACGGTGTCGAGGCCGAGATCAACGAGAAGCTCTACACCTCCCCCGAGGACTTCGAGAAGACCATCGACGCGCTCGGTTCGGGCGAGAACGGCAAGTATCTGCTCGCCGCGACCTTCGGCAATGTGCACGGCGTGTACAAGCCGGGCAATGTGGTGCTCAAGCCCGAGGTGCTGGCCGAGGGGCAGCGGGTCGCCGCGGCCAAGCTGGGTCTGGCGGCGGATGCGCAGCCGTTCGATTTCGTCTTCCATGGCGGTTCGGGCTCGCTGAAGTCGGAGATCGAGGATTCGCTGCGCTTCGGTGTGGTGAAGATGAATGTCGACACCGACACCCAGTACGCCTTCACCCGGCCGGTCGCCGCGCATATGTTCACCAATTACGACGGTGTGCTCAAGATCGACGGCGAGGTCGGCAACAAGAAGACCTACGATCCGCGCAGCTACCTGAAGAAGGCCGAGACGGCCATGGCGGCACGTGTCGTCGAGGCGTGCAATGATCTGAAGTCCGCGGGTCGCTCGATCAGCGCCTGATCCTTTTACCTCCTGCGGTGTTCGCGTACGGCCCGGAGGCGGTAGCTTGCGTAACCACACGGCGACGCGAGCGACGTGCCCGCAGGAGGTAGCGGAGCGTAACCATGGAGGGCGCCGGGAGC
>NZ_JBFAXH010000003.1:289308-538278 GCF_040680755.1 Nocardia sp. NPDC051990 | reverse complement strand
GCGCCGCACAATGGATACGGCGGCGCGAGCGACGTGCCCGGAGGAGGTAGCGGAGCGTAACCATGGAGGGCGCCGGGAGCGCCGCACAATGGATACGGCGGCGCGAGCGACGTGCCCGGAGGAGGTAGCGGAGCGTAACCATGGAGGGCGCCGGGAGCGCCGCACAATGGATACAGCGCCCGCGAACACCGCGAATGGAAACAGGGGCTATTAGCACATGAGTCTGGATGTGCGCGTGCTCGGGCCCGTGCGACTACTGGTCGGTGGTGAACCGGTGGCGGTCGGCGGGCCCAAGCCGCGAGCCTTGCTCGCCGCGCTGACCATCAATCGACGGCGCGCGGTGGCTTCGGCTGCGCTGGCCGATATGGTCTGGAATGAGGATCCACCCGATTCCTACGCCGCCAGCCTGCAGGTATTCGTCTCGAATATCCGTAAGGCGCTGCGTAATTCGGGAGTGGATCCGGCCATGGTGCTGCGCACCGAATCGTCCGGCTACCGACTCGAGATCCCGGAGGATGGCTGCGATCTCGGCCGCTTCGAGGCGGCCAGGGATGCGGGCGCGCGCGCCGCCGAGGTCGGCGACCATGTGGCCGCGTCGCAACTGTTCGGAAAAGCGTTGCGCGAGTGGAGCGGTCGGGCACTGGCCGATCTGGCCGGATTGCAGTTCGCCGATGGTTTCGCCACCGCGATGGACGAGGAGCGGCTACAGGCCGCCTCGGCCCGTATCGATGCCGAAATCGCCTGTGGGCGTGCGTCAGCGGTAATCGGTGAGCTGGTCTCGATGACCAATGAGCATCCGCTGCGCGAGCCGCTGTGGGGTCAGCTGATCACCGCGCTGTATCTATCCGGGCGGCAGGCCGATGCGCTGGACGCGTGCCGTCGGGTGCGCACGGTGCTCGCGGATGAACTCGGTATCGATCCGGGCCCGGTCCTGGTCGATCTCGAGCGGCGGGTGCTGCGGCAGGAACCGCTGAGCACGATGGAGCTCAAGCGCACCGCGCGGCTTGCCGCGGCGATGACCGAGACGGTTACCGAGATGCCGCGTGCCATCCGCAGCGGTCAGCTGCGCATGCCGGATGGTCGGGTCACCACGATCGCGCACGGCGGCATGCGAATCGGCCGGATGACCGATAACGATCTGGTTCTCGATGATCCGAAGGCCAGCCGCTACCACGCGCACATCATGCCGAGCCGGGCTGGGCTGCTGATCAAGGATCTGCATTCGGCCAACGGCGTCTACGTCAATGACCAGGCGATCGAAAGCGGTGCGCTGCTCGCCGACGGCGATAATATCCGCATCGGCGCAACGGTTCTGGTGTTCCAGGCCGTCCAGTAACCGCTCAGTCGCATGCGATGCCGTCGCCATCCGGATCCAGATACGGTGCATATCCGGGCTGCCCCCGATACAGCGGCAGCTTCCCCGCGGCCCGAACCTGATCGCAATCGGTGTAATACCGCGGCGCCTCTTCCTTCGATTGCTCCGGCGGCGGCACATTCGACCCCTTCGGCCCCGGTCGATAGGTGGGCACCGGAAGCGAACTATCCGGCCCGGCAACGAATTGGGGGCTGGATGAATCGGCGGCGGCGATCGGCGACGCGCTCACGAGG
The DNA here is from genome assembly GCF_040680755.1 of Nocardia sp. NPDC051990. Taxonomy (NCBI): domain Bacteria; kingdom Bacillati; phylum Actinomycetota; class Actinomycetes; order Mycobacteriales; family Nocardiaceae; genus Nocardia; species Nocardia sp. NPDC051990. Next base: position 536,670 of record NZ_JBFAXH010000003.1, on the reverse strand, counting down.
CCGCCGATCACCAGACACACACCGAGCGCGGGTATAGCACGAAAGATCACTGAAGCTTTCACATTCTCCATCCTGCTCCGCTTTCCACGCCGATGTCAGTACGCGTTATTCACAGGCGATTCCGTCATTGTTGCGGTCCAGGTGGGGTGCATATCCCGGGGCGCCGCGGTGCAGCGGCGCCTGTCCGGCTCGGCGGACCTCGTCGCAGTTCTTGTAGTAGGGCGCCGGTTGGGTCTGCGGTGGTTGTGATCGGGGCGGCGGGTTGTTCGGCAAGTTCTGTTGCGGTTGTACGGGCGGGCAGAACTGGGCGGAGCCCGAGTTGCACAGCAGGTCGGTCAGCGGATCGGCGGTGGCCGTCGGTGCCGCGAATGCGATGGCGGCGCAACCGATCAGGATGGCCATAGCGGTTCCGGGCAGCGATCTGGGGTGCACAGCAGGTTTCATGGTTGTCCTATGGTCGAAAGGAGAACCACCGGAGGCCCTTTGCTCCCCCGGTGGACGCCACTCACCCCGACTCGAGTTGTCGTGTGGACGGTAGCAGGGCAGCCTGGCTGCGGTCTCGAAAATGAAGTAGGAGATCCTGCTAATTCTGGATGTCCATGCGGCACTTGGGGAATCGGTCGGTAAGTAGGGCTGGGCGACCTGGAACGACTACAACGTATACCTCGTGCACGCGACCACCGAATGAGGTTGCGCCGCTAGGCGAATCGAACCTCGGCGATGGCTCGGCCGAAGAGTTTGCGGCCCTCCGAATTACCCGCCAGCAGAATGGTCCCGGTCCGCGTGCGCGGATCGAGCGATTTGATCTTTCCGCTGAATTCGACGGAGCTCGGCGCCTCGGTGGTCACCGGAACGAATCCGGCGAACCGCACGCTGAATTTCTCGATCGCCGTCGGATCACCGAGCCAGGAGGTCAGATAGTCACCGGCCAGGCTCATGGTCAGCATGCCGTGCGCCACCACGGTCGGCAGCCCGGCCAATTGGGCCGCGCGCTCGCTGAAGTGAATCGGGTTGGGGTCGCCGGAAACCCCCGCATAGTTGGCCAGGTCGCCGCGCGTCACCTGCGCGGTCTCGGCCGGGAGTTGATCGCCGACGGATAGGCGGTCGAAGTCCTGGAGGGAGCGCACGGATGCGCTGCGCGCCGCAGGCCGCCCTGGGGCCGGGGCATCCGCGGGCAACGCGACCAGCGGGCCGCTGTCCGGCACCGTGATATCACCGACGGTGACCGGACGGGTGTGCATCATGATGTTCTCGACGGCGGCCGCGATATTCGGATCCACCTCGACACCGCGGCGCGCCACGATGGTGGTCGAACCCGATTGCACGATCTCGCCGTGCTGGTTCGTCAGCGAGAACGTGACCAGGATGAAGTCGTTATCGGCGTACTGGCGGATCGAGTCGATCGCGACCTCGGTGCTGAGCCGGTCGCCCGCCACGATCGGGCGTGTGAGCTCGAAGACCTGATCGGTCTGCAGGATCTGGGACAGGTCGTATTCGGTGAGCACCGAATCCAGCAAGGCTCGGGTCGCGTTGATGCCGATGACCGAGGCGAATGTCGGCGGTGCGACGATACGGTCGTAACCGAGCTCACGCGCATCGAGTTCGGAGTAATGCGCGCTGTGCCGGCTCTGCGTCGCGCGGGCGAACTCGCGGACTTTCTCCCGGCCGACCGAATAGCGTTCGCGCACCCGGAACCGGCTTCCCGCCAGTGTGGCTGTCTGCTCGACCACTTCGGCTTCCGGCTTTTCGATTGTCTGCTCCCTGGCCATGATCCGGGCCATGCTACTGGCGAACCGGTCCAATGACCAGGTAAGTGTGACGTTTGCGACCCGGTTAGCGGGCTTACTTATGGATGTGTCCTGCAGGACTCGGCGTCACCTCTCGGCTACGGCGTCCCGGCGCTCGGCGGGTCGCAGACCTTCCAGCCATCGGTGGTCTGCTCGAGATCGAAAGTCCGCGCCGAGCGCTTCGTCGGATCCGCGTCGGTGTAGACGGTGGCCTGTGCGATCGCGGTCTTATCGGTGATCTTGATCGTATCGACGCTCGCCACCACGGGAATATTCTTGCGATCCACCGACAGTTGGTGCACGCCCGCGAACTGGTCCGCCGGAATGCCCTGATAAAAGTCGTGCAACTGCCCGCAGGTGGTTTTGCGCAGCGCCGCGAGATCACCGGATTTCAGTCCCGCGGTGTAGTCGGTGATGGTGGCGCGCACCTTCGCCTCCGGGGAGTTGTCGCTCCGGCCCCCGATGAGCACGACCGCTAGCCCGATTACCGCGATGAGCGCCGCGGCGCCCGCTGCGATGAACAGCCAGCGCTTCGAAGGCGCGGCCGGTGCCTCGGTGTCCGCCGGCCGCGGACCAGGCGGCGTGTATCGCTGCGGCTGCGCCATCGGCCGCGGCGGTGGTGTCCCGGTGACCGGCTGGGCGGGGCGAGTCTTCTGCGTATCGGCAGGTGACGGGGCCGACGCGACCTGAAGTGGTTGGCCGGGCCCGCGCGGTGCCGACGGCGCGGTCTCCTCGACCCCCGGTCCACTCGGCGAAGACCCTTGCGCTCCAGCCTGTTTCGGACCGGCTGCGGGCCGCGGCGTGCTCGGCGGCTTGGTGATCGGACCGGGCCGAGCCGCCGGCGCAACGACCCGGTCGGTACTGGGCTTGGTCCCGGCATCGGTGCGCATCCGCTGCGTGGCGTCCTTGTCGAACGGCTTCTCGGCCGGCTTCTGGATCGGCAGCGCGACGGTCTGCTCGGCATCCAGCTTCGAGACCACCGGCATGGCGATGGTCTTGTCATCCGCGCCTGCGAAATCCGGCTCGTCCGGCCGCGCCGGAGCGGCACCCTTGCCGCCCGCCGACTCGGCCTTCGGGTCGACCCGGCGCATCACCATCGTCGCCGCATCGGCACCAGCGCCATCGTCGACGGTGTTGTCTGCCGGTGCCGTGGACTGTGCCGGGCCCGAATTCCGCTGAATTACAACGGTTTCCGCATCGGGTCCGGCCGCGCGAGTTTCCCTTGGCGCCGGGTCGGTGCCTTCGGAACGTGGCGAGTGAGCAGTCGATTCGGCGGCGCTCGGTGCGGCGGGCGCCGCGGACTTGTCGCCTACCGCTGCGGCCGGGGCTGTACCGGATCCCTCGGCGGCCGTAGCAGCAGCTCCACCGGCCGCGGCAGCCGCCGCAGCGGGCTTCGCCGTATCACCAGCAGGACCGTCCCGTTTGATCGCCGCGGTCGGTGCATTCGGCCCGGAGACAATATCGGCCACCCCACCCGAGGAGCCAGCACCTGGCGTCGGCTTACCCGGAACCGCCGCTGGTGTGTTCGCGGGGACCGACTTATCTGTGCCTTCGACGTCGCTACGCGAGATCTTCATGGTCTGCGCCGCAGAACTCCCGGACCGCGCGGAATCGGCGGCAGCACCCGCTTTCGCGGACCCGGGCGCAGACGAGCCCGCGCCGCCCTCACGTTGTCCGGCCCCGCCTTGCACGGGACCAGGCGAGGCTGTGCCGCCGGGCCTGGTTGTGCCGTCCGGCCTGGGGACGGACGGGCTTGCGCCGCTACCTCCCGCGCTACCCGGCGCGGCTGTGTTGCCGGGCTTGCCAGCTCCGCCTGGCGTGGGAGCAGGCGAGGTCGCGCTGCTATCGCGTTGGCCCACGCCGCCCGACGTGTTTGCGCCGCTCGGCGATTGAGCGGATTGGGCTGGGCCGCTGCCTTGTTGGCCGCTGCTGCCCGGCTCGGCTGTGTTGCCCGGTGCGGGAGCGGGCGAGGGGGTGCCGCGATCTCGTTGGCCGGTGCCGCCCGGGACGGAGGCTGGTGACGGTGCGTTGGCTGCTCCGCTCGGCTGGTTGGGGGCCGCGGGCTTTCCGAGCGCGGCGATATCCCCGGTCGACGCACCCGACTGACCGGCGCTCGTCGATGTCTGCTTCGGCACCGAGGGTGCTGGAATCGGCCGAGTGGGAGCGGCTGCCGCGCGCTGTTCCTCGGCATTCCCGGATCCTGACGGCGCGTCCGCTCCGAACGATGCCGCAGGGGCCGGACGCGTCGGCGAGCTGGCCGCATCTTCTTTCGCGGTCGAACTCCCGCCGGGCGTCGCGCCGGATCCCGGGGACACGTTCGCCCCCGACGAGGTGGGCGCCGGTCGGGTCGCGGCGGTGGCCGAGCCTGCGCCGTGCACCGAAGCACCAGCTCCCGAGGAGGTTCCAGGCTTGGCGGGGGTACCAGCTCCCGAGGAGCTGCCGGAGTCTGCGGCTGAACCGGGACGGACTGGTGCGTTGGATCCCGAGACCGAGCCGGGACGGGATGGGGCAGGAAACGGCTGAGTCGCGCCAGCGTCGGGTCCCGAGGCAGTACCCGAGCGTGCGGCGGGACCCGGGCGCGCGGGTGCGCCCGATCCCGGTGACCTACCGGGTTCGGGAGGGTTGGAGGACGATGCGGGTGTCCGGTCCGCGGGCGCGGCTGGGCGCGGGTCGGCTCCCGCTTCCGCGGGGCGGCCGGGATTTCGTGCCGGGCTCTTCTGGTCGTTCGGGTCGGACACCTATAACCCTTCGCTCGGGCGGAACAGTTGAACTCCTCGACGGTCAGCCTAGCCAGCAATGCCGTCAACTGTGAGGTTCCCCTGCGCAGTGCTCGGCCTCGTCCGGCTCGATGGTGGCGGGTGGGGGGAAGGGCCCGATACTGCTCAGCCAGGGCAACGTCGTATCGGCGCGACCCGCGCGCACAGTGCACAATGAACCGTATGACCTCGTTCGGTGACTTGCTCGGACCGCAACCGGTACTCCTGCCCGAAGACTCCGATGCGGAGGAGGCGCTGCTGAACAATGCTGATCCGGTGCAGGTCGCGGCCGCGCATCCGGCGGCTTCGATCGCCTGGGCCCATCTCGCGGAGGCCGCCTTGCAGCGCGGCGGGGCCGAGGGTGACACGCGGGTGGTCAATCACGACATCGTCGCCGCGTACGCATTCGCACGCACCGGCTACCACCGCGGCCTGGATCTCTTGCGACGCAATGGCTGGAAGGGCTTCGGGCCGGTGCCGTGGAGCCACGAACCCAATCGCGGTTTCCTACGCAGTGTCGCCGCGCTGGCCAGGGCGGCCCGTGCGGTCGGTGAGACCGAAGAATACGCACGCTGTCTCGACCTGCTGGAAGACTGCGACCCACGCGCCGCGGGTGAGCTAGGCCTCGACTGAGTGGTTGCAGCACCGCATAGCGATTCGATGAGGGGTGGTGGTCGGGCGACGGGTGGGCTCGGCCCGAACTCTCCGGTTGGGGTCGCCCGTGCCAGCAGTATGCAGAAGCTGCGCAGCTCGTGGGCGCGATTGCGACTTTCCGCATTGCCGATTCTGCAGTGCGCGGTCGGCGCGGCGCTTGCCTGGTTTATCGCGCACAAGATAGTCGGGCATACGGTGCCCTTTTTCGCACCGACCGCGGCTGTGGTCTCGATCGGCATTTCGTTCGGCGCCCGGCTGCGTAGGTCGGTGGAGTTGGTGGTCGGCGTCGCGGTAGGCATCGGCATCGGCGACCTGTTCATCACCCGCGCGGGCACCGGCGTCTGGCAGATCGCCTTGGTCGTCGCGGTGGCCATGGCGCTCGCGGTATTCCTGGACGGCGGTTCGATCATCACCATGCAGGCCGCCAGCTCGGCGGTGCTGGTCGCGACGCTACTGCCGCCGTCGGCGGGCGGTGGCTTCTCGCGCATGATCGACGCACTCGTCGGCGGGTTGGTCGGCGTGGTCGTGGTCGCATCGATACCGATGCATCCAGTGCGCCGGGCCCGCGAGCAAGCCGCGGAAGTCCTTGCGGTAATGGCGAAATCGCTGCACGAGTGTGCCGACGGTCTACTTGAACAGGACTCGGAGAAGATCCGCACCTCCTTGACCGCGGCCCGCGCTACTCAGCCCCAAATCGATGGCCTGCGCTCCAGCCTGGAGGGCGGTCGGGAGATCAGCCGAATCTCCCCGCTCTATTGGAATTCGCGCCAGCGCCTCGAGCGCATCCGTGCCACCGCCGACCCGCTCGACAATGCCGTCCGCAATACGCGGGTGCTGTTGCGCCGTTCGCTCACCCTGGTCCAAGACGACGAAATCCTGGACCCGCGACTGATCGAGGAAATGGAGCGCTTGGCCCAAGCCGTCGAAGTGGTGCGTCGGATGATGCTCGCCGATCCCGGCCAGCAGCCGGATCAGGCCGAGGCCGCCCGGGTGCTGCGCGGTGTCGCCAAGGGCGCGCGACCGGAACTCGTTGCGGGCGCGGGACTCTCGGCCCACGTCGTCTTCGCGCAGATGCGCTCCATGCTGGTCGATCTCATGCAGGTCTGCGGCATGCAGCGCATTTCGGCCATGGCCCTGCTGCCCCCGACCGTCCCGAATCCGCACGTGCCGCCGGCGGCATGAGCCGACTACTCGGCGGATTTCGGACATTTCCCGCCGATGTGGACAGCGAACGCGGTCTCCGGCGCCGGAATCATGATCTTCACGTAGTCCGCTACTCGTGTTCGCCCCCGCCCGCGGTCATAGCCTCGAACGGCAACCGCGGTTACGAGGGGTAGCGCGGTTTGGACGCTTCGCTTGACGGCGAACCGCCCTACCGGCCATATGGTCGTACGAAGAGGTCGCCCGGTCCGGCAGGTCGGACCGGGCGACCAGCATATCGGCTAGGTCCAGAACCGCGTCAGGAAGCTGCCGTACCGCGACCAGTTCGCATCGACCCCGGACAACTCGTACAGCGAGTACACCGCATCGAAGAACACCGTGTTGATCGAGGGCGTGAACAGCAGCGCGAACACGATCAGCATGCCGAACGGCTTGAACTGATCGAGCGCCCGCCGGGTCTGATAGCTCAGCGACGGCTCGATCACGCCATACCCGTCCAACCCGGGCAGCGGCAGAATGTTCAAAAGCGTTGCGGTGATTTGCAGAAACGCCAGAAAGCTCAGGCCGTACCAGAACGCGCGGTGCGAAGTGTCACTGCCGAAGAACCGCACAACCACCAGCAACAGCACCGCGCAGATAGCGTTCACCGCGGGCCCCGCACCGCTGATGATCCGCTGCATACGCGCGCTGACATTGTGCGGGTGCACGTACACCGCACCGCCCGGCAGGCCGATCCCGCCGAGCGCGATGAACACCATCGGCAGCACGATCGACAGCAGCGGATGGCTGTACTTCAGCGGATTCAGCGTGAGGTAACCCCGCAGCTCCACCTCACGATCGCCCGCCCGCCACGCTGTATACGCATGCGCGAATTCGTGCAGACACAGCGTGACGATCCAGCCGAATACGACGAGCAGAAATACTCCGAATTTCGCCCGTGTCGACTGCACATCGGCGTTCCACGCGAGCGCGCCACCGGCCGCCGCGATCGCGATCACCAGCAGGAATATCGGGCTAGGCCGCCGCGAAACACCCAGTCCGGGCCGGCCGTCTCTCGGGAACCGCATTGTCAACGCACCAGCAGCCAGTTTTCGTGATGTCGATAGAACGACGACCGCGGCAGCACCCGATCGTTGGTGATGCCGTCCCTGGTCACCACCGCCCCTGGCGTGCCGAGCTGCGCGGCCCGCCCTTCCAGCCAGCGGCGCCTGCGGATGATGTTCTTCTGCACGCTCGCCCGGACCCCCGGCATATCCAACATGGGCGAGACGACCATCGCGTTGACCTTGCCGGAGAACAACAGGGCGTCATCCACAAAAGCCTCGCCCTCGAGCTTCTCGCCGTTGAGGCCGGTGATCTCGGCCCGCCCGACCAGCACGGTTCCGGTGTCGTCGCGGATCAGCGGGGTTTCGACGGCCCGGCCCTCCACCGCCCGTCTGGCGGCGGCATTGCCGGTGCCGGTCTGGTAGGCGCGCGAGCCGTAGGTCTTCTCGACCGGCACGTACCCGATCTCCACATGCAGTCGCTCGGTCCGCATCAGATGGGTCAGCACGGAGGCCAGGGCGGCATCGTCGCCGAGCACGATCAGCCGGGGCAGGCTGTCGGCGGCCAGGACTGGCAATAGCTCATCGATAACGCTGTTTTCCGCGATGGCGGTCGTCTGGGAGAGCGGCAGCGACGCGAGGGCGATGGGTACCGGTGCGCCGTCGCAACGGAGAACGTGGGTACTCAAACTGCCGTACACCCTCCTCGGTTCGGCCGACAACCTGTCGGTCACCCTCGCCACCTGTAGGCGGACCCCAGCTGGTCCGCCAGTGCCTCGCAACCATAGCTGTGTTTGATTGGCAGCGCCTTCGGCGCTGCGTGTTCGCGGCCCTGCTGTCTCGCGGCCGACCCTTTCGAGCGACCTGCAAGCAGTCGCTAGCGGCGCCGTCGAGACTCGCGACTCGTCGCATGCGCTTCGATGACTCGGCCGCGAGACGGGCCGCGAACGTCGCTCATAAGACTCGCACTCTGGTGGGTGCGTAACACATCGACCGTCGTATGTGATCCGGACGGACGCCGGAACGCAACTGGGCATTGGGTAGACTGTGCTTCCGGCCACCGCCTCAATACGGCAGGTAGCTGCAACAGATGGCTGTTGCGCGTCGAACCGTAGGAGACACGAGCATGCCGGCAATCGTCCTGATCGGCGCCCAGTGGGGCGACGAGGGTAAGGGCAAAGCAACCGATCTGCTCGGTGGCAGGTTGCAATGGGTCGTCCGGTACCAAGGCGGTAATAACGCCGGTCACACGGTTGTCTTGCCCAATGGCGACAAGTTCGCACTGCATCTGATCCCGTCCGGCATCCTCACCCCGGGCGTGACGAACGTCATCGGCAATGGTGTCGTGGTCGATCCCGGCGTCCTGCTCGCCGAGCTGGCCGGGCTCGAGGAGCGCGGTGTCGACACTTCCGGATTGCTGCTCTCGGCCGACGCGCATTTGATCATGCCGTACCACGTGGCCATCGATAAGGTCACCGAACGCTTTCTCGGCAATAAGAAGATCGGCACCACCGGTCGCGGCATCGGTCCGTGTTACCAGGACAAGGTCGCTCGGGTCGGGGTGCGCGTCGCCGATGTGCTCGACGAGAAGATCCTGACCCAGAAGGTCGAGGCGGCCCTGGAGTTCAAGAACCAGGTCCTGGTGAAGATCTACAACCGTCGCGCATTGGATCCGCAACAAGTGGTCGATGAGGTGCTCGGACAGGCGGATAGCTTCAAGCACCGCATCGCCGACACCCGCCTGGAACTGAATCTCGCGCTCGAGCGCGGCGAGACGGTACTGCTGGAGGGTTCGCAGGGCACCCTGCTCGATGTGGACCACGGCACCTACCCGTATGTGACCTCGTCCAACCCGACCTCGGGTGGTGCGGCGGTCGGCGCGGGTGTCGGACCCAACAAGATCACGACGGTGCTCGGCATCCTGAAGTGCTACACCACCCGCGTCGGTTCGGGTCCGTTCCCGACCGAACTATTCGACAACTTCGGTGAATTCCTGGCCAAGCAAGGCGGTGAGGTCGGCGTGACCACCGGCCGGGCCCGCCGCTGCGGCTGGTTCGATGCGGTCATCGCGCGCTACGCGACCCGGGTCAACGGCATCACCGACTACTTCCTCACCAAACTGGACGTCTTGTCGAGTCTGGAGCGGGTGCCGATCTGCGTCGCCTACGAAATCGATGGCAAGCGGGTCGAGCAGATGCCGACCACCCAGACCGAATTCCACCACGCCAAGCCGATTTACGAAGAGATGCCCGGTTGGTGGGAGGACATTTCCCATGTCAAGACGTTCGAGGAGCTGCCGGCCAACGCCCAGTCCTACGTCTTGCGGCTGGAGGAGCTGTCCGGCGCCCGCATTTCCTGTATCGGCGTCGGTCCCGGGCGTGACCAGACCATTGTCCGGCACGACGTGCTCGGTTAGGGGCCGAAACAGCGGAGCCGGTGTGCCCGTTCATCGTTCGTTGTCGTCGATCATGATCGGTGACGAACTACAGTAAGAGCTATGGCTCGGAACTGGCCGATGATCGAGCGCGAGACCGAGTTCGAAGCGATCCGCGCGGCACTCACCGGAACCGAATGTGTCGGTGCGATATTGACGGGCGAGGCCGGAGTCGGAAAGACGACGCTGGCGAGACAAGCGACGGGCGCCGTAGGCGGCAATATCCGGTGACATTCATGTCCGCCGCCCGCGAGGCGCTGCTCGCCGACGGGCACGCGATTATCGGTGTCGACGATGCGCACCTGCTCGGATTTCCGTGGGCTCGAAAGCATGCTCGAGGTCGTTGCGATCTGATGCGGAAACGTCAGCTGAAGGGGGTTTTGGGGCGCTCTTGGAGTTGGCCGTCGAGGTAGATATCGACCTTCTCGTTGTAGAAGCAGACCAGGCCCGCGATCTTCTGACTTTCCGGGAACGGGGTGCGGTAGCCCCAGACGATGTCCGGGTATTCCTTGCCGTCGATGCGGACGGTCCAGTATTCGGCGGTGCCCTTGTAGGGGCAGCCGGTGTGGGTCTGCGACGGTTTCAGTAGGTCGAGGCGGACATCGGTCAGGGGGAGGTAATACCTTGCGGGGAGGCCGGTTTCGAAGAGGATGCGGGGTGAGTGCGAGTCGGCCACGGTGGTGCCGTCGACTTCCACGCGGATGTGGCGGGAGCTGGCGAGGATGTCGACTCGCGTGTACGGATCGCGCGGGTGGATGTAGACCGGCTCGTCCTCTTCGAACCATTCGTCCATGGCGTTCCAGTCCAGGCGCACCAGGTCGTTCAGTTCGGTGAATGGGGAGTCGTGATAGCGCACCGCGGCTCCGGCTGCGGTGGTGCCGTCGACGACCACGTCGTATCCGGTCGCGGTGCCACGGCTCGGGGATTTCGCGCTGGTGCCGTTCGGCTCGAGTTTCGCGTGCAGATCCGCGACGGGCAAATAGTAGGTCGGGTAGTGCGGACTCTCCCAGACCAGGACCGGGCGGGCGGTATCGGCGACCAACTGGCCGCCGAGGTAGACCCGGACTCGCTTCTGGCTGGTCGCTATCTTGACTAGGCCACGCTTCTCATCGGTCATACTCTCCGACCGTACTCCGGAAGGTGGTCCGACCAGCCGAATCGGCTATCGCGACGCGGGTACCGGCCGCGGTGCCGACTTTTTCAGTGCGTTCAGCAGTTCCTTCATATCGCTTTCCATCCGGGCCAGCCGTTCGATATCGAAACCGGTGAGCTCCGCCGCTATCGCCCCGCCGAAGGCGCCGCGGGCACGGGTCAAACGGGTGCGTCCGGCCGGGGTGAGTTCGACGACGACGGCCCGGGAATCATCCGGATCCTTGCGTCGGGAGGCGTATCCATCCGCGACGAGCTTGCCGATCAGCGCCGTTGCCGCCGGCTGTGAACATCGATCGATGCGAGCGAATTCGCTGACGCGTACCGCGCCGTGTTCGTCGAGCACCGCAAGTGCGCGCATCACGGCTCGCGGCAGATCGTCGCCGCTGATCACCCCGGCCAGCCGGGTCAGCCGACCCGCGGTGACTAGTAGGTTGACCACGATGTCATCTGCTGTTGCCACCTGAGCCTGCTGCATGCAGTATTATTGCATACGCTAACTATGTATGGCCAGGGGGCTGCGCCATGCCACATGACCAGTGCAAACGTAGCGCCCCTAGGAGCGGGACTCCATCGGGGCGCGTGACGGTCAGGCGGTCGGGGTGAGTGGCCTGCGGGGCTGCCCGAACAACTGCGCATCACCGTGTGCGCGCTTGAAGAACAAATGCGCGTCATGTTCCCAAGTAATGGCAATGCCGCCGTGTAACTGCACCATCTCCGCCACGATGGTCGTGAATGCCTCCGAACAATGCGTCCGCGCCACCCAGACATCCTCCGCGGCGGACGGGCTGTGCTCCGCCACAGCGACCGTCGCCGCATATGACGCGGATTTGGCCGACTCCACCAGCACATACATATCCGCCATGCGATGCTTGAGCGCCTGGAAACTGCCGATCGGCCGGCCGAACTGCACGCGGGACTTGGCGTACTCGACCGTTAGCTCCAGACACCGCTGCGCGGCGCCGACCTGCTCGGCGGCCACCGCGGCCCAAGCGATTTCGTGCAGCCGCACCACGACGAGCGCCGGATCCACCGAACCGAGCCGCCGCGCCGGAACCGCCGCAAAGGTGATTTCGGTGAGCTTGCGAGTGGGATCCATCGTCGCGACGGCGCGTCGGGTGACGCCCTCGGCACCTGAATCGACCTCGAACAGGCCGTTCGAGGTCACCACGACAAGGGTGTCGGCAGCCAGCCCATCGAGCACGTAATGTGCTGTGCCGGACAGTGTTCCGTCTTCGGAGTGCACACCCGGCTCGTCCCAGCCGCCGGTCCCCGCCCAGCACACCGCGATCGTGCGGGAACCTTCGGCAACCTCGGGCAGCAGCCGCTCACATGCCTCGTTGTCACCGGACAACAACACGGCCTGCGCACCGAGCACGGCCGCCCCCAGCATCGGCACCCCGGCCAGCGTGCGCCCCAATTCGGTTACCACCAGCAGGGATTCGATCAGGCTCGCACCGAACCCGCCATATTCCTCCGGGATCGCGAGCGCGGCGACGCCGACCTGCTCACACAACAGCCGCCACAGCGTCTCGTCGTAGCCGAGTTCGGTATCCATGGCCGCACGCACTGCGGCGGATCCGGCGTGCTTGGTGAGCAGCGCCCGGACCGAGGCGACGAATTCCTGATGTTCAGTGCTCGGCCCGCCTGTCACCCGACCACCACCTGCCATCGAATCGTTGTGCGATGTAGTCATTTCGCACCTCGTAGCGCTCGGTCCCGAACCGCCTCATCGCGCAGTGCGCGGGCAATCCGGGAACGATGCAGATCCGGCGTACCCCAGGCCGACCGCAGCGCGGTCACCCTGGTCAACCACAGTGACAGGTCGTACTCGGCGGTGTACCCGATCGCACCGTGCACCTGAAGTGCCGCCCGCGCGGCCCGATAGGCCGCATCACCGCAGGCGATAACGGCCGCCGAGACGTCGCGCCCGCGCGTGGCTGCACCCATTGTCAATGCCGCCCGGTACAGCAGCGGCTCGGCCAGATCCAGCCCGATCAGCACATCGGCCAACTTCTGCTTGACCGCCTGGAATTCGCCGATCGGCTTGCCGAACTGCTTGCGCTGCTTGGCATATTCGGTGGCCGCCGCCAACAGCGCCCGTCCCGCGCCGAGCAACTGTGCCGCATTGGCAAGCGCACCGGTATCGAAGGCGGCCGCGACCGCCTCGACTACCTGCGCACCCTCGGCGACAACAACCTCGGATTCGACGACGAACAGCCGCCGCGCCGGATCGACCGAACGCACCAGCTCCGTGCGATGTCCGGTGCGGAGCTGATTACCTTCGGCGATCAGCACCACCTCGGCGGTGTCCGCATCCAACGCGACGGTGCCGTGTTCGGGTGAGGTGAATGCCAGCGTGCCGAGCGCCGCTCCCTCCGCGAACCCGGGCAGCCAGCGTGCGGCCAGTGCGGTATCCGGAAGAGCTTGCAGCAGTGCGGGTATCGCGGCCGCCGTCTCGACCAGCGGTCCGGGCGCCGCGGCCCGGCCGATCTCCTGGAAGGCGACGACCAGATCGATCGGCTCCGCGCCGATCCCGCCGTGCCGCTCCTCGATGCCAAGACCCAGCGCACCCGCACCGGCCAGCTGCCGGATGAGCCCGCGGCCGGGCTCGGAATCGCCCGCGGCCCAGTTGCGCACGGCGGCGGGAGTGCGTCCGGCGTCGAGCAACTTGCGCAGGCTGGTGCCGAAGTCGAGTTGTTCCGGGCTGAGCGCGAATCTCATCGGCTGCTCCCTCTCGGTAGTCCGAGCAGCCGCTCGGCGATGATATTGCGCTGAATCTCATTGGTACCGGCGTAGATCGGGCCGGACAGCGAGAACAGATAGCCGTCCGTCCACGGTCCGGACCGTTCGGCGGCACCGGCGAGTACCTCCAGCGCGGTTTCGTGCATGGCGATATCCAGTTCGGACCAGAACACCTTGGTGATCGAGGATTCCGCGCCTAGCTTGCCGCCCTCGTTCAACCGGGTGACCGTGCCGAAGGTATGCAGCCGGTATGCCTCGCTGCCGATCCAGGCGTCCACCACCGCATCTCGCTGCGCGGTATTGGTGCGGTCGCCGGTGTCGAGCCAAAGGCCGATGAGTCGTTGCGCGGTGGCGCTGAAGCGGCCGGGGGAGCGCAGTGACAGTCCGCGCTCATTGCTGGACGTGCTCATCGCGACCCGCCAGCCCTCGCCGGGTGCGCCGATCACATCGCAGTCCGGCACGAAGACATCGTCGAGGAAGATTTCCGCGAATCCGGGCTCCCCGTCCAACTGCGGAATCGGCCGTACTGAGACACCATCCGCGGACAGCGGGAACATCACATAGGTGAGTCCGCGGTGCCGGCCCCGGCGGCTGCGGTCAGGCCCGGAGCCGGCAGCCTGCGTACCCACGGAGGGCCCCGCATCCGCCGCATCGGGCACGGCCTCGGGATCGCTGCGGAACAGCCCGAATGCCCAGTCCGCGAACGATGCGCGCGAACTCCAGGTCTTCTGACCGCTCAATAGCCAGCCACCGGTGGTGCGCCGCGCGGTCGAGCGGATACCGGCCAGATCGCTGCCCGCCTCCGGTTCGGACCAGGCCTGCGCCCAGATATCGTCACCGCGCGCCATCCGCGGCATGATCCGATCCAGCTGTTCGGGCGTGCCGTGCTCGAAAAGTGTTGGCGCCAACAGGAAGATGCCGTTCTGGCTGACCCGCCCCGGCGCACCAGCGGCGTAGTACTCCTGCTCGAAGAGCACCCACTCCAGCAGCGAGGCATCGCGCCCGCCGTACTCCCGAGGCCAGGAGACGACCGACAGTCGCGCCTCGGCGAGCGTGCGCTCCCATTCGCGATGCGCCTCGAATCCGGCCTCGGTATCCATCGATGGCAGCGGCTTCGCGGGTTTATTGGCGGCGAGGAATTCGCGAACTTCCCGCTGGAATTCCTGAGTCGCCTGATCGAAATCCAGATCCACTACGTTGTCCTGTTCTGCTCGGACGTCGACTGGGTGGCCGCCGTCGCGGTAGCCTTCATCGACTTGGCGTTCATGCCCCCAAGCGAATCGGCGCCGACCTCGGCATTGTGCGCATGTGCGAAGTGGTGCAGGCCGAATACCGAATCCATGCCCGCGCGCATACCCATCAGATCCTCGGCCTGGTTCACCGCCTTCTTGGTCAGCGCGAGTCCGAATTGCGGCATGGTGGCAATCTTTTCGGCCAGCGCGAGGGTTTCGGTCTCGAGTTCGGCGCGTGGCACGACGCGATTGACCATGCCCCATTCCTTGGCCTGGGCCGCATCGAAGCGGTCCCCGGTGAACAGGAACTCCTTGGCCGCGCGCGGACCCATCACCCACGGATGCGCGAAGTACTCCACACCCGGAATGCCCATGCGGACAACGGGATCGGAGAAGAACGCGTCATCGGAGGCGATAATGAGATCGCAGACCCAGGCCAGCATGAGCCCGCCCGCGATACACGCGCCTTGCACCATCGCAATGGTCGGCTTGGGGATTTCCCGCCAGCGGCGGCACATCCCGAGGTACACCTCGGTCTCGCGGGCGAAGCGCTGATCGCCGCCGACCCGGCCCACATGGTCCCACCACAGCGTGGCCTTGTTCTGATAGCGCACATGGTGGTCGCGCCCTGGTGTGCCGATGTCATGGCCCGCGCTGAAGTGTTTTCCGTTGCCCGCCAAGACGATCACCTTGACCTCGGCGTCTTCGACGGCCCGCTCGAACGCGGCATCGATGGCATAGGTCATCACCGAATTCTGTGCGTTGCGGTAGTCCGGCCGGTTCAGCGTGACGATCGCGATCGGGCCGCGCCGCTCATAGGTAACGACGTCTCCCTCGTCGGGAACACCGTTCTCGTCGGACATTACGACTTCTCCTCACGTAGTTGACGCTTGAGCACCTTCCCGGCGGCGCTATAGGGCAGCTGGTCCCGGAATTCGACGAATCGAGGCACCTTGAAATTGGCCAGCACGCTGCTCGCATGCCCGCGCACCTGTTCCTCGGTGAGTGCGGCGTCCGGCTTGCGCACCACAAATGCCTTGCCCACCTCACCCATTCGGGTATCCGGCACTCCGATGACGGCGGATTCGGCCACGCCATCGAGCCGGGCCAGCGCCTGTTCGATCTCCGCCGGATACACATTGAAACCGCCGGAGATGTACATATCCTTGAGCCGGTCGGTGATCGTCAGATACCCGCGTTCATCGAGCGTGCCGATATCGCCGGTATGCAGCCAGCCCTCGGCATCGATGGTTTCGGCGGTACTTTCCGGATCGTTGAGGTAGCCGAGCATCACGTTGGGCCCCCGCAGCAATACCTCGCCCTCCGGGCTCAGTCGCAATTCGAAATCGGCGATGGGGCGGCCACAGGTGCCCGCGATGGTGGCGGCATCGTCATCGGCGCGGCACATGGTGCCGAATCCGGCGGCTTCGGAAAGTCCGTAGCCGGTGATGACGACATCGAAATCGAGTTCCGAGCGCATGCGCTCGACCAATACCACCGGCACCGTCGCGGCGCCGGTCACCGCGACGCGCAAGGTGCTCAGGTCGTAGTTGTCCCGGTCCGGGAAGTCGAGAATGGTCTGGTAGATGGTCGGGGGTCCGGGCAGCACCGAGATCTTCTCGGCGCCGACCAGGCGCATGGTCGCGGGCACATCGAAGGTCGCCTGCGGAATGATCGTCGCGCCGGTCACCAGGCAGGCGAGTATGCCCGCCTTGTAGCCGAAGTTGTGGAAGAACGGGCTGACCACCAGATAGCGATCGGCGCCGGTCAAGGTGGTGCACTCGGCCCAGGCCCGCACCACCGACAGCGCCTGCCGATGCGCGACCAGGGTGCCCTTGCTGCGTCCGGTGGTGCCGGAGGTGAACAGGATGTCGGAAATATCGTCGGGGTCGACGGCCGCGGCGCGCTGCACGGCATCGGCTACTGGGACCGATTCGGCGATACCTGCGAGCTGCGACCAGTTGACGGCGGCGGCGTCGGTGGTCTCGGTGCCCGGCTCCACGGGGATGACCACCACTGTATCAATGCGCAATTCCGGTGCGGCGGAGCGCAATTCGGCGAGTCGATCCCGGTCGAGGAAGGTTCCGGCGATAAACAGCGCCTTGGCCTCGACGCGCTCGAGCACATCGGCGGCCTCATCGGCGACATAGCGGGTATTGAGCGGCACCAAGGCCGCGCCCGCGTAATGGGTGGCCAAGGCGGCGATCACCCAGTGGTAGGTATTCGGCGCCCACATGGCGACCCGATCGCCCGATTGCACGCCGCGGGCGATCAGCGCCCGCGCCACCTCCTGCACCGCCGTCAGCAACTGCGCCCAGTCCAGCCGCACCTCGCCATCGCCGAGGGCGGGCGCGGTGCCGAAAGTACGCGCGGCATCGTGCAGTGCCAAAGGTGTCGTTTGTGCAGGGGTTGTCACGGTTGTCCTCACCGTCGGCGGGGTCTTTTGCTGCCTTTGCCAGATAAAGCGGTCAGGCTCTAACAAAGCAAGTGCTTGGTAGGTTATCCTACCGGCGTGGTTGCGATCCAGACCTCAGATTCCGATACCGCTGCACAGGACGCGCGGTTTTCCGCAGAAGTGCGCGAGTGGTTGGCCGAGAACCTCGATGGCGAGTTCCGTGCGTTGCGCGGACTCGGCGGGCCCGGCCGCGAACACGAGGCCTTCGAGGAACGCCTTGCCTGGGACCGGCATTTGGCCGCCGCCGGATGGACCTGCCTCGGCTGGCCCAAGGAGTGGGGCGGGCGCGAGGCCTCGGTGCGCCAGCAGGTGATCTTCCATGAGGAATACGCCAAAGCGAATGCGCCTGCGCGGGTTTCCCACGTCGGTGAGGAACTGCTCGGTCCGACGATTTTGGCCTTCGGCACCCAAGCGCAGAAGGAGCGGTTCCTGCCGGGCGTCCGGAATGTGACCGAGCTGTGGTGCCAGGGCTACTCCGAACCCGGTGCGGGCTCGGATCTGGCCGCCATCACCACCAGCGCCCAGCTCGACGGCGATGAATGGTCGATCAACGGCCAGAAGATCTGGACCTCGCTGGCACATGTGGCCGACTGGTGCTTCGTCGTCGCGCGCACCGAAAAGG
The DNA here is from genome assembly GCF_040680755.1 of Nocardia sp. NPDC051990. Classification (NCBI taxonomy): domain Bacteria; kingdom Bacillati; phylum Actinomycetota; class Actinomycetes; order Mycobacteriales; family Nocardiaceae; genus Nocardia; species Nocardia sp. NPDC051990. The sequence goes on along the minus strand of NZ_JBFAXH010000003.1, from coordinate 518,632 downwards.
GTTCGACCCGACACAAGGGCCTTTCCTACCTGCTGGTTCCGATGCATCAGCCGGGTATCGAGGTCCGCCCGATCATCCAGCTGACCGGCACCTCGGAATTCAACGAGGTCTTCTTCGACAATGCTCGCACCGCCGCGGACCTGGTCGTCGGCGAACCCGGTGACGGTTGGCGCATCGCCATGGGCACGCTCACCTTCGAGCGCGGCATTTCCACCCTCGGTCAGCAGATCCGCTTCGCCCGCGAACTAGCCGATATCGAGGCACTGGCCCGCCGTACCGGCGCGGCCGACGACCCATTGATCGCCGATCGCATCGATAAGGCATGGGTCGGCCTGCGCGTCCTGCGCGCCCACGCGCTGCGCACCATGCAGGACAGCACCGCCGACGACGGCGGTCAGGCCTCGGTCTCGAAGCTGCTGTGGGCCAATTGGCATCGCGGCCTCGGCGAATTGGCCATGGCCGTGCTCGGGCCCGCCGGACTGGTGGCCGACGAGGACGATCTCAACGAATGGCAGCGGCTGTATCTGTTCACCCGCGCCGACACGATCTACGGAGGTTCGAACGAAGTGCAGCGCAATATCATCTCCGAGCGCGTGCTCGGACTGCCGCGGGAGGCTCGCCCATGACAGGACCGCGTTCTAGTGCGCCGCAGCCCATTCCGGGGCACGGCCTGCTGACCGGACGCAATGCCGTGATCACCGCAGCGGCGGGCACCGGCATTGGCTCAGCCACCGCGCGCCGGCTGCTCGCCGAGGGTGCCGATGTCGTCGTATCCGACTGGCACGAGCGACGTCTCGCCGAAACCGAGGTCGAACTGAAGGCCGAATTCCCGGAGCGCCAGGTCGCCTCGATCGCGTGCGATGTGCAGAGCACCGAACAGGTCAACGAGCTGATCCGCGGTGCCGCAACGGCATTGGGTCGCATCGACATCATGGTCAACAATGCCGGACTCGGCGGTGAAACCCCCGTCGTCGATATGACCGACGAACAGTGGGACCGCGTCCTGGATATCACCCTCAACGGCACCTTCCGCTGCACGCGTGCCGCCCTCGGCTACTTCCGTGATGCGGGCCATGGCGGTGTGATCGTCAATAACGCCAGCGTGCTCGGCTGGCGCGCACAATACGGTCAGGCCCACTACGCCGCCGCCAAGGCCGGCGTCATGGCCCTGACCCGCTGCAGCGCCATCGAGGCCGCCGAACTCGGCGTCCGCATCAATGCCGTCGCCCCGAGCATCGCCAGACACGCCTTCCTGGATAAGGTCAGCTCGACCGAACTGCTCGACCGCCTCTCCGAACGCGAGGCTTTCGGCCGCGCCGCGGAACCCTGGGAAGTCGCCGCCACCATCGCCATGCTGGCCAGTGACTACACGACCTATCTCACCGGCGAGGTGGTGTCGATCAGCAGCCAGCGCGCTTGACCTACGCCAACCCAACTGAGCAAGCCTCATGAGCGAGGAGTTCGCAGCCCGTTTCGTGTCCGCGCGGTGGCGCGGCTATCGACTCAGCCGAGTCGTCGAAGCGCATGCGACGAAGTCGCGAGTCTCGACGGCGCCGCTAGCGACTGCTTGCAGGTCGCTCGAAAGGGTCAGTCGCGAGACAGCAGGGGGCCGCAACACGCCGCGCCGCAGGCGCGGCAAATCCAACACAGCCCACGAATCCGCCGCGCCCGCGCGGCCAAAAACACAGCCCGGGTGTGCCATGCTGGGAGTGGTCGAATCCCGCACTCCCCTAAGGGGCGATGGCTATGGGGCTGGATCGCCCACATGCCCGCGAACAACTGGAACTCGAATTGGTGCGCGAAGTCGTGCTGGCCAGGCGACGGATGGACAGCATGGTGCTCGCGGCGCTCACCCTCGGTGCCGAACTCATGGACCACACGTCCGAGCGCGTGACCGCGACGCGGGCCACGCAGATTCTCGAGCAATACGCGATCGATGAGACCGAGGTCGCCCGCGATCCGCGTGGTGCGTTGCGTGCCGATATGGCACGCGATCACGAACGCGCCTGCCGCATCGGGCTGGCGGCCGAATCGGGATCCGAACAGGAACGTCGACGGCGACAGCAGACGGCGGTGCTGTGTGAGGTGCGAGCGGATCTGCTCGACGTTATTCGCAAATGCCGCAAATTCCGCTTCGATCGCGTGACATTCGCCGACGAGATCGCCCAAGGCCTGTGCGCGGCTACCGACAAGCTCGTCGTCGGCGCGGATATGGATACCTATCGAGCCTGGCAGCGCGGCATGATCCTCAAACTCATCGAGGAGCCGGTCCCGTTCGGTCCGCCGCGCGTCATGGCCACCGTCGACGCGGGCCCGGATCGCGGCCCGCTGACCGTCGAATGGGACAGCTGTGAGCGCCGACTCGCGCTGGTGGCGCGGATGGCTCGCGCGGGTATTTCCCCGGTTGTCATCTGTGACCGACTGCTCGCGGACCTGTCGGTCTCCTCACCTCTGCGCTATTCCATGCGCTGAGACATCCCGATCGACTGATTTCGTGAGTACATGGGTAACTCGTCGGGGACGGGCTAACGGAACTCCATCAGTACCGGTGGTCGCCAACGCTGATCTCATGGCACCCGAGCCTGGCGCCTAAAGGCCCGGGGAGGCGGGGGAGCCTAGCCCAAGCAAATGCTTGGTTGTATTATGAGTCGCGTGACCGCACCAGACGCCTCGAAATCAGCACGGCGCAACGAATTGCTCGCACTGGCGGCCCAACTGTTCGCCGAGCGTGGACTGCGTGCGACGACCGTGCGGGATATCGCCGATGCGGCCGGGATTCTTTCGGGGAGCCTGTATCACCACTTCGATTCCAAGGAGTCGATGGTCGACGAGATTCTGCGTGGCTTCCTCGACGATCTGTTCGGGCGGTACCGGGAGATCGTGGCCGCCGGGATCAGTTCGCGAGATACCTTGGAGGCCTTGGTGATCGCGTCCTACGAATCCTTCGACCGCTCGCATGCCGCGGTGGCGATCTACCAGGCCGAGGCCAAGCGCCTGCGGGATTCGGAGCGGTTCACCTATATCGCGGACTACAACCGCGAATTCCGCGAGCTGTGGCACCGGGTGTTGATCAATGGCGTCGAGGACGGCAGCTTCCGGCCGGAGCTCGACGTCGAATTGGCCTACCGGTTCCTCAGGGACACGGTGTGGGTTGCCGTGCGGTGGTACGAGCCCGGCGGCGCGATCACCGTCGAGAACCTCGCCAAGCAGTACCTGACCATCGTGCTCGATGGACTCACCGTGCCATAGCCATATCGGCGGTCGCGGGCCCGGTGTGGCTACGCGAGCCGCCGCCTCCGGGCCTGGCGCGCCCGCCGGGTATCACCAAGTAGGAGTTCTCATGTCAGCACCATCCGCTCGCCGCCCCTACTCCCCGCTGCGGGATGCCTATGTGATCGACGCGGTGCGTACGCCGGTCGGCAAGCGCAATGGCGCGCTGGCTGCCGTGCATCCGGCCGATCTCGGCGCGGCGGCACTGCGTGGGCTGCTGGACCGCAACCCGATCGACCCGGCGATGGTCGATGACGTGATCGTCGGCTGCGTCGACAATGTCGGTCCGCAGGCCGGCAATGTCGGCCGCACCATGTGGCTGGCCGCCGGCTATCCGGAGGAAGTTCCCGGCGTCACTGTCGACCGGCAGTGCGGATCCTCCCAGCAGGCCATCAATTTCGGCGCACAGGCGATTATGAGCGGCACCGCCGAGGTGATCGTCGCGGGTGGTGTGCAGAACATGAGTGCCATCCCGATCTCGGCGGCCATGTTGGCGGGCAAGGAATATGGCTTCGACTCGCCGTTCGTCGGTGCGCAGGGCTGGGATCATCGCTATGGCACCGCCGAGGTTTCGCAGTTCAACGGTGCGCAGCTGATCGCCGATAAGTGGCAGATCAGCCGAGAAGAGATGGAGCGCTGGGCATTGCGCAGCCATGAGCGCGCCCGCGATGCCATCAAAAACGGCCGCTTCGACGGCGAAATCGTACCGGTCGGCGACTTCTGGATCGACCAGTGCCCGCGTGAGACCTCGCTCGAGAAGATGGCGTCGCTGCCGGTGCTCGCCGAGGGCGGCACACTGACCGCCGCGGTCGCCAGCCAGATCTCCGACGGCGCGAGCGCCACCCTGCTCGCCTCCGAATGGGCCGTCGAGGAATACGGATTGCGCCCGCGCGCTCGCATCCACCACGTCAGCGCCCGTGGCGCCGACCCGATCATGATGCTCACCGGCCCGATTCCGGTCACCAAGTGGGCGCTGGAGAAGACCGGTCTGACCATCGACGATATCGATGTCGTCGAGATCAACGAGGCCTTCGCCCCGGTTGTGCTCGCCTGGCTGCGGGAGATCGGCGCCGATCCGGAGAAGGTGAACGTCAATGGCGGCGCGATCGCCCTCGGTCACCCGCTCGGCGCCACCGGCGCAAAGCTTTTCGCCACCCTGCTCAATGAGCTGGAACGCCGCAACGGCCGCTATGGCCTGCTCACCATCTGCGAGGGCGGCGGCACGGCAAACGCGACGATCATCGAACGTCTCAGCTGAGCGCCGCGCACCACACTCGGTGGTTGTTGTCGGTGACTGTCGCTGTTCCGCTCGGCTGTCAGATGTGTTGCCGGGGAAGCATGTTCGACGTGCGGTATGGGCGAGCGCCGAAGAATCAAAGTTGTGAGCAATGACATCGACACCCTCGCCACCGCGCTCTACCTGAAAACCGATGGCGGCGGACACCGGCCCGGACACTGTGGTCGTTACCATCACCACGAATCCGGGTGAGATCAGCGGTCACCGTCTGACGACGACCCTGCTTGCGCTCACCGCCGCGATCTGGCACAACAATGTGCGATTCGGATCGACTCGCCTCATCCGAACTGACTCTTCGTAGGAGACAGCTATGCGTGCTATCTGGTTCCTGTCACTTGGTGCCGCCCTCGTGCTCGGCAGTATTGCGCCCAGTGCGACCGCCTCCGTGGAGCCCGCCGATCACTGTGGTGGTGCGACTTTCGCGCAGGACATGCTCGCGGCGCACAACAAGTTCCGAGCTGAGCACGGTTCGCCACCGCTCACGTTGGATCAGCGACTGAGCGGGGTTGCTCAGGATTATGCGAACAGCTTGGCCAGCTCGGGGACCTTCAAGCATTCCGGCGGCCCGTACGGCGAGAATCTGTACATGGCGGAGGGGATGGAGGTCACGGGCGCGACAACGGTCGAAGACTGGTACGCCGAGATCAAGGACTACAACTTCAGCAAACCCGGGTTCAGCGAGAAGACCGGACACTTCACACAGGTGGTGTGGAAAGGCAGCAAGCAACTCGGGGTCGGCGTTGCATGCAACGGTTCGAAGACCTATGTCGTGGCGAATTACGACCCGCCGGGCAACTATGAAGGCGAGTTTCCCCAGAACGTGCTTTCTGCACGCTGACAACGCTGATCAGTACCTTCACGAAATCTGCGCCAGTGCCCAGGTGGCAGACGACAAGAACACCAAAGGCCGCTCTCTGGAAGCGATTCCAGAGAGCGGCCTTTCGGGTTTGCTTCCGATCAGGACGCGTTGGGGGTTGCCGCGGTGAGCGCCGCGATCGTGTCGATCCGCGCGACGGCATCGGCGACGATGCGGTCGATGAGTTCCTTACAGGTGGGTAGGTCGTCGATGATGCCGGTCACCTGGCCCGCCGCGAGCACGCCCGCCTGGGTATTGCCCTCGACGAGTCCGGCGCGCAGCAGCATCGGGGTATTGGCGGCCATGATGACCTGAGACCAGCTGAGGTCCTTGGCCTTTCGCATGGCTAGACCGTCGCGGATCATGGTCGACCACTTCATCCCGGTCATACCCTTGAATTTCGCCGCATTCGAAGCGGCGGCGACCAGGCCCCGCCAGCGCCCCGAATGTTCCAGGCGATCGACGAGTTCGGTATTCAGCACCCGGTGCGGCATGCCGTCGACCTTGAGCGAGACCACGGTGTCCTGCAGCTGCCGCTTCAGGTACTCCTGCTTGACCGCGTCGGGCACGGTGCTCTCCTTGGTCAACAGGAAGCGCGTACCCATCGCGACACCCGCAGCGCCATAGGCCAATGCGGCCGCCAGACCACGTCCGTCGAAGAATCCGCCCGCCGCGACAACCGGGATATCGACCGCATCCAGCACCGACGGCAGCAGCAGTGTGGTCGCCACCGGACCGGTATGCCCACCGCCCTCGCCGCCCTGCACGATCACCGCATCGGCACCCCAGGATGCGACCTTCACCGCATGCTTGGCCGCGCCGATCGACGGAATCACCACCACACCGGCATCTTTCAGCTTGGCGATGAGTTCCCGTTTGGGTGCCAGCGCGAACGACGCGACGGCCACCTTTTCGCGGATCAGCAGATCGATCCGTTCGGGCGCATCCGAGGCATCCGCGCGGATATTCACCCCGAACGGCTTGTCGGTATGCGCCTTGGTCTTCGCGATCGCGGCTTCCAATTCGGCGAATGTCATGGTGGCCGAGGCCAGAATCCCGAGTCCGCCCGCCTCGGCGGTCGCCGACACCAGACTCGGCCCGGCCACCCAACCCATACCGGTCTGCACGATCGGATGTTCGATGCCGACCAGTTCGGTCAGCGGCGTCCGCAGCACGGTCATGATGGCACCTCCGATTCCCGAACCTTCTTGGGATCGAGCACATCCCGGATCAATCGCAGTTCTTCCGAGGTCGGCAGCCGGGTCTGGCCCGCCTCGGCCAGTTCGGCGATCTCGAACGAGGTGTTCTCGGCGACCTCGTCGGCGGTGACGCCGGGATGCAGACTGCGCGCCCGCATCGTGTGGTCGGGTCCCTCGAAATCGAAGACGCCCAGATTGGTGACCACCCGGTGCAGGTGATGGAACCGATACGCCGGATTGGCCGGATCGACCTTGTCATAGCCGACGCCGGAGACGATATCGACCTGCTCGACGAACACCCGGCGGGTATGCCGCGAAACCCAGTAGCTGGTCGGGTGATTGATGGTGTTGCCCGGCGCACCGCGCACACCGAACATCTGTCGGGTCGGCTGCTGCAACGCACCGAATGCCGACAGATTCTGATTGCCGAACCGATCGAGCTGATTGGCTCCCATCACCACGTGGCGGCGACCGGAGGCGACCACATCGAACACCTTCCGGAACGGAATCCACCCTTCGATCGGCGCCTTACCGCCAAATGGGGGAGTGTCGGCGAACAACAGCGCCTCGCCGTCGGAGAGCAGTAGATCCGGTTCGGTGGTCAACTTGGCCAGCCGCGCACCGATGATTGTCATCGGCGACATAGGCGAGGCCATGATTTCCCCGGCGCCGCTGAAGATCTCGGCGCAGGCCAGCGCGCAGATCTCGGCCCTGGTGACGGTTTCGGTCGAGGGCCCGCCCGCTGTCCGACCGCCACCCCCCACGGAATCGCTACGCGATGCTGTCATTTCTGCACCTCCTGTGCGAACTCGCGAACGGCGGCCTGATATTCGTCCTCGGAAACCGCCAAATACTTGTCGACGAACTGCCGCCAGGACTCCGGCGTCTTGGCCGACTCCACATAGTGCTTCTGGAACTTCTCGTCGCGGCCGTAGCTATCGGCGGCCAGGGTGAAGTGCGCGCCGCCGGGTGCCTCGACCACACCGTCGACCAGCATTCGGTTGAGCAATAGCGACTGCAGTGGAACGGCTTTCACCAGTTCCTCGGTCTCCACCACGCGCTCCACCGATACGTAGCGACGCTCGGCGGCCAGGCAGTACAGGTCGTCGAAGTACGGATCGACACCCGTGTACGCGGCATTGCCGTGTTTGTCGCCGATATTCACATGCACAAGCGCCGCATCGAGATTCAGTGCGGGCATCGCGATCAGCGTCTCGGTTCGTCCGTCGCGGTCCGGATACGGCGATGCGACGGTCTTCAGCTCACCGTCCCAGAAATTCACGACATCGGATCCGAGTCCAGCGCGGATCGGCAGGAACGGCAGACGCGCGGCCGCCGCCTCCAGTCCGCACTTCAGCATGCCCTCGTCCATCTCCCGCGCCACCAATGCGCCGGCGGTGCGCGCCTTGGCGAACCACGGATCGTAGAACGGTGGCGAATCCAGTGAGACGAAGCCGTAATACGCCTTGCGCACCTTGCCCGCCGAACACAGCAGACCGAGATCCGGTCCGCCGTAGCTGACCACGGTCAGATCGGTGATATCCGAACGCAGGATGGCCCGCACCAGTGCCATCGGCTTGCGCCGCGAGCCCCAGCCGCCGATGCCGATGGTCATCCCGCTCCGCAGTTCGCCGACGACCTCGTCGAGCGACATTCGCTTGTCCCGCATCAGTTTTCCTTGCTTTCTTCCTTGCGCGCGGCCAGATCGTCGTCGAACCGCGCGCGGATCTCATCCGCGACACCGGCCAGATTCAGTTCGAAGGTGAAGCCCTGTTCGTAGCGGTAACTGCGGTGCACGTCCTGCACATCGATGCCATTGAGCGCCCGCTTGGCCGCCCGGATCACCCGGCTGTCCTTGGCCGCGATGTTCTTGGCGACTTCCAGTGCGGCGGCGTCGAGTTCCGCACGCGGCACCACCTGGTACACCGAACCGAAGTGCTGCAACTGCTGTGCGGTGATAGTGCTCGCGGTATAGAACAGCGCGCGCATCAGATGCTGCGGCACCAGCCGGGACAGATGGGTGGCCGCACCGAGTGCACCGCGGTCTACCTCGGGAAGTCCGAAAGTCGCGTCATCCGAGGCGATTACGACATCGGCATTGCCGACCAGACCGATGCCGCCGCCGAGGCAGAAGCCCTGAACCGCCGCGATCACCGGAACCGGGCAGTCGTAGACGGCCGCGAAGGCCTCGAAGCAGCCGTGATTCGCGTCGATCAGCGCCTGATGACCCGGGGTGCGCTGCATCTGCTTGATGTCGACACCGGCATTGAAGCCGCGGTTCTCGGCGCGCAACACCACCACTTTGGTTTCCGGATCGCGCCCGGCCGCGCGGATCTCATCCGCGAGCGTGAACCAGCCGTCGGATGGTATGGCGTTGACCGGCGGGTAGTCGACCGTGACCACGGCGATGCCGGTTGATTCGGAGTGACGGTTGATCCCCATCGCATGTCCCATCGTGTGTGCCGAGGTGGTCGCTTACACCGCTGCGCTGATCGTTTCGAGCGACCCGCAAGCAGTCGCTATACATTGGCAAAGCAAGCAGTTGCTTGGTAGGTTAGCACGGTGGCACTCGAAATAGACCTCACCGGCAATGTCGTCCTGGTTACCGGCGGCGTGCGCGGAGTGGGTGCGGGCGTCAGCAGGGCTTTCCTGGCCGCGGGCGCGACCGTGGTGGCCTGCGCGCGACGCCCCGGTGACGAGCCGGTGCGGCACGCGGAACAGGCGATTGAATACCTGCCCTGCGATGTACGCGATGCCGACGCCGTGCAGGGGTTGGTCGACACGATCGTCGCGCGGCACGGCCGCCTCGATCACCTGATCAACAATGCCGGCGGTGCCCCGTTCGCCCTCGCCGCCGATGCCAGCAAGAATTTCCACAGCAAGATCGTCGAACTGAACCTGCTTGCGCCCCTGCTGGTCTCGCAGGCCGCCAATGCGGTGATGCAGCGGCAGCCGGGCGGCGGCTCCATTGTGATGGTGTCCAGCGTGAGCGGTCACCGACCGTCGCCGGGTACCGCGGCCTACGGCGCGGCCAAGGCGGGCGTCGATAGCCTGACCTCCTCGCTCGCTGTCGAATGGGCGCCGAAGGTTCGAGTGAATTCGCTGGTCGTGGGCCCGGTTGTCACCGAGCTGAGCGAACTACACTACGGCGACCAAGACGGTATCGACGCCGTCGGCGAGACCATCCCGCTCGGTCGGATGGCCCGCCCCGAGGACATCGGCCGCTGCGCCGCATTCCTGACCTCATCCCTGGCCGCCTATGTCAGCGGCGCGACGCTGCTGGTGCACGGCGGCGGTGAACGTCCGGCATTCCTGGCGGCGTCGAATGCCAACGGCCGCTAGCGACTGCTTGCAGGTCGCTCGAAACAACACTGCCGAGCAGGCCGCTCAGACCTGAACAACCGAACCGAGAACGAAGAGGACACAACAGGTTATGGACACCGAGCAGATCTGCGCGGGGCGCATTGTCATCGTCACCGGCGCCGGCCGCGGTATCGGCCGGGCGCACGCGCTCGCCTTCGCCGCCGCCGGAGCCCGCGTGGTCGTCAATGATCTCGGCTCCGCGCTGAACGGCGCGGCGACCAGCGAGACGCCCGCCGAGCAGGTCGTCGCCGAGATCAAGGCGCTCGGTGGCGAGGCCGTGGCCAACGGCGACGACATCGCGGACTGGGATGGCGCCCGCAATCTCATCCGCCAGGCCGTCGATACCTTCGGTCGCCTGGACGTGCTGGTCAACAATGCCGGTTTCGTGCGCGACCGGATGCTGGTGAACCTGGGTGAGGACGAGTGGGATGCGGTGATCCGGGTCCATCTCAAGGGTCATTTCGCGACCATGCGCCACGCGATCGAGTACTGGCGGGGCGAGTCCAAGGCGGGCCGCCCGGTCGATGCCCGCATCATCAATACGAGTTCCGGCGCGGGCCTGCAGGGCAGTGTCGGCCAGAGCAATTACGGTGCGGCAAAGGCGGGTATCGCGGGTTTGACCATCACCGCGGCTGCCGAATTCGCGCGCTACGGCGTCACAGTCAACGCCATCGCCCCCGCCGCCCGCACGCGCATGACCGAAACCGTCTTCGCCGAGACGATGACTGCCCCCGAGGATGGCTTCGACGCCATGGCGCCCGAGAATGTCTCGCCGATCGTCGTCTGGCTCGGTAGTCCGCAATCCGCGGCCGTCACCGGACGAATGTTCGAGGTCGAGGGTGGCAAGGTCGCACTGGCCGACGGCTGGCGCCACGGCACCGCCGTGGACCGCGGCGCCCGCTGGAATCCGGCCGAACTCGGCCCGGTGGTCGCCGATCTGATCGCCAAGTCCGTTGCGCCGGAAGCGGTGTACGGCGCCTGAGCGCCGAGAATAATCGCGGCTGTGCCGAGCGGCTGTTGTCAGGCCGCTCGGCGATGGATGCGCTGTATCTGCAATCCGGCGGCGGCGTCGAATTGGTTGCCGCGGGTCCGCCTCCGTCACTGGTGTCGGCGCGCGCCGACCGAGTCGCGCAGTGGGCGCGAAACCCATTGGGCGATGTAGTAGTCGACGCGCGGTGGATTGCTCCGCCCGAGGGCATTAGTCCCCGCGGTTGGGTCCATGCAATCGCGGGCGCCTACGAAGCAGATGCCGGAGCCGCGGTCCAGAATATCGAGTAACACCAAAAGCGATCGGTCCGCGGCATTCTGAAGGACTCGCTCTGGGTATTCAAAATGGTTGACATAGCATGGAATCCGGCATGGTCTATGGCATGCCGGATTCTATGTGTCTACTGACGTATCCGCACGACTGATTTCGTCACAACCCGGTGGCTGCAGCGCGCTTCTTTCGCAACCCTGCACTCGTCGCCAAGCCCACATTTTGGATGACGCCAGTGGTGACGAAGTCGATAAGCATCCACACCCATGACGCAGTACGGTGCGACCCTGAGGGTCGCACCGTACTGCGCTGTGGGAGAACCTATTCGGTACCGTCCGGAGGAATTTCGGGCAAACCCTCGCTTGCCCGCAACTTCTCCGCCATGGAGGTGAGGAGGTTCTGTGATTCTTCGGACAGGTCGAACGCCCTACTCGACAATCGTCGCAGCCCGTAGCCTTGCAGCTGGGACAGCAACTCCAGATCGTGATCGATCTTGGCAGCATAGATGTCGTTGAAGAAGTAGTCCGGTTTGACCTTGAAGAACTTGGCCAGTGCAGCCACCGTTTCGTCTGACGGGTTGGTCCGCTGTCCCGACCGCAACTGCGAGAGGTACGGTTTCGAGATCGGATGCCCGGAGGCTGTCAGCGCAGCCGCAACCTCCGCGTTGGTGTGCGGCTTGCGCCCCGGGGGATGCACGGTTTCGAACAGCTTGTTCAGCCGCGCCGCGAAATCAGCCATTGTGAGCCGCCCAATTCCCTTCGCTGTACTAACAGTCGTTATCTCGGATACGTATCATTGATATTAGCGGCTCAGTAACTGAAAACCTACGCCTGATTCGGGATTTCCTTGAAGCTTCTAGGTGCCGCTCCGGGGAAGGTGCTGCGATGGTGGCGTTTGCGGGTCACGCCAACGGCTCTTGAGAAAACGTGGTGTGAACCGGTTCTGGCCCGTCGCGAGGGTCTTCCCCGCCGAGTCTACGGTAGCGAAAAGGTAGCTGATCGGTCATGCGTGCGTCTGAGCTGGCCCTTGTGTGGCGTACGACACGTTTTCGGCTCATGGGCATGAACGTTCAACCTATGCGGGATTGGTTGAAACCACTACAACCTCTCGATGATGGTGCCTGTCGCCAATGCGCCACCTGCACACATGAGTACCATCGCGGTGCTGCCGCCGGAACGCTCGAGTTCGTGCAAAGCCGTTGTGATGAGCCGAGATCCGGTTGAGCCCACGGGATGTCCGAGGGCAATCGCACCACCGTTTACATTTACGCGATCCATGTCTGGTTTGTGTACAGAAGCCCATGAAAGTGCTACTGCCGCAAAGGCTTCATTGATCTCGAACAGGTCGATATCGCCGATATTCATTCCGGACCGTTCGAGCAGTCGGGTGCATGCCTGCACCGGACCGTCGAGATGGAACTCGGGCTCCGCGCCGACGAGTGCCTGGCTCACGATCCGGGCGCGAGGGCGCAACCCCGCTCGCTGTGCGGCCTTTTCGTCCATCAGCAATACGGCTGCCGCGCCATCGGAGATCTGCGATGAGGTCCCCGCGGTATGGATTCCGCCCTCCAGCACCGGCTTCAGCTTGGCCAGCCCCTCGGGCGTGGTGTCGCGCAGGCCCTGATCCCTTGTTACGTCCAACTTTTCGCCGGTGAGGTTGCCTTCCTTGTCGACGGCGGGCGCCGCCACGGTGAGCACCTCGCGGTCGAATCGTCCCTCGGCCCAAGCCTGGGCCGCCAACCGCTGCGAGCGGACGCCGAGTTCGTCGAGATCATCGCGAGTGAGGCCGCGCCGCTTGGCAATACGCTCGGCTGCCTCGAACTGATTCGGCAGATCGATATTCCAGGAAGCCGGGCGGCGCGGGCCTGCGTGCTCGCCGACATTGGCGCCCAAGGGAACTCGGCTCATTGCCTCCACGCCGCAGGCCATGCCGATATCGATGGCGCCGGTTGCGATCAGTCCGGCGATCAGATGGTTGGCCTGCTGCGCCGATCCGCACTGCGCGTCGATGGTCGTGGCGCCGACCTGCCACGGCAGCCCGGCGTGCAGCCAGGCGACGCGGGTCACGTTGTTGGACTGCTCGCCGGCCTGGGTGACGCAGCCGCCGATGACCTGCTCCACCGCTGTGGGATCCAGATGCGCCTTCTCGAGCAGTCCGCGCTGGGCGAGGCCGAGCAGTTCGGCGGCGTGCAGTCCGGCGAGCCAGCCGCCGCGCTTGCCGATGGGGGTGCGAGCGGCCTCGACGATGACGGGTGTGCCCATGTTCAACCTTTCCTCTGGGACAGAAAACTGAAACGTGTGTTCACGCATGTGTGGACAGAATCAGTCCAGTTCTTCCCTCATTATGCAGCCTATGCTTGAATGATTGTAGAACGTGTTTCAGTTTGTCGAAGGAGACATCTGGTGGTAGACCAGCGCAATGCCCGGCCGAACCTGCCGGATGGGTTCGATGTCACGGACCCGGACATTTATGCCGAGCGTGTTCCGGTCGAGGAGTACGCCGAACTGCGCCGTACCGCACCGATTTGGTGGAATCCACAGCCCGCCGAGGTCGGCGGCTTCCATGACGGCGGCTTCTGGGTGGTGAGCAAGCACGCCGACGTCAAGGAGGTTTCGCGGCGCAGCGATGTGTTCTCCACCTTCGAGAACACCGCGATCCCGCGCTTCAATGACGACATCACCCGCGAGCAGATCGAACTGCAGCGTTTCGTGCTGTTGAACATGGACGCACCCCAGCACACCAAACTGCGCAAGATCATCTCCCGCGGCTTCACCCCGCGCGTGATCAACGGTCTGCGTGCCGAACTCAAGGCCAGGGCCGAAACCATCGTGCAGGCGGCGGTGCAGAACGGCTCTGGCGACTTCGTCACTCAGGTGGCCTCCGAACTGCCGCTGCAGGCGATCGCCGAACTGATCGGCATTCCGCAGGAGGACCGCGGGAAGGTCTTCACCTGGTCCAACGATATGACCGGCTACGACGATCCGGAGAGCACGGCCGATCCGGTCGCCGCCTCCGCCGAGGTGCTCGGCTACGCCTATCAGATGGCCGCGGCGCGAAAGGAATGCCCGGCCGACGATATCGTGACCAAACTGATCGAGGCGGATGTCGACGGCGATGAGCTGACCCCGGAGGAGTTCGGCTTCTTCGTGATCATGCTGGCCGTCGCGGGCAATGAGACGACCCGCAATGCGATCACCCATGGCATGGCGGCCTTCCTGGAGCATCCGGACCAGTGGGAGCTGTTCAAGAACGAGCGTCCGGCCACCGCTGCCGACGAGATCATCCGCTGGGCCACCCCGGTCACCTCGTTCCAGCGGACCGCGCTGGAGGACACCGAACTCGGTGGCGTGCAGATCAAGAAGGGGCAGCGGGTGGTCATGCTGTACCGCTCGGCCAACTTCGACGAGGACGTCTTCGAGAACCCGGAGCGGTTCGACATCATGCGAAAGGACAACCAGCACTTGTCCTTCGGCGGTACCGGCGCACACTTCTGCATCGGCGCGAATCTGGCGCGGATGGAGGTCGATCTGATCTTCAACGCCATCGCCGACGCCATGCCCGATATCACCAAGCTCGGTGATCCCAAGCGGCTGCGTTCCGGCTGGCTCAACGGGGTCAAGGAATTCCAGGTCGACTACAAGACCTCGGGCTGCCCGGTCGCGCACTGAAATGCGGGGGTCCAGGCCTGGGTCGGCAGTCTGGGTCCCCCGGCTTCGGTGACGGACAAGGGCCCTCGTACCGGTGTGCCCGAAGCCGGTGCGAGGGCCCTTGTTGTGCTGCCCCCGGAGGGGAGGGGCAGCCGCTCAGATGCTCGGTTTCGCCGTCGCCATGGCGCGGTCGACCTCCCAAAAGGCCCGCAGCGCGGCGATTTTGCCCGATTCGTCGACCTTGTAGGTGAAGACGCCCTCGGCATCGATCTGGTGTCCGCCCATCTTGGTGCGGATCAGGCCGGTGAAGGCGATCTCGTTACCGCAGGCGAAGGAATCCTCGAACAGGAACTCGATCGAATCGGTCTTCGCGATCGCCATATCCCAAAAGGCCGCGATGGCCTCCCTACCGCGATGGCCCTTGCCCTCCGGATCGAAACCCGAAGGGCCGATGGGATCTTCGACAATGCCGTCCGTTGCGAACAGCTCGACCCAGGTCTGCTTGTCCTTGGCCCGCACCGCGGCCTGCGACGCGAGTCCGGCGGCTCGTGCTGGATGTTCGGAATTACTCATACGCGTGCCTTCGCGACGATGGGTTCCTCGATATTCTTCGCGGCATCGACGAAAATCCGCACTCCTCAGCGGTTTTCGCCAAATCCGGCAGCTGCTCGAGCGGACTCGGCGCGATGCCGATGGTGAACTTCAGCGGGGTCATCAGCTGGGCTTCTCCGAGCCGACCACCCACATCGAGAAGTATTGCGACCCACCGCCATACGCGTGCCCAAGCGCCTTCTTGGCGTTCGCGACCTGGTAGTCCCCGGCCCGGCCCATGACCTGTTTGGCGGCCTCGGCGAATCGGATGAGCCCGGAGGCGCCGATCGGATTCGAGGAGAGCACGCCACCGGACGGATTGACCGGCAGGGTGCCGCCGATCTCGGTCTCGCCCTTATCGGTGAGCTTCCAACCGTCACCCTGCGCGACGAAGCCCAGGTTCTCCAGCCACATCGGCTCGAACCAGGAGAACGGCACGTAGATCTCGGCGACGTCGATCTCGTTGAGCGGGTCGGTGATTCCGGCGGCCTGCCACAGCGCGGCCGCGGCATCCTGTCCGGCCTGCGGATTGACCTGATCGCGTCCGGCGAAGGTGGTCGGTTCGGTGCGCATGGCGGTGCCGTGCACCCACGCGACCTTCTTACCGGTGGCCTCGACGGCCTTCGCAGCCGCCTCGTCACCGATCACCAGCGCGCACGCACCGTCCGAGGACGGGCAGGTCTCGTCGAACCGGATGGGATCCCACAGCATTTGGGAGGAGAGCACCTTCTCCAGCGTGATATCGGGCTGGTGCAGATGTGCCAACGGATTCTTCGCGCCATTGCGGCGATCCTTCACCGCCACCATTGCGCCGATATGGCCCGGTGCGTTCGAGCGGCGGATGTAGGACCGCACATGCGGGGCGAAGTAGCCGCCCGCACCCGCACCAACGGGCATGGTGAAGGGCACCGGAAACGACAACGCCCACATGGCATTCGATTCCGACTGCTTCTCCCAGGCAATGGCGAGCACACGCTTGTGCACCCCGGCCTGCACCAGATTGGCGGCGACGATACCCGTGGAGCCACCGACGGATCCGGCGGTATGCACGCGAAGCAGCGGTTTTCCGGTGGCGCCCAACGCATCCGCCAGATACAGCTCGGGCATCATGACGCCCTCGAAGAAGTCCGGCGCCTTACCGATCACCACCGCATCGATATCGGCTATGGTGAGTCCGGCATCGACGAGTGCGCGATCGATGGCCTCGCGACACATGCCCGCCATGGACACATCGGTTCGTTTCGTCACGTGATGGGTTTGTCCGGTGCCGAGCACCGCAGCGGGAAAATTCATCGGCTCGCCTCCGAATCCAAAACGGTCACCAGGTTCTGCTGCAGGGCCGGACCGCTGCTGGCATGGGCGAGCGCGCGATTCGCGGTGCCCGTGATAATCGCCTCGGCCGCGAAGCCGATGCGCTCCAGACCCGCCGCGAACATCGGATTCCCGGCGAGGGCGCCGCCCGACGGGTTCACCTTGGTCTCGGGTCGCAGGCCGATGGCCTCGGCAAGGATCAGCTGCTGATGGCTGAACTGCGCATGCAATTCGGCGATATCGAAGCCGCTGGTATCGCCGCCGGTAACCGACTGTGCCGCAGCCGAAGTCGACGGGGAGACGGTCAGATCACGGGCGCCGAGGTTGGGGGTGTCCACCCGATGCGCTATCCCGGTGATCCAGGCGGGGCGCTCGCACAGTTCACGCGCTCGGTCGCCGACCGCGAGCACAATCGCCGCCGCGCCATCGGTGACTGGTGCGACATCGTGCGCGCGCAGCGGATCGGCGACATACGGTGTGGCGAGCAGACTTTCGATGTCACCGGAATCACCGGCGGCCACGGCCGCCATATCGCGCTCGGTCCAGCGTCCGGCATCCAGTCCGGCCTGTGCCTGCAGACCCGCGATGGACAGTGCGTCCGGCCACAGCGGCGTCACCAGATACGGATCGAGCTGCATGGTCAGAACCTGGCGCAGCGTACCCGCGGAGGACTTGCCGAAGCCGTACACCAGCGCCGTCTGCGCCTGGCCGGAGCGGAGTTTGACGAATGCCTCGTAGAGCGCCCACGCGGCGTCCATTTCGAGATGTGACTCGTTGATCGGCGGCACCGCGCCGATGGCGTCGACCGCTGAAATGAACGAGAATGCGCGGCCCGCAAGGTAATCCGAAGAACCGGAGCACCAGAAGTCGATGTCGGATTTGGTAATGCCCAGTCGGGCGTAGAGCTGCTGGAAGATGGGCACCAGCATCTCGACACCATTGGTGGTGCCGAAGGTCTCCGGCACATGCGGTGCGTGGGCGAAGCCCACAACCGCGATGTCGCTAGGGGGACGGTAGCCGTCGGAGCGTGCGAGGACGGCGGGGTGGGTAGGCAGAGCGTTGTTCGTCAACGTGGCCTCTCAGAGGTGGTGCTTATAGGTCTCGTAGTCGGCATCCGGCTCGCCGGTGGGTCGGAAGTGGTCCACATTGCTGAGCCCGAAGCCCCACTCCTCGCGCGGCTTCCACACCGCCTCCACCCGCATGCCCATCCGCACCTCGCTCGCCTCGCAGCCGAGCACCAGGTGCAGCACCGGGATATCGGCGCCGTCGAGCAGCACATAGGCCGCGACGTACGGCGGCTTGATCCGCTGGCCGAGGAACGGCACATTCACGATGCAGAAGGTGGTGACTATGCCGCGGTCGGGCAGTTCGACGATTTCGTCGGTCGGCCTGCCGTCGGTCGGATTGGCGCCGCGCGGCGGGAAGTACACCTTGCCCGCGGCATCCGTGCGCCCGCCGAGCAACTTGCCCTCGGCCAGACCGCGCAGGTAGACGGTCTCCTGCGGCGATGCGCTGTGTATGTAGTGCAGGTCGACCGGGGTGGTGATCACCTCGATCGGCTCACCGTCCGCGCTGGGTTCCGCTGGCGCGGTGGAGGTCTCGCCCGGTTCGAAGCAGGCGATGTCTTTGATGCTGCCGATCGTCTCGTCGGCCCAGCGCGCGACCACGCGTAGTCCGGTGTGGATGTCCTCGGGCGCGGTGACATCGACCGCGTGCAGCAGTGTGGTGTCCGCGCCGTCGAGCTTGATCAAGGCCCAGGCGAACGGGCGGTCGAACGGCTGGCCGGGCAGCGGCTCGCGCACGAAGGTCCACGACTGGACGGTGCCGGTATCGGCCACATCGACGAATTCGGTCAGCGGCGCGGAGGTGACCGGATCGTATTCCGGCGGCGGCACCAGCACCCGCCCGTCCGACCCGCGCATGCCGACGATCTTGCGAGCGCGCAGCTTGGTCAGGAAGGTGCCGATGATCGGTCCGACCGATCGCGTGTAGTCGAATTGCACCCGCAGGGGTGCGCTGAGTACATCGGGTCCGGTGTTCAAATCCGACCCTCTCTCATCCGTGATTGTGCCGGATGCGGTATTCCCCTGAGTCACAATATCGAGTAGAACAGGTTCTTATTCTGGTGGCAAGAAGTGCAGGTTCTTTCGAGCGACCGGCAAGCAATCGCTAGCGGTAGAAAGAGGTCGGCCATGAAGTTCGGATTGCAACTCGGGTACTGGATGGCGCAGCCGCCACGGAATGCCGGTGAGTTGGTGGTCGCCGCCGAGGCGGCCGGTTTCGACGCGGTCTTCGCCGCCGAATCCTGGGGGTCGGATGCCTTCGGGCCGCTGATGTGGTGGGGCTCGTCGACGAATCGGGTGCGGCTTGGCACCTCCGTGGTGCAGATGTCGGCGCGCACCCCTGCCGCGACGGCGATGCACGCGCTGACGCTCGACCATCTCAGCGGTGGCCGGGCCATCCTCGGGCTCGGCGTTTCCGGACCGCAGGTGGTCGAGGGCTGGTACGGGCAGCCGTTCGCCAAGCCGCTACAGCGCACCAGGGAGTACGTCGGCATCATTCGCCGCATCCTGGAGCGGCAGGCGCCGGTCACCAATAACGGGCCGCAGTACCCGCTGCCCTACAGCGGACCGGGATCGACCGGACTCGGCAAGCCGCTCAAGCCGATCGTGCACCCGCTACGAGCGGATATGCCGATCTGGCTGGGTGCGGAGGGGCCCAAGAATGTGGCGCTGACGGCCGAGATCGCCGATGGCTGGCTGGCGATCTACTACGCGCCGCGGCTGGCCGGGATGTACAACGACTGGCTTGACGAGGGCTTCGCCAGGGCCGGCGCGCGGCGTTCGCGGGACGATTTCGAGATCGCCGCGAGCTGTCAGGTGGTGATCACCGACGATCCCAAGAGTGAGTTGGAGCGGATGCGCTGGATCATGGCGCTCTACATCGGTGGTATGGGCGCACCGGAACTGAATTTCCACGCACAGGTCTACCGGCGCATGGGATATGAGCGCGAGGTCGACGAGATCGGCAGGCTGTTCCAATCCGGGAAGAAGGCCGAGGCGGCTGCCATGGTGCCGGATGAGCTGATTTTGGATACCGCGATCATCGGCGACGAGGAGCAGGTCCGTAAGCAACTCGGGGTCTGGGAAGCCGCGGGTGTCACCGAGATGCTGGTGTCGGTCCCAGATATCGAGCAATTGCATCGGCTCGCACCCCTTGTACAGATGTAGAACACGTTCTAAATTCGTAGGGGTGACTGATTCACCCACCCCGTCGGCTCCGCCTCCTCACCATCCCCCGATGGACTCAGTAGAAATTCTCGGTCTCTGGAACATCGCGAACGCGGAACCCGATCGGATCGCGCTGGTGGATCCATCCGGCCGCGACGTGACCTATCGCGAATTGGCCACGCTCGCAAACCGTTACGGCATCGGACTGCGGTCGCTCGGCCTACAGCCCGGCGACGTGCTGGTCACCATGGTGCACAACTGCGTCGAGGCGGTGGCCGCCTACTTCGCGGCTTATCAGGCCGGGCTGTACATCGTCGCGGTGAACTGGCATCTGACCGGCCCGGAGGTCGCCTACATCCTCGCCGACAGCGAGGCCAAGGCCTTCATCGCCAGCGACCGGTTCGCCGCCGCCGCGATCGCCGCCGCCGATGAGGCCGGACTGCCCACCACCGCGCGCTTCGCGGTCGGCGAGATCGAAGGCTTCAAGCCGGTGTCGTGGCTGGGCGCGGCCGATACCGGTCGGCCCGATAACCGGACGACCGGTGCGCCGATGCTCTACACCTCCGGAACTACGGGGCGGCCCAAGGGCGTTCGGCGTCCACTCACCGGCACCGACCCGGATGTCGTTCCGGTGTATTCGACCGCGTTCTTCGGTCTGTTCGAACTGAAGCCCTATGACGACAACGTGCACATCTGTGGGTCGCCGCTGTATCACACGGCCGTGCTGAACTTCGCGACTATCTCTATTCAGTTGGGGCACAAGGTTGTTCTGATGGATCGCTGGGACGCCGAGGAGATGCTGCGGCTCATCGACAAATATCGGGTGACCCACAGCCATATGGTGCCGACCCAGTTCCATCGGCTGCTCGCGCTGCCGGCGGAGGTGCGCGCCGAGTACGACGTGTCATCGCTGCGCAGTATGGTGCACGGCGCGGCCCCATGCCCCGCCGAAACCAAGCGACGGATGCTGGAGTGGTGGGGGCCGACGGTCACCGAGTACTACGCGGCGACCGAGGGGGGCGGCACGGTCATCAATGGCACCGACTGGCTGAAGAAGCCGGGCTCGGTGGGCAAGGCCTGGCCATGGTCGGTCATCAAGGTGCTCAGTGAGGAGGACGGCTCCGTTCTGCCCGCCGGGGAGCCCGGTCTGGTCTATATGAAGATGGGCGCGTCCAGCTTCGAATACCACCACGCCAAGGAGAAGACCGAAGAGTCAAGAGTCGGCGACCTTTTCACGGTCGGCGATATCGGCCACCTCGATGAGGACGGCTACCTCTATCTGCACGACCGCCGCTCCGACCTGATTCTGTCCGGCGGTGTAAACATCTATCCGGCCGAAATCGAGAACGTCCTGACCACCCACCCCAAGGTCGAAGATGTCGCGGTCTTCGGCCTACCCCATCCGGATTGGGGCCAAGAGGTCAAGGCCGTAGTCCAGACCGTCGCCGGTGTCGAAGGCAATGCCGACCTCACCGCCGAACTACTGGCCTTCGCCGCAACCCAATTGGCCAAATACAAAATGCCCCGCTCGATCGACTACGTCGATGAACTCCCCCGCGACCCCAACGGCAAACTCTACAAGCGCAAACTTCGCGACCGCTACATCCCAGCGTAGGGAGTGTCTGGCGCATACCCAATGCCTATCCCCGCAGCGGGTACGCGTTCTGCGCGATGGCACTGCTTGTGCGCCATGTTCACAGACTATGCGTGACAGCCGCGCGTCTTCTGGTCTGACGCGGCCCGCTGGATCGGTCTGCTCGTCCCCAGGTCCGGTCTGAGCGTCAACTGGTCTGCCCCGCCTCGCCGTAGTCACTTGTGCCACACGCATTTTCGCGCGCCACGCATGGTGTTGCCCGGAGAAGTCATGCGTGGCATGCGAATTCGTGCACGGCACCAGAATCAGCGCCCATCCACCGGCCTGGCCTCGCCTGGGTGGCGGTTGGCTGTGCCTATCCGCCACCAACCTCACGCAACCGATTCGCGCAGCTCCGGTGCCAAACCAAAAAGCGGGAACAGCTTTTCGATGTCGAGGAAGAAGTTGAGTCCGGTGATTGCATCGCCGTCTAGTTCCAGCACCGTGATGGACCAGGGGAGCCAGACGCCGGGTTCGGTTTCGCTTGGTTTGTAGTGGCCGAACGCGGGGAGGCCGTTGGCGCCTTGCAGGCGGATCATGCGGGAATCGCGGCAGTCCTTGCCGTGGCCGAGCATGAAGGCGGCCACGTTCTCGGGGCCCGAGACCCAGAGTTCGAGCGGCGGCATGGACAGTGCCACATCGGTTTTCAGCAGGGTCGTGAGGGTGTCCATATCGTAGGCCTCGAACGCCTTCACGAAATCGTCGACGAGTTTGCGCTGGTCGCTATCGGTTTCGTCATAGGTATCGGTGGCCGTAGGCTGCACCTTCGACATGGTGGCTCTGGCGCGTTGCAGTGCGCTGTTCACCGAGGCGGGGGACATGGTGAGCGCCTCGGCCGTCTCGCTGGCCGAGAACCGCAGCACCTCGCGCATGATCAGGATGGCGCGCTGGGTCGCGGGCAGATGTTGACAGGCCGCGACAAATGCCAGCCGCAGTGTGTCCTTGGCCGAGGCATGCTCGGCCGGATCCGATCCGAAGGCCAGTGCGTTCGGGATCGGTTCGATCCAAACGTAATCCGGCTGCGGCATTGGCATCGGCGAATCCGGCCGCGACGGACCGGATAGATCCATCGGCCTGGCCCGGCGCTGTGGGCCGTCGAGCATATCGAGGCAGACGTTCGTGGTGATCTTGTATAGCCAGGACCGTAGGCTGGCGCGCCCCTCGAACGAGCCATAGGACTTCCATGCGCGCGTGAAGGTTTCCTGCACCGCATCCTCCGCTTCGAAGGAAGAGCCGAGCATGCGATAGGCGTACGCACACAGCTCTCGCCGATGTCCTTCGAAGGACTCGAGGACAGCCGGGGTGAGGCCGACAGTGGAGCCGGACGAGTCATTCATGGGTGTCACCCTGCCACAGCCCACCGACACATTCGAGAACCAAAATCCGCCTACCTGCGGAATCAAGATCATCGCGGCCTGGTGTGGGTTTGTATCCGGTCACGTAACGCCCGCGAGCGATGAGTTCGGCGCGTTCATTCCGTCTGTACAAGGAAACCGCCGAAGACGACGTAAGGACCCCGCATGCCCAGCAAGATGATCTTCATCAATCTTCCCGTCGCAGACCTGGGCCGGTCCAAGAACTTCTACGCGGCCATCGGCTGGAAGGTGAACCAGGACATGACCGATGACAATGCCGCCTGCATCGTCATCGACGACAATATCTGCGCCATGCTGCTGACCAAGGACTGCTTCACGACCTTCAGCAAGCGTCCGATCGCCGACACGGTCGCGACCACCGGCGGCGCGTATGCGTTATCCGTGGCCAGCGCCCACGAAGTCGACGTACTCACCAACGCCGCACTGGCCGCGGGCGGCACCGAGGAAATCAACGAGGACCGCAGGGCCCAGGAGGCCCAGGTCGGCATGTTCGGCCGCACCTTCATCGATCCCGACGGCCACCAATGGGAGCCCTTCTGGATGGACTGTCCCGGCAACTGAGGGCGCTAACGAATGCCGGCCCGCTCCAGCGGATCGCCGTTGGCGAAGTCGACCTGCCGGTCGGCATTGGCCAGTGCAGTCACCACACAGGTGCCGAAGGATCCGTGCCGATCGAACAAGGTCGCACTGCCGACGGCGATGCCATCGGCGCTGATATGGCTGTCGGCCTCGACCCCGATCTCCAACCCGATGAGCGGACGTGCCAGCGCCAGGGTGAGATCGGCATTGATGAAACCGATTCCGGTGGTGCCCCAGTTGGTCATGAGGCTGGTCGACTCGCCGATCATCGCCGCACCGGCGAACGCCGTAGGCGGCTCACCCTCGACCACCGAGAGCGGGGCCTGCCATATGCGCTTGCGTGCGCTGTTCTGATGATCGCCGATTCTGGGCGACCAGCCGTCGAGACCATCGCCGCTGCTCCACAGCGGCGCCGTCGGTCCGTCCGCGACCGGAACCGGCGGCGGCTGTGGGGATTCCGCGCGCGTCCACCGCTCGCCCGGCGGCTGCGCCGATCGCTTCAGGAAGACCGCGCTGGCGCGGGCCACGTCCACACCATCCTGCATCAGGGCGGCATCGGCGACCCGAATCCGCTTGCCGTCGCGCACCAACTCGGTCACCACCGTCACCGGCTTCTTCAATGTGGGCCGGAACAGGTCGACGGTCAGCCGGGCGGGCGAGAAGCCATCCGCGCAGTGCTGTTGCTCCAGCGCCCTGGCCAACAGTCCGCAGATCGCGGGCCCATTGACCATATTCGGCGACCACGCGCTCGCTGCGAACGGCAGCGGCTCGAACCCGTCGTCGGTTGCCGCGAAAAACGCATACGGCGCTGCCAATTCGATCTCCAATCGCCGCCGAAACAACAGCAAATGGCAAGGGCTGCCGCGGTTACTCGGCAGCCCTCGCCGATGGTCAATGCCAGCCGGTACTACTTGTTGCTCGCGTCGGCGTGCTCGTCGGCCGGGCGCTCCTCGGTTTGCGCCTTGGCCCATTTGTAGTCGGGCTTGCCCGCCGGATTGCGCTTGATCTGGTCGACGAACCATACACTGCGCGGCAGCTTGTAGGCCGCGATCTCCTGCGTGAGCACCGGACGCAACTCATCGAGGGTGGGCCGCTTATCGCCGCGGCACTGCACGACCGCCGCCACCCGCTGCCCCCAACGGTCATCCGGAACACCGACCACGAGCGCGTCGAAGACCTCGGGGTGAATCTTGAGCGCGCCCTCGACCTCCTCCGGGTAGATCTTCTCGCCACCGCTATTGATGCTCACCGAACCGCGGCCGAGCATCGTGACCGTGCCGTCCTCCTCGACCCGGGCGTAATCGCCGGGAATCGAATAGCGAATTCCGTTGAACTCCTTGAACGTCGCCTTGGTCTTGGCCTCGTCCTTGTAGTAGCCGACCGGAATGTGGCCGCTGCGCGCGAGGAAGCCGACCTGCCCGGAGCCCGGCGCCACCGGATTGCCCTGGTCGTCGAGGACCTGGGTGGCAGCATCGATCTTCACCCGCGGGCCGCCGGTGTGGTTGGCGCCTTTGGCGACAACGGCCAGACCACCGAAACCGGTTTCGGAAGAGCCGATGGAATCGGTGATCATCCGGTTCGGGAGTCGTTCCAGGAACTGGTCTTTGAGCGTCGGCGAGAACAGCGCGGCACTGCTGGCGATCAAGTAGAGACTCGAAAGATCGTATGGCTCACCGGTTTCCGGATTTCCCTCGGCGAGTGCGTCCACCATCGGCCGGGCCATGGCGTCACCGGTGATGAAGATGAGGTTGATCTTGTGCCGGTCGATGTGCTGCCACACGCCGTGTCCGGTGAACTCCGGAATCATTACGGCCTTACCGCCGTCGAACAGGCTGTGGAAGGTCGCGGTTTGTGAGCCACCGTGGATCATCGGCGGAATCGGGAAGCGGACCATCTGTGGATTGCCCGCACCGGTCTTGGCCTGATGCCATTCGTCCTCGACGTATTCGCCGGTGAGGAAGTTGATGCCGCCGCCGAGCACGCGCCACCAGTCCTCGTGCCGCCACATCACGCCCTTGGGCAGGCCGGTGGTGCCGCCGGTGTAGAGCATGAAGATGTCATCGGCCGAGCGCTCGCCGAAATCGCGCTCACCGGAAGACTCGGCCAGCACCGTCTCGTACTCCACCGAATCGGCCGCGGTGGGGATGGTGCCGGTCGTATCGTCGTCGACGACGATGACCGTCTTCAGCAGGGGCGTGTTCGGGCGAACCCCGGCCACCCGGTCGCTGTAGCGGCGCTCGTGGATCAGGGCGACCATATCCGAATTGTCGAAGATGTACTGCAACTCGTTCTCGACGTATCGGAAATTCACGTTGATCATCACGGCGCGAGCCTTGAAGACCGCGACCATGGCCTCGACGGCCTCGATCGTGTTACGTGAATAGATGCCCACCTTGTCGCCCGGTTGGACACCCTGTTGCAGCAGGTAATTGGCGAGTTTGTTGGCCCGCTCCTCCAGCTGCGCGTAAGTCACCTCGCGGCCGTCGTCGGCCAGCGCTACGCGGTCGGGCATCAGATCGATGGCGTGTTCGACTAGGTCCGCTATGTTGTAGCTCACAAAGCTAAAAATAGAACGTGTTACTGTTTCTGACAAGGCTGAATTTGCCCACCCCGGCCGGTTCCGCCGACCTGCCATCCCCCTGGAAAGTCAGGAGAATCAGCAATGCCAGATTGCCTCGTCGAGAAGCGCGATCATGTCCTCATCGTCACCATGAATCGGCCCGAGGCCCGCAATGCCCTTTCGGCCGAGATGATGGCGATCATGCGCGACGCCTGGGATCAGGTGGACAGCGATCCCGAAATCCGCGCCGCGATCCTGACCGGTGCGGGCGGCGCGTTCTGCGCGGGTATGGACCTCAAGGCGATGACCGCCCGGCATCCCGGTGACAATGCGAGCAGCTTCGATCCGACCAAATTGGAGGCGCTGCTCAAGGGCCGCCGACTCACCAAACCGCTGATCGCGGCGGTCGAAGGTCCGGCCATTGCCGGTGGCACCGAAATCCTGCAGGGCACCGATATCCGCGTGGCTGCCGAGGGGGCGAAATTCGGTGTGTCCGAGGCGCGTTGGGGTCTGTTCCCGCTCGGCGGCTCGGCGGTGCGACTGGTCCGCCAGATCCCCTACACCGTGGCCGCGGACATCCTGCTGACCGGTCGGCACATCACCGCCGCCGAGGCCAAGGAGATCGGGCTGATCGGCCACGTGGTGCCGGACGGTACCGCCCTGGACAAGGCGCTCGAGCTGGCCGGGCAGATCGCCGCCAACGGCCCCCTCGCGGTACAGGCGATTCTGCGCACGATCCGGGAAACCGAGGCCATGCCGGAGGAGGACGCCTTCCAGATCGAAGCGAAGCTCGGCATGGCGGTCTTCCGGTCGGCCGATGCCAAGGAGGGGCCGAAGGCCTTCGCCGAGAAGCGCAAGCCCACCTTCATTGGTAGCTGAATCACGTCGTCGCTGAGGTGAGTTGAATGGTCGTACTCGAGTTCGGGCACCACGGTTGAGTCGGAAGCGGCGTAATGCGAGGTGCGTGGGCGACTCGCTCGGTGATTGACTCGTCAAATGGGGTTCAGCTACGGTCGGCGGACATGAATCTCGATGTATGGGGGGCGAGTTCGTTGATATCCAGGGCCACTGCCCGATGAAGCTTTTGCACCAGCTGCGCCGGTACGGCGTACTGAATCCGATAGGGCGGATTGTCGCCGCGTTCGCCGCGTTCTTGGTCTTCGCTCTGGTCATCGCGTGGGTCAGCGATCGCCAGTTCGATTCGGACGCTGCGGATAGCGCGGCTACGACAGCATGGACCGCTCCGGCGGAGCCGACACCCACCAGGACGTTTGCGCCGCCACCGCCGGGCTTCCCGAGGATGGAGTTTCCGCCGCCGATGCCGGAGGTTCCCAAGGGGAGTCCGCAACCGGTGCCGACGAGGTTCGGACTCACCTACAACGTGCCGTCAAACGAGCGCTGGATGGCAACCAATGACGCGGTGATGGGCTGGTCCGACAACAGCGGCATTGTCGCCACCTACGGAGCAGTGAGCGAGTACCGGCGAAACTACTGTGCGGAAGTCAAGGGCTCGGCGCTGGCGCATGTCGGTGTCACCGGCCGCAATGCGGTCGATATCGACTCTGCTGCGCGGGACGAGGTTGCCAAGGCGGAGCGTATTTTCGGCGGAAAAACCGGCCGTATACCGAAGGTCGAACTCCGTGGCCCGGTCCCGCTCGATGTCTCGGGCCGACCGGCCGTGCGGTACACGGCATTGGTCACTGATATCCCGAAAGATACGTCCTGTGACCCGGACCAGGCGCAATTCGACATCGTCGCGACACCCGGATACGCATCAGCGGAAGTGATGCTCCTAATGGTCGAGCACCACCGTGGCTTACCTAACGCACTACCAGGCAACGAGGTCGAAGCGATCATTGGATCGCTACGCAAGACCGAGTGACAGTTCCAGTGGAAGAGGGCTTACGTGGAGAAGTTCATGGCGCGGCCAAGTCAGATCTCCGGCCTGGGCAATCTGGTCGATGACCTCGGCAATGACTGCGCCACCATCGCGACATTCGTCGGCAACAACTGCCTTCCGAAGGGCGAACTGTTCACCGGCGTCATCATCAGCGATCTGCTGTCGCCCTTGAACAACATCTCGAACGTGTTCCGGGGCCGGATGTCCGACCTCGGCACGCACACCAAGAGCACGGCGGTCGAGCTCAACAAGGCCGCGTGGATGTATCACGACCAGGACCAGCGGAACTACGCCGCGCTCAATGCGCATACCAGCGAGGTACCGAGCGCGCCGGGAGGCGATCCGGGATCGGATGTGGAACGAGCGGGACAAACCGCCGCGTATGAAGGTGCGGCGAAATATCCCAAGCCGGAGTCGATCACACTCAATGAGCCGACGGTCAATCAGGAGGACACCGCTGGCCTGATCGGTGAGGTCGCGCCCTGGCTCAGGGATGTCAACGAGTCCATCAAGAGCGTGACCAGGATGGCGGGGAATGAGGTGGACCCGCTCGTGCTGCTGTTGAAGCCCATCGAGGGTAACTGGAACGAGGTGCGCCGGATCGGCGAGTCCTACAAGGCCGCGGGCAATGCGATGGAGGCGACCGGGAAGAATCTCGAGAACGGGGTAAAGCTTGTCGGCCAGTATTGGGACGGCAAGGCCGCGATCTCGTTCGAGGAGAACTGGGCGCGGCGCCAGATCGCGGCGATGAAGTGGGAGGGGCCGGTCGGCCGGGTCATCGCCGACGTGGCGGGAAAGCTCGCCGACGAGATCCGCGAAGGGATCAAGAGCGCCCTCACCAAGCTCAAAGACATGCTCGAGGACTATATCGACGTCAAGAGCATCAAGGGCATCTTCAAGCAGGTGATCAAGAAGGTGCCCGGCTTGGGTCAGGTTGTCGAGGTGATCGATCTCGGGCACAAGATCTACACGATCGTGACTGCCGTGAAGCAGATCATCGACAAGATCGAGCAGACCAAGAACCGATTGAAGGAGTTCCTGAGCTTCCTGTCCGAGCCGTCCCGCGTGGTGGCGGACAAACTGGAGGAGAAGATTCAGCCGACATTGAAAAACGCCGCCGTTGCTAACGATCTGAAGGAGATCGCGCTGGTCAACAGCACCCTCGAACGACCGAGGGAAAGCTATGAGGTCGGTACGGCCGGGCAGCCATGGGAGGACGGATGAGGCCCCAGTTCGGAAGCAACCGCGATCCGAACCTCGATCCGGAGATCGAGGCTGCCGCGCGACGGGTGTTCGACAGTATCGATGATCTGCGTACCGTCCGGCTGCGCGCGGAGCGCATGGATGTGTCGGCGGTACTGAACGAACCGACCCTCGTGACCGAAGGACTCATGTTCGAGCTCGCGGGTCTACCGTATGCGTCGCCCGGCCTGCGAGCCTATGCCGAACGTGTGCGCGCCGGCGAATGCCGCTGGTCCGACATCGAACTGCTGGCCTGGTCGCTCCCACCGGAAGTTGTCGACCTGAAATCCTCACCACGATTCATCTGGCCTTGGGACCCACAGGCGAATCCACCCGAGCCGCCGTCACCCAAGCCTCCGCCCCTTCGGCGCGACCCCGGCGTCGTCGGCCCCAGCGACTGGCCCGACGATTTCGACGAGTATCCCGGCCAGAAGTCCTGGCTGGTCTGAGTGCGCGACGCCATCAGTGTCGCGGGCACCGCAATACGCGCGTCTGTCGGCTTCATCTCCGGGCAGGGAGATCAAAACGGTCCGCCGAGAAGGCCGGCTGATATCGGTCACGGGGACGACAAGTGGCGAAGCTCAGGCGATATAATAAGTGCACTCAGGTATTCAAGAAATCTTCCGCTATCTCTCGAATCCTCGCTAGCTCGGGATGATTACGCGGAATTCTTGCAATAGCTTGTTTTTGATGGAAGAAATGCTCATTCGAGCTCACTGGCTCTGATTCAAGCCGACCTATCAGTTCCTTCGTGCGCTTGTTCCGTTCTTGCCATTTCCATTGTTCGTGGTGATCGGATCGATAATCTGGGCCAGCCACGCGTCCGGATCACACCAGGCAGGAATCCAACTCGCCGTCTTCCGAATTCGATGATTGTTCTTAACGGTTATATGGCAGCCAATGAGGCATCGGAAGTGAATCCCAGCAGTGCCTGTGTCACAACCAAGCACACCAGCTCCGAATCGATCAGCACCAGTTGTCACCTATCCATACCGCAGCCCCGTCGTGGTGGGCGTAACATCTCAGCGCTCCACTCCGACTAACACCGCAATACACACCAGGAGGGTTTTATGAGAAGGTCGTTTGCTGTCGCCGCACGGGTCGCGACCGCGGGCATTTCAGGGCTGGCCTTTGCCGCTGTTGTCGGGTCGGGTGCCGCACAGGCCGCGCCGCAGGACTGCACCGTGGAGAAGGGGCTGTTCGACGCGTCAGCGGTCTGCCGGCCCGATGGCGGATCCAACTACGTGCTCCACCTCGACTGCGTCGGTCTCTACGCCAGCGGGCCGTTCCCGCTGTATGCCGTCGGGCCTTACAAGGTGCTCAGTTACCCCTTCACGCCGTCGGGTGAGCGTACGACGGTGGGTTGCACAGGGATGGGTCCGGGCGTCTTCGCCCTCGCCACCAACGCCTATGTGGAGATCTATAACGCTTGAGACGTCTCACGTCGTCGTCGATTTCGCCAGTTTCTTGTAGCAGGGTCAATGTGGCAGCGAGGGGTGATTGAGCCCAGCGGCGGGTTGGTGCCGGCTCGCGGCGGGGATCGACGCCGCCGCGCCACGGTCGTTGTCCCACTATTTGTAAGGCTTACGGTACGCAAGCGATGGTCAAAGGTCCACATCAGCAGACCAAATCGTTTGGGAGAAAGGCACATTCGAGATGTCTCGAATCACACGGCTCGCCATCGGCGCGCTGTTTGCGGGCATCGTTCTGTCACTGGCCACGATCGCACAGGCCGAGGCGCCGGGCCCGTTTCATGGCATGGGTGTGACCAGTTCTATGGTCGGAAAATAGCCGCGATACCGGGCGGCATCACGTGTCAGGAGTC
This sequence comes from Nocardia sp. NPDC051990, assembly GCF_040680755.1. NCBI lineage: Bacteria > Bacillati > Actinomycetota > Actinomycetes > Mycobacteriales > Nocardiaceae > Nocardia > Nocardia sp. NPDC051990. The sequence goes on along the minus strand of NZ_JBFAXH010000003.1, from coordinate 487,495 downwards.
GATATCCGGCGACCGCGGCATGGGCGCCGATGTAGAAGTCGGGCATTGGGAGCGCTTCTCGCCGCTGTTACGGCGATAGCGCTGAAATGCCTTGCCCGCCAAGAAGCCAGCGATGGTAAAGCCGCACGCTCGAACTCGTCTGCGGGCAGCAAATCGTCCAGTTCTTCGACAGTGTCGTACCCGACGGAGACCTCTGCGTAGATGATCGGGTTGATGACCACCCGACCGGAATCGAGAGCCTCGGTGATTCGGTCCATTGACCACTCCGCCCAGTGCTCGTCATTGGTCATGACATCGAGTAGGACGCACGAATCGATCAGGACGGCGGGCCCGCCGATAGGAGTTGGACTACTCGCCACGGAGCAGGTCCATGATCTCATCCGTGCTCATGCCCTCGATGTCTCGGCTGTCCGCGGTTCCGCGCAGGCGCCGAGCGAGGCGTTGCCCACGAGTGGGGGCGCCTTCGGTGTGTATTACGTATTACTAGCGCCAAGGGCTGATCAGCATAGCTGCGTCGCCCAGCAATCGGCCCGCCGGTGGCAGGTCCCGGCGGGCCGATTCGGGGTGCGGATCCCTGGGTCAGGCAGGATTTTCCGCGAGAAGTAAGCCGATGGCCCGCAGGTGATCGGTGGCCGCGCCCAGTGCGAATTCATTGTGTTTCGCGGCGGTGAAGTAGTTGTGCACGATGTGGTCGCGGTCGATGCCCACGCCGCCGTGTACGTGAACCACGGTGTGTGCCACGCGATGTCCCGCATCGGCGGCCCAGAACTTGGCGGTGTGTACCGCTTCGGAGCTCGCCAGATCCTCCGAGACCCGCCATGCCGCCTGGGTGACGGCCAGTCGCAGGCCCTGGACGTCGATATAGGCGTCGGCCAGCCGCTGGGCTACGGCCTGGAAGCTGCCGACGGCCTTGCCGAATTGTGCACGCTCCCTGGCATAGTCGGCGACGAGCTCGAGTGCACGCTCCAGGGTGCCGAGCTGCTGTGCGCTCAGGCCGAGCCAGGCGCGGGTCAGAATCCAGTCCAGGATTTCGGCGCCCTCGGCCACCGTCGCGACCAATTCGGCGGGGGTGTCATGGAATTCGACGCCGAACTCGGCGCTGAAGTCGACGACGCGCTGCGCGGTCACCTTGACTGTCGCGTCGGTGGGGTCGACCAGGAAGATGGCGGGAGCTCCGGAAAACGTGGCCGAGACCAGGATTCGGGCCGCACGATCGGCGTAGGGCACGGTGGTCTTCGCGCCGGTGAGTCGCCAGCCGCTATCGGCTTCGTGCGCCACGGTGGTCGGCTTGGTCGGCTCCCAGTTGTGCTCCTCGGCGAGCCCGGCCGTGAGAATGACATCGCCCGCACCGGCCCGACGGGCCCAATCCTGTTGCGCCGCCGAGCCGAAGTGCGCCAGTGCACCCGCCCCGACCACGATCGACCACAGGTACGGCACCGCCGCGACATGCTTGCCGAGTTCACGCAGTACGGCGCTCTGCTCGAGTGCGCCGAAATCGCCGCCGTCCACTGCTTCCGGCAGTGCGGCGGCCAATACGCCGGTCTCGGCAAGGGATTGCCACAGCGGTTCGTCGAAGCGGCCCTCGGCATCGAGTTCGCGGATCCGGTCCGCGGTGACCAATTTGGCGCAGACCTCGGCGGTCAGGCGGGTCAGGTCGAGCTGGGCCTCGGTGGGAGTGAAATCCATGGTGATCTACCTGCTTTCTGCGGTGTGAGCGACGGGCCCGGAGGCGTAGCCGTAGCGACTGCTTGCAGGTCGCTCGAAACGATCGGCTTGTGTGACCACGCAGGGCCCCGGGAACACCGCCATCGATTCAGCGCGCCGCGGCCGGCTGCTTCAGTGCGGTCATGGCGATGATGTCGCGCTGGACCTCGTTGGTGCCGCCACCAAAAGTGAGGATCAGTGCGGCGCGGTGGAACCGCTCCAACCGGCCGCGCAACTCGGCGCCGGGCGAGTCCTGACGCAGATAGGCCTGCGGGCCGAGGATCTCCATCAGCAATCGATAGGCCTCGGTGGCCAGCTCGGTGCCGTAGACCTTGCAGGTCGAGGCATCCCATGCCCGTGGCGCGGCATCGCCGCCCGCATCGGCCCGGCTGGCGATCTCCCAGTTCAGCAGCTTCAAATATTCGACCTTGGCCTGTACCTTGGCCAGATTGAGCCGCACCCATTCTTGATCGATGACTCGGGAACCGTCGCCCGCCTTGGTATCGCGTGCCCATTCGGTGGTCTGGTTCAGCGCGACCATGAGCGGTCCGGCCGAGGTCAGTGCGACGCGCTCGTGGTTGAGCTGGTTGGTGATCAGCGCCCAGCCGCCGTTCTCGTGGCCGACGAGCGAACTCGTCGGCACCCGAACGTCCTGGTAGTAAGTGGCGCTCGTATCCGGTCCGGCCATGGTGTGCACCGGGGTCCAGGAGAAGCCCTCGGCGGTGGTCGGCACGATGAGCATGCTGATGCCCTTGTGCTTCTTGGCATTCGGATCGGTGCGCACCGCGAGCCAGACGTAGTCGGCGTACGCGATCAGGCTGGTCCACATCTTCTGGCCGTTGATCACGTAGTCGTCGCCATCGCGCACGGCGGTGGTGCGTAGGCTGGCCAGGTCGGTGCCCGCGCCCGGTTCCGAATAGCCGATGGAGAAGTGCAGTTCGCCCGCGGCGATCTTGGGTAGGAAGAACTTCTTCTGCTCCTCGCTGCCGTAATGCATGATCGTCGGCGCCACCGAGTTGATGGTGAGGAACGGCACCGGCGCGCCAGCGATGGCCGCCTCATCGGTGAAGATCAGCTGGTCCATGGTCGAGCGGTCCTGGCCGCCGAACTCCTTGGGCCAGGCCAGGGTGAGCCAGCCGTCGCGGCCCATTTCCTGGACCACCTCGCGGTAGACGTTGCCGTGGCCGTACTCGCCGGTGGTCGCGCTGAGCGCGGCTCGACGCTCCGGGGTGATCAGCCGCGCGAAGTAGTCACGCAGTTCCGCGCGGAGCTCTTCTTGCTGCGGCGTGTACGCAATGCGCATGGCAATACCTCTCGGGGATGGTCAGCCGACGGAGCTTGCGGAGTCGGCGGGGTGGATATAGCGAAGCCCCTGGTTCGATGTCGGTCAACCGATCATTGCATATGGACTGAAACATGTTCCAGTATTGCTGCTGAATCCGCATCACAGCGGTACCCGATACGGCCTGGTGTTGTTACGCTTCGACCAGAGTCGCGTTTAAGGAGTTCCCATGAAGGTCACGGTCGATCTGGATCAGTGTGAAGCCAATGGAATCTGTGTCGGAATCGCTCCCGACGTGTTTGAACTCGATGACGAGGATGTGCTGCACATCGTGGCGGCCGACGTGCCCGAGGATCGGCTCGCGGATGTCGAGGATGCGGTCGCCCAGTGTCCGAAGGCGGCGCTGAAATTGCGGTGACCCGCGCTTGCCGTCGGTAAGAACACGTTCTAGAGTCGGCCCCGTGAGTGATGTAGACAACACGGATGTGGGCCTTGCGGGGCGGGTGGCCATCGTTACCGGTGGCGGCGCCGGACTGGGGCGGGCCGAGGCGCTGGCCTTGGCCGGGGCGGGCGCGTCGGTGGTGGTCAACGACCTGACGGAATCGGATGCGGTGGCCGAAACCCTCGCCGATATCCGTGCGCTCGGCGCCAAGGCCGAGTTCGTCGCGGGCAGCATCGCGGAGCGTGCGACCGCCGACGCGCTGATCAGTACCGCCGATGAGGCGTTCGGCGGCGTCGACATCGTGGTGAACAATGCGGGCATCACCCGTGACCGAATGCTGTTCAACATGTCCGACGAAGACTTCGACGCGGTGATCGCCGTGCATCTGCGCGGCCATTTCCTGTTGACCCGCAACGCGGGCGCCTACTGGCGGGCCAAGTCCAAGGCCGCTGGCGCGCCGATCTACGGCAGGCTCGTCAATACCTCTTCCGAGGCGGGTCTGCTGGGTCCGGAGGGGCAGGCCAACTATGGCGCGGCCAAGGCCGGTATCACCGCGCTGACGCTGTCCGCCGCGCGGGCGCTGTCCCGATTCGGCGTGCGCGCCAACGCCATTGCGCCGCGGGCGCGCACCGCGATGACCGAGGCGGTCTTCAGCGCGGCGCCGGACGGCGGCGTCGATCCGCTTTCGCCGGATCATGTGGCCCGCTTGGTCGCATATCTCGCGTCGCCCGCCGCCGATGCGGTCAACGGTCAACTGTTCGTGGTGTACGGACCGATGGTCGCCCTGATGGCCGCGCCAGTGGTCGAGCAGCGCTTCGACGCCGCCGATGATCACTGGTCGGTAAATGATCTCGCCGCCACGCTTGGTGGTTACTTCGCGCAGCGGCCGTCGGGGCGTACGTTTTCAGCGTCCTCTTTGACAGATCTCGATAGCTGACACGGTTCGAGGGTCGCTCGGAGCCATTCGGGCTGCTCTGTGATGGCAGGTGCCATCGGATACCAGCTGATCACTTGACCAGTAGTTGTTGATCACTGATGCGGCGCTTGGTAGACATGGGAGTCAACGTGTGTGACACCCCACAAGGGTTAGGTCACCCTCAAATGACACCTGTTACAAATTCATGGGTCGAATTTGAGAAGAATGGCAGTTCAAATGTGCCAAAAAGCTTCCTACAGCAATGTGAACATGTTCTAATCGTTGCGGCGATGTGGCCAAGGCGGGCCATCGTGCGATGTGCGGAATCAGCAGGATGAGCAAGGAGGATCGTGCATGAACGAGGTCCTTGCTGTGCCATTGCGGGCAGTCGGCGGATTCTTCGAACTCGTTGCCGACGTCGCGCGGGCCAGCATTCGACGACCGTTCCAAGGGCGCGAGTTCATTGATCAGGGCTGGTTCATCGCACGCGTTTCGATCATTCCGACGCTGCTGGTGGCGATTCCGTTCACCGTGCTGGTCTGCTTCACGCTCAACATCCTGTTGCGCGAAATCGGCGCCGCCGATCTCAGCGGCGCCGCCGCGGCATTCGGTTCGGTCACCCAGGTCGGGCCGATTGTCACCGTATTGATCGTGGCGGGCGCAGGCGCCACCGCGATCTGCGCGGATCTCGGCGCGCGAACCATTCGCGAAGAGATCGATGCGATGCGCGTGCTCGGCATCGACCCGGTACACCGACTGGTGGTGCCGCGGGTGCTGGCCTCGATGTTCGTGGCATTGCTGTTGAACGGCCTGGTGTGCACCGTCGGCATCATCGGCGGGTTCCTGTTCTCGGTGCTGCTGCAGGATGTGAATCCGGGCGCTTTCGTCAATGGCATCACACTGCTCACCCGTCTGCCCGAGCTGGTCATCTCCGAAGTGAAGGCCGGTTTGTTCGGGCTGATCGCCGGACTGGTCGCCTGTTATCTCGGCCTGAATGTCAAAGGTGGTCCCAAGAGTGTCGGTGATGCGGTGAATCAGACCGTTGTCTTCGCCTTCATGGCCCTTTTCGTGGTGAACGTCGTGGTCACCGCCGTCGGCATCAAGTTCGCGGTGCGGTGAGGCGATGGCATTCGTAATCCAATCCCGCTTCCCGCGTACCGTGCGGCGAGCACGTCGATTTTCGAACTCGCTCGATTCGGTTGGTAAACATGCGGTGTTCTATGGGCAGACAATAGGCTCCGTCCCACGCGCACTGTTGCACTATCGGACCGAGACCATTCGTTTGATCGCCGAAATCAGCATGGGCACAGGCGCTTTGGCGGTGATCGGCGGCACGGTGGTCATCGTCGGATTTCTCACGCTGTTCACCGGCGGCACCATCGCGGTGCAGGGTTACAGTTCGCTCGGCAACATCGGTGTCGAGGCGCTGACGGGCTTCTTCTCGGCATTCATCAATGTGCGCATCGCGGCACCGGTGATCTCCGGAATCGGTTTGGCGGCAACCATCGGCGCGGGTTCGACCGCGCAGCTGGGCGCCATGCGGGTGGCCGAGGAGATCGATGCGCTGGAGTCCATGGCGATCCGGCCGATGCCGTATCTGGTCGGTACCCGGGTGCTCGCGGGCATGATCGCGATCGTGCCGCTGTACGCGCTGGCGGTGATCTGTTCGTTCGTCGCCAGCCGGTTCGCCACCGTGGTCATCTACGGGCAGTCGATGGGTGTCTACGATCACTACTTCTCCACCTTCCTGATCCCGAGTGACATCCTCTGGTCCTTTGCCCAGGCGATCCTCATGGCCTTGGCGGTCATGATGATTCACACCTACTACGGCTACAACGCCGCGGGCGGGCCGGTCGGTGTGGGGATCGCGGTCGGCAATGCGGTGCGGGCCTCACTGGTCGCGGTGGTCACGGTGACCCTGCTGATCTCGCTGGCCATCTACGGCACCTCCGGCAACTTCCATCTCTCCGGGTAAAGCGGTATGGCGCAATCGAAGCAAGCAGAACGCGGCCTGGCAGCAGCCATGCGCGGTGGGCTCGGCCTGAAACTGGCGGGCGCCGCGATGGTGCTCACTCTGGTCGCCATCGCCGCGGTCGCAATGATCATGTTCGCCGGCGGCTTCACCAAAACGGTCACTGTCACGGTCGACGCACCGCGTAGCGGTCTCGTCCTCGACCCGGACGCCAAGGTGAAGATGCGTGGGGTGGAGATCGGCAAGGTTTCGGCGATCGACCAGACCGGTGCGGGTGCGCGGCTGAAGCTCGCGCTGGATCCCGAGCTGCTGAAACTGGTTCCGTCGAATGCGGGCGTCGACATCCGCTCCACCACCGTATTCGGCGCGAAGTACATCAACTTCACCGTGCCGCAGCAGCCCTCGTCGACTTCGCTGAAGCCCGGCGCGACCGTGACCGCCGCCGCGGTGACCGTCGAGTTCAACACCTTGTTCCAGCATCTGTCGGATCTGCTCGGCAAGATCGAGCCGGAGAAACTGAACGCGACGATGACCGCACTCGGCACCGCGCTGCAGGGCCGGGGTCAGAAGCTGGGTGATCTGCTCTCGCGCAGCGATGCGTATTTGAAGGACATCAACCCATATCTGCCAACCCTGCAACAAGACCTGACCAAGACGGCCGATGTCACCGACCTCTACGCCGACACCGTCCCCGACCTCCTGCGCACCGTCGACAACCTCATTACGACGAGCAACACCTTCGTCGACGAGCAGAGCAGTGTGGACGAGGTGCTCGTGAACCTCATCGGCTTGGCCGACACCACCGGTTCGGTGTTGCGGGAGAACGAGAATCAGCTCGCCACCGCGCTGGATCTGTTGCAGCCGACGACCAGTCTGCTATGGGAGTACGCGCCGGCGCTCGGCTGCGTCATCAATGGCATCGGGCCGCTGATGCCGACAGCTGAGGCGATGTTCGGTGGCTTGAAGCCCGGCGTCGGGATGAACACCAACTTCATGTTCGGTGCCAAACCTTATACCTATCCGGATGATCTGCCGAAGGTGAATGCCACCGGCGGCCCGCACTGTGACGGCGTCGTGAACCGCGTGCCCGGCAGCCACGCCGACTATGTCGTCACCGATACCAGTGAGGGCACGGTGTACCAGCCGCACACGGGATCGCCGCAATTCAACGAAGCGCCCAGGGTGTTCCAGCTGTTGTTCGCCGGGCTGCCAGGGGTGGCCAAGCCGTGAAAAACACTGGAACAACAATCAAGTTGGCCATCTTCACCCTGGTGATGACCCTGGTCTTCGCCGGGCTCGCGGTCGTGTTCAGCCAAATGCGTTTCGCGCGGGAGTACGGGTACCACGCAGTGTTCACCAGCTCGTCGGGGATGCTGCCCGGCTCGAAGGTGCGCATCGCCGGTGTGCCTGTCGGCTCGGTCACCTCGGTCAAGGTGGGTAAGGACCGTCTGGCCCACGTCACCTTCGATGTCGACCGCAAGTACCGGTTGCTTTCGAGCACCCGCGCGACGATCAAGTACGAAAACCTGGTTGGCGACCGGTATTTGGAACTGCTCGAAGGGCCCGGCTCGACGAAGGTGCTCCCCGACGGCGGCACTATCGGCAAGGAGCAGACCGCGCCCGCGCTGGACCTGGACATGCTGCTCGGTGGCTTCAAGCCGCTGATCCGTGGCCTCGATCCCGGGCAGGTCAACGATCTGACCAGTGCTTTGCTGCAGATCTTCCAGGGCCAGGGCGGCACGCTGGTGCAACTGCTGAACAGCGGCGGCTCGTTCGCCAAGACCCTCGCCGACCGCGACGAGTTGATCGGCAGCGTGATCAACAATCTGAATACGGTGTTGCAGACCATCGACCAGCGCGGTGACCAGTTCGCCACCACGATCGACGAATTGCAGCGCCTGGTCAGTGGTTTGGCCGCCCAGCGGGACCCGATCGGCGACGCACTGCCCCGAATCGCCGGAGCCACCCGTGATCTCACCGATCTGCTCGGTCAGGCGCGCCCCGACCTGCGTGCCACCATCGAGCAGACCGGGCGGCTCGCCACCAATCTCGACGATGGCTCCGACACCGTGCAGTGGGTGCTCGAACGCCTGCCCGCTACCTACAGGCAGCTGATCCGCATCGGCGCATACGGGTCGTTCCTGCAGCTCTACATCTGCGGCACGAACATGCTCGTAGATGGCCCCGACGGCAAGGTGATGCAGGTCAACCTGCCCGGTGAGCAGACGACCGGAAGGTGTGCGCCGAATAAATGAACGAGAAGCGATCACCAGCCATCACCATCGGTATCGTCGGCATTGTCGTCGGGGTCGCGGTGGCACTGTCGGCACTGCAATTCGACCGGCTGCCGTTCATTCGCGGTGGCGCCACCTTCACCGCGTACTTCGCCGACGCGGGTGGTTTGGTACCCGGCGACCACGTGCAGGTCGCGGGGGTGCGCTCGGGTCGGGTGGAGGATGTCCATCTGGACGGGGCCAAGGTGCTCGTCCGGTTCAGCCTCGACGAGTCGATCGTGTTGGGACAGAAGACCTCTGCGGCGATCAAGACGAACACGGTGCTCGGCCGCAAGTCGCTCGAGGTGACGCCGGAAGGTTCCGGAGCGTTGCGTGCCGATGACACGATTCCGTTGGAACGCACCACCTCTCCGTATTCGCTCAACGACGCGCTCGGCGATCTCGGTCGCACGGTGCAGGGGTTGGATATGGATCAGGTCGACAAGACCCTCGACGCGCTGTCGGCGACCTTCGCCGATACCCCCGCGCCGCTGCGTTCCGCATTGGACAGCGTGACCGCGTTGTCGCGCAGCATCAATGCCCGCGATCAGGCGTTGTCGGAACTGCTGGCCCGTGCGCAGAACGTCACGAAGATCGTCGCCGACCGGAGCAACCAGATCAATGCACTGCTCCTGGACGGCAATGACCTGCTCGGTGAGCTGGATCGGCGTCGTGGCGCGATCGGGCAGCTGATCGTGTACGTGAACGGTGTGTCCCAACAGCTGTCCGGACTCGTCGCCGATAACGAGGCGCAGCTGAAACCGGCACTGGACAAGTTGAATTCGGTGCTCGCGCTGCTGCAGCGCAACAAGCAGAACATCAGCGAGGCACTCGATGGACTCGGACCGTACTCGGCGGCGCTCGGTGAACAGGTCGGCAGCGGTCCCTGGTTCAACGCCTACGTGGTGAACGCGTCGAGCACCGAACTACAGCCGCTCGTGGACGCTCTGGTGTGGCCGCAACATCTCCCGGATGACCTGCGCAATCTCTTCACGAACCCGGGACCGTCGATCGGACCCGCAGTCCAGGAGCCGCCACGATGAACATGCTGACCAATGTTCGGAAGCTGCCGCGCTGGGTGCTGGTTGTCGCGGGAATGCTGGTCGCCGCCCTGGTACTGGCCGGTGTGTACACCGGTATCGCCCGGATCGGGAAGACCACGATCACCGCGTACTTCCCCGCCACAACGGGTTTGTACGTGGGCGACGATGTGCGGGTGCTCGGCGTCAAGGTCGGCCGGATCGATGCGATCGAGCCCGGCCGGGACCGGGTGAAGGTGCGGGTAACCATCGATCGTGGGGTCGACATACCTGCCGACGCACGCGCGGTGATTCTTTCGCCGTCGTTGGTGGCGGCCAGGTTCATTCAGCTCGCACCTGCCTACACTGGTGGACCGAAGCTCCGCGATGGCGCGGAGATCGGGCTCGATCGCACCGCGGTGCCCGTCGAGTGGGATGACATCAAGGCCGAGCTGTCCAAGCTGGCAACGACTCTCGGCCCGGTGGGTAGCGACACGCAGGGGTCGTTCGGGCGCTTCGTCAACACTGCCGCCGATAATTTGGATGGCAACGGTCAGAAGCTGCGTGACACGTTGCGGGAGCTGTCGGCGACCTCGAGCACGCTGTCCGACGGCCGCACCGACCTTTTCGGCACGATCCGGAATCTGCAGAAGTTCGTCGAGGTGCTGTCGTCGAGCAACGAACAGATCGTGCAATTCGGCGGCAGGCTCGCCTCGGTGTCCTCGGTGCTGGCCGGCGTCTCCACGGATCTCGGTGCCGGGCTGGACAATCTGGACTCGGCGCTGGCGGACGTGAAGCGATTCCTGGAGGGCAGCGGCGCCGAGCTCACCGAGGGCGTGCAGCGGCTGGCCGACGTTACGCAGACACTGGTGGACAAGCGGCCGGAACTGGAGCGGGTGCTGCACTCGGGACCGACGGCACTGGTGAACTTCTATCAGATCTACAAGCCCGCGACCGGCACGGTCAACGGTGCGGTGGCACTGAACAACACGGCCGATCCACTCAGCTTCCTGTGCGGATCGATCCGAGCGCTGGAGGACAATGATTCCGCCCGCTCCGCCGATCTGTGTGCCCAGTATCTCGCCCCCGTGATCAGCTCGCTGGCCATGAATTACGCGCCGATCCTGCTGAATCCGGCCTCCAGCGTGACCGCGTTCCCGAACCAGTTGGTGTACAGCCCACCCAGCCTGGCGGAGCGGGCGCCGTCGTCCGCAGCGCCGCAGCAGGCGGTGGTGACCGTGCCGAACGGGCTAGAGGGACTGGCTATTCCGGGAGGAGGACGATGATGCGACCGCGTTCGATGCGCGGGATAGGTGCTCTCGCCGTTGGCATCGCAGTGACGCTCGGCGCATCCGGCTGCCAGTGGGACGGCCTGAATTCGCTGCCGCTGCCGGGCACCGCGGGGACCGGGAAAGGCTCCTACGAAGTACGTATCCAGATGCCGAATGTCACCACGCTGACCAGGAATTCACCGGTTCGCGTCGATGATGTGACGGTCGGGACGGTGACCAAGATCGAGGTGGAGGGCTGGCACGCGCTGGTCACCGTTTCGCTCGATCCCGAGGTGAAGCTCCCAACCAATGCGGTCGCCAAGATCGGTCAGACCAGCTTGCTCGGCAGCAATCACCTCGAGCTGGCCGCGCCGACCGATATCGCGCCGCAGGGGCAACTGCGCGCGGGGGATCTCATTCCGCTGGACCGCGCCGGGGTCTACCCGACCACGGAGCAGGTGCTTTCGTCGCTGTCGGTGGTGCTCAACGGCGGTGGAATCGCCCAGTTGGAGACGATCACCCGCGAGCTCAATTCCGCGTTGCACGGTCGCGAGAACGACATCCGTGATCTGCTGCCGCAACTGGCCGAGCTCACCACCAATCTCGACGCGCAGCGCAACGACATCATCAGGGCCATGAGCGGATTGGATCGCCTCGGTGGCCAACTCGTCCAGCAGCGCGAGGTGCTTGCCACCGCCATCGAGCAGATCCATCCCGCGCTCACCGTGCTCGCCGATCGCACCGCGAACATCACCCATGCGATCACCGCGCTCGGCGAACTGAGCGACGTCACGCAGCGGATCGTCGCCGCGAGCGGTGAGAACCTGAAGTCGAATTTGCGCAGCCTCGCGCCGGTGGTGCAGACGCTCGCCGATACCGGCAACAACCTCATCGAGGCGCTCAAGATCTTGCCCACGTTTCCGTTCCCGATGAAAAACCTCAACAACGCGATCAAAGGCGACTACCTCAACCTGTACATCACCATCGATATGACCGCGAAACGGCTGGACACCAACTGGCTCACCGGGACACCGCTCGGCGGTCGGTTCGGCGGCGTCGAAGGTGTGCTCGGCGGGTTCGCGCCCGCTACGGCCACCCAGAGCGAGGACCCGGCGACCGGGCCGCTGCAATCGCAGCCCGCTCCGGGCCAGCCCATGCCGACGATCCCTGGCCTGCCGACGATCCCAGGGCTGCCCGCCATTCCAGGACTGACCGTGCCATTGCCGGGAGCCACTGCGCCACAAGGGGGTCCGGGACGATGACGCTCACCCGATTCGTCCGCACCCAGCTGTCGATCTTCGCCGTACTCACGGTGATCGGCCTGGTGGTGATGGGCGGTATGTACGTCAAGCTGCCCGCGATGTTCGGCATCGGACGTTACAACGTGATCGTCCAACTCGACGCGACCGGTGGCCTCTACGAGACGGCGAACGTCGCGTATCGCGGCACGAATGTCGGTGTGGTCAAAGAAGTTCGGCTCACCAAGGACGGTGTCGAGGCGAAACTGTCCATCGCGAGCGACTACAAGATTCCGGCCGATGTGAATGCCTTGGTCCGCAGCGTTTCCGCGATCGGTGAGCAGTATGTCGATCTGGTGCCCGTCGAGCAGCCCAAAGGCGGAAATCTGGCTGATGGCTCGGTGATTCCGGTGGAGCGCACCAAGCTGCCACAGGATGTGGGATCGCTGCTCGACCAGACCGACCGGCTGCTGTCCAGCGTCGCCGACACCCGGCTGCGGCAAGTCATCGATGAGGCATTCCGGGCCTTCAATGGTGCGGGCCCGGATCTGCAGCGGTTCATCGATTCGGCGGCCCTGCTGGTGCAGGAGGCGCAGAACAGCGCGGAACCGACCAAGAAGCTGCTGGATCAGATCGGGCCGCTGCTGGACACCCAAACACGGTCCGACGCGGCGATCCGCTCGTGGACAAGCGATCTGGCGACCGTGACCGATCAACTGCGCGCGCACGATCCCGCGCTGCGCAGCGTACTGCGCAACGGTCCCGCCGCGCTGCAGCGGGTCAGCGCGCAGTTCAACGATCTGCGACCCACGCTGCCGATCGTATTGCGCAATCTGGTCAGTGTCGGACAGGTCGGTGTCACGTATCACCCTGGGCTGGAACAACTCCTGGTGGTTCTCCCACCGCTGATCGCGGCACTGGAGACCATCATCCGCGGACCGCTGGAATACGGCGTACTGGTCGACTTCATGACCGTTATCAACGATCCGCCCGCTTGTACCACCGGCTTCCTGCCGCCGGATCAGCGTCGCTCGCCCAGTGAGCTGGACTCCATCGACACTCCGTCCGGCCTGTACTGCAAGGTGCCGCAGGATTCACCCGTCGCGGTGCGCGGCATCCGCAACACCCCGTGTATGGAGGTGCCAGGCGTGCGCGCTCCGACTCCGGAACTGTGCCGCACCGGGTACGTGCCGGAAGGCGACAACCCGGCGTTCGGTCCGCCGCGGCCGGTGGATCCCGCCGGTGCGGCCGTCGCGCCTGCGGCGGTGCCGGTCGCCCCTGCGAGTTACGGTGGCGGCACGCCGGCGGCCGCCAGGTCCTACGACCCCGCTACCGGCGTGTATATCGGCACGGACGGACGCACCTACCGGCAAGGCGATGTCGGGTCGGGCGGATCTGGCACGGTACCGTCGAGCTGGCAGGCAATGCTCGAGGATCAGCAACGATGAGTGAGATCAACGATGAGTGAGATCAACGAAGATACTCACCGCGGCCGGCGACGCGCGGTGCGTTCGGCGGGCCCTCCGGTCGAGGAGACCGGGTCGGCCGCCACGGCCGAGTCCGCGGCTGCGGCAGGCTCGACTCCCGAAGTGGCGAAGGCATTCTCGGCTCGCGTCGCGGCACCGGGCACCAGGACCGGACCCGAAGTCGCGCCTACTGCTGTCACCGCCTCGACGGTATCGGACGCCGAGCCGACGCCTGACGAGGGCAGCCAGGTCTACCTCGGCAAATCGGGAACGCAGACCGCACAGGACGCGGACGAACCGGGTGATTCCGGGCAGGTCGAGAAGCCGAAGGCAGGCCGGGGACGCATCCGCATCCTCGCCGCGGCCGCGTGCGCACTCGTCGCCATCGGCGCGGTGATCGGCGCGGGCTGGTCGGTCATGGCAATGAAGTCGGTCGACGACCGCGATGCCCGCCGCGCCGAGTACACCCAGACCGCACGGCAGGCGATCCTCAATCTCACCACCATCAGGGCCGATTCCGCCAAGGAAGACATCGACCGCATCCTTTCGGTCGCCTCCGGCCAGTTCAAGACCGAATTCGATGGCCGGGTCGACCCGTTCCTCAACATCGTCAAGGAGGCCAAGGTCGTCTCCAACGGCGAGATCGTGGAGGCCGCGGTCGAAAGCGACAGCGAGGACTCGGCGAAGATCCTGGTCGCCGCCAAGCAGACACTGACCAACGCGGGTCAGGCCGAGCCGCAGACGCGGTTCTACCGGTTCCGGGTCACCGTGACCCGCAACGGTTCCGGGCTGTCCGCGTCCAACGTGGAGTTCGTGGGATGAGTGGACTACGAGGCAAGATCCTGCTGCTCGTCACGGCCGCAATCGTGGTCGTCGCGGGAATTGTGGCCGGTATCAACGGATTCCGGTACTGGGACGATCGGCGATCGGAGCAGTCACGCACCGAAGCGGTGGACGCGGCCGACCGCACCGTATCGGCGATGTTCAGCTATGACTACAAGACCGTGGACACCGAGCTACCGAAGGCGGCCGATCGGCTGTCGGCGAGCTTTCGCGATGACTACCTGAAATTGATCAAGCAGGCCATTGCGCCGGGCGCCAAGGAAAAACAGCTCAGCGTCAGGGCGACGACCGAAGCGCGCGGTGTGGTGTCGGCCGATCGCTCGCATGCTGTTGTCCTGATTTTCCTCAACCAGGTCACGACCAGCCAGGAATCGCCTCAGGGCACTTCCACCGGCAGCCGGGTCCGGGTCACCCTGGACAAGAGCGACGACAGCTGGCTGGTTTCCCAGGTCACGCCGATCTGATCCGGTGCACCGAACTGTGTGCGGTGCACGGGTAGCAGTTCACGATGCCATGAGCAGGGCGCGGTCGGCTGCGGTCGGAAACAGCGCGCTGTAGATCCGTATCAATGCGGGGACGTGGATACAGCGCGATCGGCCTGGTGCGGATCGCGCGCACCAGCCATTCCGCCGTGGCCTCTGGAGTGAGGACCGGAACACCACACACCAGGCATGGTGTCCCCCCAATTTGACATCTACGTCAAGGAATTGGACAGCCCGTAGTCGGTCATCAGCTCATCGAGGTCGGACACACAACGCGTCCTGCCACGACGTAAACCCCACCCCGATGGGCTAGCCGACTACAAGTCAGCCTGAGGGCAGATCACGAATCAGCACGTCGAACGTCGGCGCGTCAGGCCAACTCGGCTTGCTGATTCCAACGCGGTTCCATCCCCAGCTCCAATAGGCGCGATACGCGCGCTCGTTATCGGGTTCAACCAATAGTGTCGCCCGCGGCTCTGGACGGCTGCCCAGCAGTTCGTCATGCAGGGCCCGCGCGAAACGGCGGCCGGTGTACTCGGTGCACACCATGATCTCCGACAGCGCGAACGTCCGGACACCATCCTCTTCGGTGAATGCACTGCGGTCGGTAACCGTCTTATCCGGCTGGAAGTTCTTCCACCATGCGGCATTCGGGCTCAGCGTCCAACCCCAGGTTTGGCCGACGGGGTGCCCGTTCGCTTCGGCGATCACCATGGCGAATACGCTGCCACGGGCTGGATCGGTGTAGCTGTCGAACCGGTGCATGAATGCCTCGGGTGAGTCGAACGGATCACCAGAGGCGATCGCGTCGACGTAGGAGCGGCGATAGATGTCCTCAACGACCGGCCGCAGAGCGCGGGCCTTCGCCGCGTCGAGGTGCCGGAACTCGATCCTGTCGGGACCAACGTGTCCATGTCCGCGTGCCTCATGCCCAGGGACTTCGGCATGGTTGACGAACCGCAGCCACGCCGGGCATTCGTGGATCGGTTCGTGCTCGACCGCCTGGTCCACCTCGCGCCATGCTTGGCGTCCACCCCGGCTTCCATGAGCAGCGTGGCGGTGGTGCCGCGCATTGCATGCACGTCGGCCGGTTCGGCGATACCGGCACGCTCCTGGGCGGTTTTCCAGCCGTTACGGTCATCCTCGTCCGACACCGGCTTCAAACCCTTATAGCGGGACTTCTCCCCCCGGGGCGGTCACCCAGACGAGATCTCAGGGGTTCGCTGGGACTGATACGCGCTGATTCAGCCGTCACGGGTTGGATTGCACTGCAACGAGAAAAGGCCCCCGACCTGACTATTAACTAGATCGGAGGCCATTCACTCAGAGCCCCCTGTCAGGATTGAACTGACGACCTTTCGCTTACAAGGCGAGTGCTCTACCACTGAGCTAAGGAGGCGGACGGGGTCTTACTCTACAAAACGGTGCCAATCATAACCGGACACGCCAGCTGCGTGACACCGGCTTTACGGTGCCACGCAGTGACGGTTCAGTACTGAGCCCGGCGCAGTATCGGATACTGCGGGTCAGGACTGGGCGCCCTGACGGGCCGCGTCGTCGGCGGCCATGGCGTCACGCAGGCTCTTCGGACGCATATCGGTCCAGTTCTTCTCGACGTACTCCACGCATGCGGCGCGGCTGTCCTCGCCGAAAACGACTCGCCATCCGGCCGGAACCTCCGCAAAGGCCGGCCACAGCGAATGCTGTTCCTCATCGTTGACCAGAACGAAGAAGCGACCGTCTTCGTCATCGAAGGGGTTGGTGCTCAATTTCACCTCACTGGATACTGGCGCATGTACGGGATAGCCCTTGGCTCATCCAACGCTGTTCGAGCGCCGGAAGCTCCCCGAGCGTTGTTTCGACCCTAGCAAGGCAGACGTTACGCGTTGGCAGTTACCTCAAGCCGCGAAGAAATCGAGCAAGATCTTGTTCACCGCTTCTGGACGCTCGAGATAGCCATAGTGCCCCGCATCAGGAACTTCCAGGTAGCGCGCACCGGGAATGACCTCGGCAACCTCCCTGGACAGATACGGCGGGATCATCCGATCGTCGGCGAATCCGACGGCCAGGCACGGCACCTTGATGCCGCGGTAGGCCTGGACTCGGTCGAAATCGTGGTCCATCCGGCGCTGGGCGCGGATCCCGGGCGTGACCGGACCGCCGGTGAATTCGAACAGGTCGAGCCAGTCGCGGGCGGCGTTCGGATCGGCCATGGTCGCGGGTGACATATTCATCACCGCGGTCACGGCCGCCTCGTACTTCGCGGGCAAGCTGACTCCGCTGGCGTCGAGTTCGTGCTCGCCGAGCGAGAGCGTCTTCTGGAACTGGTCGAGGCGGCCGTGCCCGGCCATGAATACGGCCTTGCGAACCAGCTCCGGACGCGCCAGCGCGAGTTCCTGTGCCACCCGCGCGCCCATCGAGGTGCCGACCACCAGTGCGGGGCCCTCGTCGAGCAGTTCGATGAGTCCGGCGGTATCGCCGACCAGCTGATCGATGGTCATACCGTCGGCCGCTTCATAGGACGGTTTGATGCCCCGATTGTCGAAGGTGCAGACCCGATATCCCGCCTTGACCAGCGCAGGGACCTGATGCAACTCCCAGACCCGGCCCGGACTGCCGGTGCCCATGATCATGACGACAAGCGGACCCGCGCCCTTTGCTTCCGTGCCCTTGGTTCGGTCGCCCTTGACCTGGTAGTTGAGTGAAATTCCGTTCACCGTGGCCAGCGGCATATCGACCCTTTCGTGGAGTTGGTGCTGCGTTCCCACGGTATAGGGCGCCGGTTTCGGCGAACATGCGAAGGGTATGCCGCCGAACGTGTCCGAGGTCACCGGTATCCGGGTGCGGCACACCGTCACGGTGGCCAGATACCATTGACTATTCGCACGTACGAGCGTACTGAGCCGGGAGGACAAGAAGATGGCCGCGAAGAGCAGCGCGAACGATATCGCGGACGACGATTTGGAACCACTCGCCGACGAGACCGCCCGTCAGGCGCAGCGCGTCGTCGCGGCCTACGCGGAGGATGCGGACGAATGCCGGATGCTGCTGTCGATGCTGGGCATCGGACCTAACGCACGGGGCGAGTAGCCACCTCACCTCGACGTCAACGGGGCCGTCGACTATCTCACAACTTCAAACGCCTAACAGCGACGCGCAAAGGATGCGTGAGTGGACCAGATGACCCAACAGCCGTCCGAGGACTCCGAACCCGCCTTTCCGGAGTCTCCAGCCGAATCCGACACTACGGTGGTCCCCTCCGCCCTCGCCGACCTGAACGGGGCAGGCTCCGGCTTCGTTGTCGTGGCCAACCGGCTGCCGGTCGACCTGGAGCGACTCCCCGACGGCACCACCCGATGGAAGCGCAGTCCTGGTGGTCTGGTGACCGCGCTGGAGCCGGTGCTCCGGAATAACAAGGGGGCGTGGGTCGGCTGGGCCGGCGTTCCCGATGTCGATATCGATCCGATCATCGAGGACGGCCTCGAACTGCATCCGGTGCAGCTGTCCGCGGCGGAGGTCGCCGATTACTACGAGGGCTTCTCCAACGGCACGCTGTGGCCGCTATACCACGATGTGATCGTGCGCCCGGTCTACGATCGGACCTGGTGGGCCGCCTATGTGACGGTGAACCGGCGCTTCGCCGAGGCCACCGCGAAGGTCGCCGCCGAGAACGCGACCGTCTGGGTGCAGGACTACCAACTGCAATTGGTGCCGAAGATGCTGCGAATGCTGCGGCCTGATCTCACCATCGGATTCTTCCTGCACATTCCGTTCCCGCCGGTCGAGCTGTTCATGCAGATGCCGTGGCGGACCGAGATCATCGAGGGTCTACTCGGCGCTGACCTGATCGGCTTCCATCTGCCGGGCGGCGCGCAGAACTTCCTCTACCTGGCCCGCAGGCTGGCCGGCCAGCCCACCTCGCGCGGCAGCGTCGGGGTGCGGTCCAAGCTCGGCGTGGTGCAGGTGGGCTTCCGCACGGTCCGGGTCGGCGCGTTCCCGATTTCGATCGCCTCGGCCGAACTCGACGAACATTCGCGCCGTCGCTCGGTCCGTGAACGGGCCGCGAAAATCCGTGCCGAACTCGGCAATCCGAAAAATATCCTGCTCGGTGTCGACCGCTTGGACTACACCAAGGGCATCGATATCCGGCTGGCCGCGCTAGAGGAGTTGCTGCTGGAGGGCAGATTGGATCCGGCCGATACAGTCATGGTGCAGCTGGCCACCCCGAGCCGGGAGCGGGTGGAGAGCTATATCCAGATGCGCGGCGATATCGAACGTCAGGTCGGCCGGATCAACGGTGAATTCGCCAGGGTCGGTTATCCGGTCGTGCACTATCTGCACCGCCCGATCGCGCGTGACGAGCTCATCGCCTTCTTCGTGGCCGCCGACGTCATGCTGGTGACGCCGCTGCGCGACGGGATGAACCTGGTCGCCAAGGAGTACGTCGCCTGCCACAGCGGTCTCAACGGAGCCTTGGTATTGAGCGAATTCACCGGCGCCGCAGCCGAATTGCGCCAGGCATATCTGTGCAACCCGCACGACCTGAACAGCGTGAAGGATGCCGTGATCTCCGCCTTGGAGGACGACCGCGATACGCGCCGCCGCCGAATGCGCGCGCTGCGCCGCCAGGTGCTCGCGCACGATGTGGACCGCTGGGCGCGGGCATTCCTGGAGGCACTGGCTCAAGACCAGGTCGCGGGGAGTGCGCTGCTCACCGATGACGACGTATACCCAGAGTCGCGAACTCCCCGTCGCTGAAGCAACCCCGACGGAGCGAGTCTTACGAGCGAACACGCAGCGCCGCAGGCGCGGCAAATCCAACACAGCACTCACAGGAATCACCCAGCTGAGGTCCAGGCAGATCCCAGCCGATTGCCGGACCATAATGCAATGAGTGGTGCGCCTGCGGAGTCCACGCCCGAGGCCCGGGTGCTGGTGGTGGACGACGAACCCATGATCGTGGAGCTCCTTTCGGTCAGCCTGCGCTATCAGGGGTTCGCGGTCGATACAGCCATCGACGGGGCACAGGCGCTGGACAAGGCGCGCACCTTCCGGCCGCAGGCGTTGATCGTCGACGTGATGATGCCGGGCATGGACGGCTTCGGGCTGCTGCGCCGACTGCGCGCCGATGGCATCGACGCACCGGTACTGTTCCTGACCGCGCGCGACGACATCCAGGACAAGGTCGCCGGACTCACCCTCGGCGCCGACGACTACATCACCAAACCGTTCAGCCTCGAGGAAGTGGTGGCCCGGCTACGGGTTGTCCTGCGCCGCTTCGGGCACACTGCCCCGCGGCGGGAGAGTTCGCGAATTCGGTTCGAGGACATCGAACTCGACGATGATACGCACGAGGTGTGGAAGGCGGGCGAGCCGGTTGCATTGTCGCCCACCGAATTCACCTTGCTGCGGTATTTCATGGTGAATTCCGGCACGGTGTTGAGTAAGCCGCGCATCCTGGATCATGTGTGGCGCTACGACTTCGGGGGTGAGGTCGGCGTGGTCGAAACGTATGTTTCGTATCTGCGCAAGAAGGTCGACACGGGCGATCAGCGCCTGATTCACACGCTGCGTGGCGTGGGCTACGTGATGCGCGCGCCGAATCGCACGCGCCGGTCCGAGAAATGATCACGTCCCGGATCGCGCAGGCCCGTCGCACACTGGCACACGCTTCTTCGGCGATTCCGCTGCGGGTGACGCTGGTGGTCGCGCTCGTGCTGCTATCCGCGCTCGGACTGTTCGCATCCAGCATGGTCGTCACCTCGGCGCTGGAGAATTCGCTGCTGCACCGCACCGATCAGCAGCTTCGTGATGCGGTGATGGCGTTGTCGCGGCCGCGGCCGCCGGCTCCTGCGCATCCGTCCAGCACCTTCTTTGTCCGCATCGAGCCGACCCCGGGCGGCAACAGCTCCGTTTATCTCGAGACCAGGCCGTTCGATGAGGAGGCCGAGCCGGACCTGCCGCGACTGCCCGATGTGCGGCCGACCATGGATCCGCCGGGCAGCAAGGTCCTCACCAGACCGGTAACCGTCGGCTCCAAGAACGGTTCGATGGTCAAATGGCGGACCATGACGGCGGTGTCACCCGATACGACGACAACCATCGCGATACCGCTCACCCAGAACATCGATACCGTCAATCGGCTGATCATGTTGCAGCTAATGGTCGGTGTCGCGGTACTCGCCGCACTGGCGGTGCTCGCCTACTTCGTGATCAGACGCAGTCTGCGGCCGTTGCGCGCGGTCGAGCAGACGGCTGCCGCGATTGCCGCCGGTGATCTGCACCGCCGAGTTCCGGTGCGCGGCACCAATACCGAGGTCGACCGGCTGTCGCAATCGCTCAACGGAATGCTGGCCCAGATCCAACGGGCCTTCGCCGCGACGGAAGCCTCCGAATCGGCGGCCCGGCGCTCCGAGGCGAAGATGCGGCGCTTCGTCGCCGACGCGAGTCATGAACTGCGCACCCCGCTCACCACCATCAGCGGCTTCGCCGAACTGTATCGGCAAGGCGCGACCGCGGATCCGGCCATGTTCATGGACCGGATCGAACACGAGGCCCAGCGCATGGGGCTTTTGGTCGAGGACCTCTTGATGCTGGCCCGATTGGATGCCCAACGTCCGCTGGAACTGGGGCCGGTCGATCTGCTCGCCGTCGCCAGCGACGCCGTGCACAATGCCCGTGCAGTCACCGCGGCCACTGGCGATGACGGGCCGCGCCGCGCTGTCGAACTGGAAATCCGTCCGGGTACAGGAACATTGGAAGTTATCGGCGACGAGGCGCGGCTGCGCCAGGTGCTGGCCAATCTGCTGAACAACGCACTCGTGCACACGCCCACCGACGCCGACGTCAAGGTCCGGCTGACCCCGACCGACGACGAGGTCCTGCTGGAAGTCGCCGATACCGGTCCGGGCCTACCGCCCGAGGAGGCCGAGCGCATCTTCGAACGCTTCTACCGCACCGACACCTCCCGCACCCGCGCCAGTGGCGGCACCGGCCTCGGCCTCTCCATCGTCCAAGCCCTGGTCGACGCGCACAACGGCATCGTGAGCGTCGAAAGCGCCGAGGGCGCAGGCACCACCTTCACCGTCCGCCTACCCCGCGAAAGTCGCTGAGCGCCCCGCGCTGCGGCAGCACACCGTGTGTTCGACGAAACTCGCAACGATTCCGGTTGGTGAGGGGCATCTGAACGGGTCAGTCGTTCCGGCCTGTCCATGGCTTGATCTGCCCGGCGCGTCGGATATCGGCTGTGACACTCTCGATCATCTGGAGTTGGCTGTCGACGATCTGGCATCCGCATCGGCGCATCGGCGCATCGCGCTGAAGACCGCCCTGACTCAGTCGGGGACGCAGGCTCCGTAGCCCAGGTCACGCAGTGCGGTCTTGATCTTGGTTTGGGCTTCGTCGAGGGATTCGGGGGTTGGGTGCGGGTTGGCGCCGGAGATGTCGAAGTTGCCCATGGCGAAGGCCGGGAAGACGTGGACATGCAGGTGGGGGACTTCCAGACCGGCGATGAGCAGGCCGGCGCGGGGTGCGTCCCAGGCGTGGCGGACCGCTTGGCCGATCTTCTGCGCGACGCTGTTGAGCCGCGCGAAGGTGTCGGCGTCGACGTCCTGCCACTGATCGATCTCCTTGCGGGGGACCACCAGCGTATGCCCTTGCGTCACCGGGGCGATGGTGAGGAATGCGACGAATTCGTCGTCCTCCCAGACGAATCGGCCCGGTAGCTGGCCCTCGATGATCGCGCTGAAAACAGAAGCCATGCACCGCAGGCTACGCCGAGAGTTCCCGATCGGTTGTTCGGGTGTTGACGGCGCCCGGTAAATCAGGCGACGTAGTGCGACAGGATGCTTTGCACCTCGTAGATGTCTACCTGACGGTTGAATCGCTTCTGCACCGGTTCGTGGGTGCCGGAGATCCAGATGCAGAGTTCGGCATCCAGGTCGAAGGTGCCCGCGGTCTCCACCGAGAAATGAGTGATGGCGCGGTACGGGATGCTGTGATAGCTCACCTTGCGGCCGGTGACCCCCTGCTTGTCGACCAGGATGAGACGCCGGTTGGTGAACAGAATCGCATCGCGGACGAGCAGATACGCGGCGTAGACCTGCTCACCGCCGCCCATCAGCTTCGCGTATTCCGCTTGCGCCTTTCCGGGATCTATCCGCCCGGCATTGCCCATCAGTCCGTCGATCAGACTCATTGTCAGCACGTCCTTTGCGCGGTAGAGGTCGGCTGTCGTGCCCCGTCCCATCAATCATCCACTCGACAACCGCTCGGGGCCGATAACATGACGACTGATTTCGTGAGTACATGGGTAACTCGTCGGATACGCCCAAGAGTGAGCCAGGACCGCACCGCCGGTCCTCGGGCGAAGTTACGGTGCACCCAACGACCGGCAAAAGTTCCGGGGAGGCGGGGGAGCCGGTGTCGACGACACCCTAAGCTGTTGCCCGTGCGCGTACTCGTCATCGGTTCCGGAGCCCGTGAACATGCCCTCGTCCTGGCCCTGCGCCGGGACCCCGCGGTGTCCGCGCTGTTCGCGGCGCCGGGCAATGCCGGGATCGCCCAGCACGCGCAGGTCGAGGTGGTGGATCCGTGCTCCGCGGAGGCGGTGGTTGCCCTCGCGACCGAGCTGGACGCGGACCTGGTGGTGATCGGGCCCGAGGTGCCGCTGGTGCTCGGCGTCGCCGACGCGGTCCGGGCCGCGGGGATCGCGTGTTTCGGTCCGTCGGCCGCGGCCGCGCGCATCGAGGGGTCGAAGGCCTTCGCCAAGGACGTGATGACCGCGGCCGGGGTGCGTACCGCGCACAGCGAGATTGTCGACAACCCCGCTGAACTCGATGCCGCGCTGGATCGGTTCGGCCCGACCTGGGTGGTCAAGGACGACGGCTTGGCCGCGGGCAAGGGCGTGGTGGTGACCGCCGACCGGCATGCCGCCCGCGATCACGGTGCCGAACTGCTCGAGCAGGGCCATCCGGTGCTGTTGGAATCCTTCCTGGACGGACCGGAGGTTTCGCTGTTCTGCCTGGTCGACGGCGAGACCGTAGTACCGCTGCTGCCCGCGCAGGATCATAAGCGGGTCGGCGACGGCGATACCGGGCCGAATACCGGCGGTATGGGCGCGTACACGCCGCTGCCATGGTTGCCGCAGGAGTCGGTCACCGCGATCGTCGAGGATGTCGTGAAGCCCGTCGCGACGGAGTTGGTGCGGCGTGGCTGCGGCTTCTCCGGACTGCTCTACGCCGGTCTGGCGATCGGTGCCGACGGACCCGCCGTCGTCGAATTCAATTGTCGCTTCGGTGATCCGGAGACCCAGGCGGTGCTCGCGCTGTTGGAGAGTCCACTCGGCGAATTGCTGAACGCCACCGCGACCGGGACGCTCGCCCGAGTCGCCGCCCCGCGTTGGCGGGACGGTTCGGCCGTCACGGTCGTGATCGCCGCCGAGAACTATCCGGGTCGTCCGCGCGTCGGTGACGTGATCACCGGAGCGGGCGATGGCAGTACCGACGACTCGTCCGCCGTACTACACGCGGGAACCGCGTTGCGCGAGGACGGAACCCTGGTCTCCGCGGGCGGTCGCGTACTGAGTGTCGTCGGCGTCGGCGCGGATCTGGCCGAGGCGCGCGCACACGCCTACAACCGCATTGCCTCGATCAAGCTGCCGGGCAGCCACTTTCGCACCGATATCGGCCTCGCGGCCGTCGAGGACCGCATCAGTGTTTGATTGCCGCTGCCGCTCTGGATCAGTCGACGCTTTCGGGCTCAGCCGAAGCTGAGCCCGCGCATCGCCAACCACTGCTGCGGGTCGACGTGCTGTCCATTGACGATGACCTCGAAGTGCAGATGTGGTCCGGTGGAGTCACCGCGGTTGCCCATGCGGGCGATCTGCATACCCGCCGGCACGCGCTCGCCGACGGAGACGAAGAAGTCGTACATATGGCCGTAGACGGTGATGCTGCCGTCGTCGTGCCGGATGCGCACCCAGAGCCCGAAGCCCTGCGCGGGGCCCGCATCGATGACGGTGCCGTTGGCGACGGCATAGATCGGGGTGCCGATGGGACCGGCGATGTCGATACCGTTGTGGAAAGTGCCCCAGCGCGAACCGAATCCGGAGGTGAAGATGCCGCGCGTCGGCAGAACCATGCCGGTGATGCCGGGCAGCACCGACCCGGCGATGACCGGTGCGCTGCCTGTCATCCACGGCTGATACTCACCGGAGACGGCCGCGGCCGCCTCGGCCTTGGCGCGTTCCAGCGTCGCGCGGGTCGCGGCCGCGACCACCTCCTGCTCCCGGATGCGCTCACCGTTGGCGATGGCATTCAGATAGCGCTTCACCGACAGCGGGGTCGACTGCATTTGCTGCGGATACGCGAAGGCGACGCGTTGCGCCTCGTCCGGGCCGGGCGTGCGGTTGGTGACGCCCCAGGCGAACGCGGAATCCGCGGCCGCGAAGACGGCGGTGACACAGACACCGACGATCAGGACCCGGTGCTTGCGCACTAACGCGCGGTGGTCGGGTTTGGGACGGTCCTCCCACAGTGCGCGCAGGTCGGGTGTCGGTTGCCGACGCAGCCAGACCAGGCCGTCCCGGCACTCGCCGAGCACCTCGCGCGCCCGTCCCGGCAGCGCACGCAGCTCGGATTCGTGTCGTTCCCGCACCGCGGCGCGCCAATCGGGGGATATGACACCGATGCCACCCACCCCGGGTACTCGGTCCAGCCGCGCACGGCGTGCCTTGTCAAGCATTAACGCCGACAATAACCCGGGCCGGACGCCGCGCACCTGCCGAAACACGCGGTCGGTCGCATTTCGGTATCCGACAAAGTCGAGTATCGGCGCCAACCCGATGTTCGGGACCGTCTACCGTACGACGGGTGTCCAGAGAATCTCGCCGGTCGACCATTCCACCTTTCTACGTGATGGATGTCTGGAAAGCCGCCGCGGAACGGGCCAGGACGCAAGGGGATGTGCTGGTGCTGGCGGCCGGGCAGCCGTCGACGCCGGCACCGGCCCCGGTGCTGCGCGCGACCAAGGCGGCAATCGATGCCGAATTACTCGGTTACACAGAAACATTCGGCATTCTGTCGCTGCGCGAGGCGATTGCCGAGCACCATCGCGATACCTACGGATACGCCGTAGAACCCGACGATGTCGTGGTGACGACCGGATCCTCCGGCGCGTTCACCCTCATCTTCCTGGCCGCATTCGACGCCGGGGATACCGTCGTGGTGGCCAGGCCGGGATATCCGGCCTATCGCAACTCCCTGGCCGCGCTGGGGTGTCGCGTCATCGAACTCGATTGCGGTGCGGAGACCCGATTCCAGCCGACGGTCGCCATGCTGGAGGCGCTTCCGGAACCGCCAGCGGGTCTGATCGTGGCCAGCCCGGCCAACCCGACCGGCACCATGATCGATCCGGATGAGCTCGCCGCGCTGGCCCGCTGGTGCGAGGCGCACGGCACCCTGCTCATCTCCGACGAGATCTACCACGGCATCACCTACCAGGGCGTCAGCGTCGGACGGACGTCATCGGCCTGGGAGACCTCGCGCGAATCCGTGGTCATCGGCTCGGTCTCGAAGTACTTCTCGATGACCGGCTGGCGGCTCGGCTGGATGCTGGCCCCGAGCGGATTGCGGCCGGCACTGCAGCGGCTCGCATCCAATATGACCGTGTGTCCGCCGGCGATCTCGCAGTACGCGGCGCTGCACGCGTTCGGCGCCGAGGCCAAGGCGGAACTCGACGGTCACGTCCGGCGCTACGCGGTGAATCGGCAACTACTGCTGGAGGGGCTGCCGAAGCTCGGCATCACCGACCTGGCTCCGGCCGACGGCGCCTTCTATGCCTACGCCGATATCGGCCATCTCACCGACGATTCCAGGCGGTGGTGCGCCGAGGTGCTCGACCGCACCGGCGTCGCCTTGGCGCCCGGTGTCGACTTCGATACGGCGGCGGGGCACCGGACGGTACGGTTCTCCTTCGCCGGAGCCACCGCGGACATCGAGGCGGCACTTGTTCGGTTGGATCACTATCTACGTGGTTGATCATGCTGTCCGACAACGAGTTTGCACGGTTCGGCACCATGAACGAGCAGATGCGGTAAAACAACGATGGCTGGGTTTCATTCTCTAGGTTTCCTCTCTGATTCGCACGGATGAACTGATGACGACTGGCACGATGGCACGGTGATCACCGCGACGACCCCGAAAGGCGAACGGCGTCGCCAGGCTTTGGTAGCGGCCGCCGCCGAGTTGTTACTCGAAGGCGGATTCGATGCGGTGCGGCATCGCTCGGTCGCGACGCGCGCCGACCTTCCGCTGGCGTCGACGACGTACTACTTCGAGTCGCTCGATGATCTGATCGCGCGCGCGGTCGAATTCAGCGGCAATACGGAACTGGACGCGATGCGGCGTCGGGTCGGCGAGGTGAGCCACCGCAGACGCGGCGCGGAGGCGACCGTCGATTTGGTGTTGGACCTTTTGGTGGGGGCCGACGGACACGACGAGGGCGCCCGCGGGCAGCTCATCGCGCGCTATGAGCGTTCGGTGGCCTCGGCACGGCATCCGGAACTGCGGGAGGTCCAGCTACGACTAAGGGCGCAGCTGGACGAGTTGCTCGCCGATGTACTGCGCCGCTCCGATCGGGCGGTCCGGTCGGAACAGTTGCGCAGGATGGTCGCGGTGGTCGACGGGGCCGTGGTGTCGGCGCTGAGTGAAATTGATCCGGAGCCAAGGCGAATGGCGCGCGGAGCATTGCTCGAGGTCATCGATATCGTCGCGCCCGCGACGCCGCAGCAGGTCGATAGGTTCCGGACACTAGAGTGACTACACGTGAGAGAGCGCAGCGAGCGAACCAAAGGCACAGCGCCTAGGCGTACGACGGAGCCGAGCGCTAGCGAGGCGCAGTCGTGAGCCTTGTCCCGAACGTCCTCGCCACCCGATACGCCAGCCCCGAGTTGGTGCATCTCTGGTCGCCCGAGAACAAGATCGTGCTCGAGCGGCGGCTGTGGCTGGAGGTGTTGCGGGCGCAGTCCGAACTCGGCATCGACCTGCCCGCGGGCGTCATCGCCGATTACGAGCGGGTCATCGATCAGGTGGATCTCGCCTCGATCGCCGAGCGTGAGCGGGTCACCCGCCACGACGTGAAGGCCCGCATCGAGGAATTCAACGCGCTGGCCGGGCACGAGCAGGTGCACAAGGGCATGACCAGCCGCGATCTCACCGAGAATGTGGAGCAGCTGCAGATCCGGCTTTCGTTGGAGCATGTGCACGCGCACGGTGTCGCGGTGGCGGCGCGGCTGGCCGAGCGGGCCGCCGAGTACCACACGCTGGTGATGGCGGGACGTTCGCATAATGTCGCCGCCCAGGCCACCACTCTGGGCAAGCGGTTCGCCTCCGCCGCCGACGAGCTGTTGATCGCGCTGACCCGCCTGCGTGAACTCATCGACCGCTACCTGCTGCGCGGTATCAAGGGGCCGATGGGCACCGCGCAGGACATGCTCGATCTGCTCGGCGGCGATTCGGCCAAGTTGGCGACGCTGGAGCAGCAGGTCGCGCGGCATCTCGGCTTCGCGAATGTGCTGACCAGTGTCGGGCAGGTGTATCCGCGCTCGCTCGATCACGATGTGCTGTCCGCGCTAGTTCAGGTCGGTGCGGGTCCGTCGTCGTTCGCGCACACCATTCGGCTGATGGCGGGCCACGAGCTGGTCACCGAGGGCTTCCAGCCCGGCCAGGTCGGCAGCTCCGCCATGCCGCACAAGATGAACACCCGGTCCTGCGAGCGCGTCAACGGCCTGCAGGTGGTGTTGCGCGGTTATGCCTCGATGGCCGCCGAACTGGCTGGCGCGCAATGGAATGAGGGCGACGTCTTCTGTTCGGTGGTGCGCCGCGTCGCGCTGCCGGATGCCTTCTTCGCCGTCGACGGCATGATCGAAACCTTCCTGACCGTGCTCACCGAATTCGGTGCCTATCCGGCCGTCATCTCCCGTGAACTCGACCGCTACCTCCCCTTCCTCGCCACTACCCGGATGCTCATGGCTGCCGTCCGGGCCGGTGTCGGTCGCGAAACCGCCCACGAGGTAATCAAGGAACATGCGGTAGCCGTCGCCCTGGCCATGCGGGAACAGGGCCGCGAACCCGATCTGCTGGACCGCCTGGCCGCCGACTCGCGCTTTCCTTTGGACCGCGCCGAATTGGAAGCCGCCCTGGCCGATAAGTCGGCCTTCATCGGCGCTGCCGAGGCCCAGGTCTCGGATGTGGTGGCCGCTGTCCAGAAGCTGGTGGACCAGTACCCCGACGCGGCCCGCTACACCCCGTCGCCGATCCTCTAGCCGCGACATCGGTAACCGGCGATAGTGTTCGGCCGTGAATCCGTACACGATCTTTGGCGACATTGTGGCTGGGCTGGCGGAGGCCAGCCGAGTCTATGAGGACGATGATGTGGTGGCGTTCATGGACATTCGGCCCATGACGCCCGGGCATTTGCTCGTGGTGCCGAAGGTGGCGGCGCGGAGTCTGGCCGAGCTGGATCCGGCGGTCGGAGGGAAGTTGTTCCAGGTGGCGCAGAAGCTCGCGGGCGCGCTGCGGGCCAGCGAGGTGGGGTGTGATGGAGTCAACTTCTTCTTGGCCGACGGGGTGACCGCAGGTCAGGAGGTGTTCCATGTGCATTTGCATGTCATTCCGCGGACGCCGGGTGACGGATTCGGATTACGTGGGCGGCCGACCAGTCCGCACCGCGCTGACCTCGACTATCTGGCGAGTTCGATCCGCGGCGCGCTCGCTCGCTGAGCGGTCGCTGTGACTGCCGTGCTGGCGTGAAAGCCGGGCCATAACCGATCTGCACCGGGTGGGCGCGGTCCTCGACGAGATCATCCGAGCGGCCGGCGGTGGCCGGCCCGAACAGTAGGGTGGACCCCATGGCTCTCGACAGTGGAACCGGAACGCTCGCCGGTCCGGGTGATGAATCGGCCGTGGTGACGGCCCCGATCGCCAAGACGGTGCGCACCGAGCGGGTGCACCACGGCGATGTCTTCATCGATGAGTACGAATGGCTCCGCGATAAGGAGAACCCGGAGGTCATCGCCTACCTCGAGGCCGAGAACGCCTACACCGAGGCGCAGACCGCGCATCTCGGCGGACTGCGGAGCAAGATCTTCGACGAGATCAAGACACGCACCCAGGAGACCGACCTGTCGGTGCCGATCCGGATGGGCGAGTACTGGTACTACTCGCGCAGCTTCGAGGGCAAGCAGTACGGCGTGCACTGCCGCTGTCCCATCGATGCCACGGCCGAGGGGATCGATGCCTGGGCCCCACCGCAACTCGAGGTCGACACCGAGATTCCCGGGGAGCAGGTGCTGCTGGACAGCAACGAGGTCGCCGCGAGCCACGACTTCTTCTCCCTAGGCGCGTTCTCGATCAGCCATGACGGCAACCTGCTCGCGTACTCGGTCGACACCTTGGGTGACGAGCGCTATCTGCTGCAGTTCAAGGATCTGCGCACCGGCGAGATGCTCGGCGACGAGATCGCGGGCACCGCACCCGGCGCGACCTGGTCGCTGGACGGCACCCACGTCTTCTATCAGACTGTCGACGAAGCCTGGCGGCCCGACACCGTGTGGCGGCACCGGCTCGGCACAGCCAAGGATGACGATGTCAAGGTCTTCTACGAGCCTGACGAGCGCTACTGGGTGAGCATCGGCGCGACGCGCTCGGAGAAGTACCTGATGATCTCGGTCAACTCCAAAATCACCACCGAGGGCTGGGTGCTCGAATCCGATAATCCCGAAGGGGAATTCCGGGTCATCCTGCCGCGCCGCGAGGGCGTCGAATACGCGGCGGAACATGCGGTGGTCGGCGGCGAGGACCGTTTTCTGATCCTGCACAACGATGTCGTGGACGGGGTGAAGGCGGAGAACTTCGTGCTCGCCGAGGCCCCGGTATCGGATCCGTCGAATATGACGCCGCTGATCGGACATCGCGACGATGTGCGGCTCGAGGATATCGACCCGTTCGCCGGTCATCTGGTGCTGAGCTACCGGCGCGAAGCGTTGCCCCGCATTGCCATTTGGCCGCTGACCGAATCCGGCTACGGCGAGCGGCGCGAACTCGAATTCGATCTGGAACTCTTCTCGGTCGGTTCCGGGTCGAATCCGGAATGGGAACAGCCGACGCTGCGGATCGGGCTGACCTCGTTCATCACGCCGACGCAGGTCTTCGACTATGTCCCCGCCACCGGTGCGTTGCTGCTACGCAAGGAGCAGCCGGTACTCGGCGGCTTCGACGCGGACGACTATGAGCAGCACCGGGATTGGGCGCTCACCGCGGACGGCACTCGGATTCCGATCTCGCTGGTGCGCAAGAAGGGGCTGCCCGCGGGCCCGAAACCGCTGCTGCTGTACGGATACGGCTCTTACGAGACCAATATTGATCCGTCCTTCTCGGTGTCGCGGATCTCGCTGCTCGACCGCGGCATGGTGTTCGCGGTGGCGCATGTGCGCGGTGGTGGTGAAATGGGACGGTTCTGGTACGAGAACGGCAAGACACTCACCAAGAAGAACACCTTCACCGATTTCGTCTCCTGCGCACGGCATCTCATCGATATCGGTGCCACCTCGGCGGATCGGCTGGTCGCCGACGGCGGTAGTGCGGGCGGTCTGCTGATGGGCGCGGTGGCGAATATGGCACCCGAGCTGTTCAAGGGAATTCTGACCAGCGTGCCGTTCGTCGACCCGCTCACCTCGATCCTGGACCCGTCGCTGCCGCTCACCGTCATCGAATGGGACGAGTGGGGAAATCCGTTGGCGGACAAAGAGGTCTACGACTATATGAAGTCCTACGCCCCCTACGAGAACATCGAAGCCAAGGACTATCCGGCCATTCTGGCCATCACGAGCATCAACGACACCCGCGTGCTCTACGTGGAACCCGCCAAGTGGGTCGCCAAGCTGCGCGCCACCAAGACCGGTGACACACCGGTGCTGCTCAAGACCGAAATGAGCGCGGGCCACGGCGGCGTCAGCGGCCGCTACGAGGTGTGGAAGGAAGTCGCCTTCGAATACGCCTGGTTGCTCGACACGCTCGGTCTGGCCGACGCGTAGGTCGGTGCGCGGCCGGTCCACCCCGGCCGCTCACCCGGCGGGTACCAATAGTTTGCCGAGCAGCGCCGTGAGCTGGCGGCGCTCAGCGGCGGTCAGTGCCGCGAAGGTCTTGTCGAGGTAGGCCGGAATCGCCGCCTTCGCCTGGTGCTGCTCGCCGCTCGTGCTCGCGGACTCGGCACCACCTGGACCAGCGCGCACGGAGCAGGGCTGCCTTCACGCCGGAGATCCTAAGGGGGGATGTGCCGCGGGTGTGACGCAGTGTTCGTCGGCGGGTCATCCACCCTGCACGCCGAGTACATCTGCGGCTGGCACCGTAAGGTCATGAACGCTGAGCTGATCGTCTCGATTTCCGGAATCCGGGACACCACGCGGGACGCGGCTATCGAATTCGCGGCCGAAATGGATCGGCGCGATGTCCGACTTTCGCTGCTGGTCGCGCCCCGTTTGCAGGGAGGCTACCGGCTGCTGGAAGACCCGGCGACGCAGTCCTGGTTGCGCGGTCGGCGGGCCCGCGGCGATGCGATCGTGCTGCACGGTTACGACCAAGCGGCGACCAAGCGGCGTCGCGCCGAATTCGCCACGCTGCCCCGGCACGAGGCGCGCCTGCGGCTGACCGCGGCCGATCGGGTGCTCGAGCAGGCGGAACTGCGCACCCGGCTGTTCGCGGCCCCGCGCTGGGATGCTTCGGCGGGCGCTATCGAGGCGCTGCCCGAGGTCGGTTTCCGGCTCGCGCTCGGGCTGACCTCGATCCTCGATCTCGAGCGCAATACCGCGCAGAAGGCGCGCGTCTACGGCATCGGTGAGGGTTTCCGCGCCGAATCGTGGTGGTGCCGCGCATTGGTACTCGGTGCGGCCAAAACCGCACGTCGCGGTGGTGTGCTGCGCTTGGCCATCTCCGCCGCTCAGCTCGGCCGCTCCGGCCCTCGGCAGGCAATGCTCGACGCGGTCGATCTCGCGCTGTTCCACGACGCGGCCAGCGAAGTGTACCGCTGGGAGCCGTTCACCGCCGTCAAAGCGGCCTGATCGAATCTGCTGGAAACCGTGTAGGAGGTGCGGTCGGCGCCGCCGCACGAGGCGCCGCCGCCCGTAATGGCGTAAGCGGGCGGCGGCGCGCGGCGTAATCGATACTCCGCCAGCGCTATTCGGTGCTCGACCGGACGGGTTTGGCCTGCGCGCTCGGTACGGCTGCGGTCGCATTGTGCGTGAAGCCGCCCGCTTCCTCTCGGGTGAGTGGTTCGGTCTGTGGATGCTTCGCGAGTTGCTCCATACCGCGCGCGATATCGGCGAGCAGTAGATCGGCCATATCGATGGTGAACCCGTGCCGGACCAGCGCGCGCATGATCGTCTCGTGCTCGCGGTCGGCGGGCAGCGGATACGCGGCGATCAGCCAGCCTCTGGTTCGCAGCCGATCCGACAGTTCGTACAGATTGAATCCGACATCCTCGGTGAGTCGCCACGACACCGCCGCGATGCCCCGATGCGGATCGCCGCGGTGGACCATCTCGAACGGACCGAGTTTCAGCAGGCCATCGGCCAAATGCTGGGCGACGTGGTAGAGCTGGGACTGCAGGCGGGTGTATCCGGTGTGGCCGAGCCGGATGAATTCGTAGTACGAGGTGATCACCTGCCCGCCGGGGCGGGAGAAGTTGAGATTGAAGGTGGCCATGCTGCCGCCGAGGTAATCCACATTGAAGATCAGCTCCTCGGGCAGATCGGCGGCCTCGCGCCAGATCGCCCAGCCCGCGCCGAGTGGCGCGAGTCCGGTCTTGTGGCCGGAGGCATTGATCGACTTGACCCGCGGCAACCGGAAATCCCAGATCAGATTCGGTGCCGTGAACGGCGCGAGGAATCCGCCGCTGGCGGCGTCGACATGGATGGGGATATCCAGGCCGCTGACTTCCTGCAGCCGATCCAGTGCCCGGCTTATCCCGTCGACATCTTCGAACAGGCCGGTGTAGGTCTGCCCGAAGGTCGGCACCACCATGATGGTGTTCTCGTCGCAGTAGGCGGATACATCGTCGGGATGCATGGTCAGCCGGTCGCCGCGCAGCGGAATCCGGCGTATCTCCACATCGAAATAGCGCGCGAACTTTTCCCAACACACCTGCACCGGGCCGCAGACGAAATTCGGTGTACCGGTGCCGCCACGCTTGCGCCAACGGAATTTGGCGGCCAGACCGCCGAGCATCGCGGCCTCACTGGATCCGGTGGTGGAGGTGCCGTGCGTGGCGGCCGGAATCGGCGCATGCCACAGATCGGCGACCATCCGCACGCAGCGCCGCTCCAATTCGGCGGTCTGCGGATATTCGTCCTTGTCGACGATGTTTTTGTCCATGGATTCGTTCATCAGCCTGCGTGCCTGGTCATCTACCCAGGTGGTGCAGAAGGTCGCGAGATTCATCCGGGAGACGCCGTCGAGCATCAGCTCGTCGTGCACGATCTCGTAGGCGACCTGCGGAATCAACTCGTTTATCGGAAATCGGGCCTTCGGTGCCGACCGGCGCAGGCCCGGCAGGACGAATAGGTCGTCGGGCTCTAGTTCTTCAGTCATCGAACCGCCTCCGAATATGGATCGCGTGATAATTGCGAAGCAGCGGCAACCAGCGTCTATCAGCTTGGCACAGCGGCGGCCGGATTTTCGGTGTTCCGAGCCGGACGACACAGACCGAGCGGTCGGCTGATTTCCCGGTATGTATCGAGCGGTTCATGCCAGAGTGGGCGGGCGGCGCGCGGTCGGCCGCCGCTGTGTGCTGGATCGAATCGCCAATGTGCAGGAGGGAGCGGACCAGACGATGAACGAGGTTTCGCAGATGAACGACGACTCCCGCGTCGCGGCGCTGCGCCAGCGGGTGGCCGCGCTGATGCCGCAGGCGAAAATCGACCTCGCCCAACTGGTTTCGTTCAAATCGGTGGCCGATCCCCGACAGTTCCCGCCGGAGGAGTGCGATCGGACCGCGCAGTGGGTAGCCGACGCATTCGCCGGGGCCGGTCTGACCAAGGTGGGTCTGCACGAAACTCCCGATGGCAGTAAGGCCGTCATCGCCTCGCGTCCCGCGCCCAACGGTGCGCCGACGGTATTGCTCTACTGCCACTACGACGTGCAGCCGCCGCTCGACGACGATGCCTGGCGCACCCCGGTCTGGGAACTCACCGAGAAGGACGGCCGCTGGTACGGGCGCGGCAGCGCCGACTGCAAGGGCAATATCGTGATGCACCTGACCGCGCTGCGGGCCCTGGGCGCGGAGCTGCCGCTCGGGGTCACGCTGGTCGCGGAGGGTTCCGAGGAGCAGGGCACGGGTGGACTCGAACAATTCGTCGCGGCCAATCCTGAGTTGTTGCGCGCGGATGCGATTCTGATCGGCGACTGCGGCAATTTCGCGGTCGGCATGCCGACCTTGACCGAGACCCTGCGCGGCAATGTGAACGTTATCGTCACCATCGAAACCCTTGCCGGAGCAATGCATTCCGGCATGTTCGGCGGTCCCGCCCCCGATGCGCTCGCCGCGCTCGTTCATCTGCTCGCCTCCTTGCACGATGAACACGGCAACACCACGGTGGCCGGTCTGCCCAACGATCAGCGCTGGACCGGTGTGCAGTACTCGAGGGACCAATTCCGCGCCGATGCAGGCGTACTCGGCGGTGTCGAACTCACCGGTGACGGCACCGTCGCCGATATGCTCTGGGCGCGACCGGCTTTGACGGTGCTAGGCATCGACGCACCGAAGGTCGTCGGCTCATCGGCGGCCATCCAGCCCGCTGCCCGAGCCCGGCTCAACCTGCGCATTCCGCCGGGTACCGATGCGGGCGAGGCGCTGGAACTGCTGACCGCACACCTGCGGGCGCATACGCCGTGGCGCGCCGAACTCACCGTAGAAACCGAAGGGATCGGCGCGCCGTTCCGGTCGGCCAACGGCGGCCCCGCGCGCACCGCCATGGAGGCCGCACTCACCGCCGCTTACGGCCGCACCACGACCACCCAGGGCCAGGGCGGCTCGATCCCGCTGTGCAATGTCTTCGCGGACACCTACCCGGATGCCGAGATCATGCTGCTGGGCGTCGAAGAACCCAAATGCCTCATCCACGCGCCCAACGAGAGTGTCGACCCGACCGAAATCGAACACATGGCCCTCGCCGAGGCCCTGTTCCTCGCCACCTATGCCGAACAGGGCCGCTGAGCGGGTCGGACGCCCGATCAACCATGTATCTTGGCGGATTCTCTCGGCGTTTGCCGCCATCGATACATGGTGAGCAGCAGGTCGGGAGTTAGAGGTCGCGGTGGTCTTCAGGGGGGATGACGGTGAATTCGGTACCAGCAGGGCCCATTTCGGCGAGGCGGCCGAAGTAGATGCCCTGCGCTTCGGGTTGGATGATGCCGAAGTGGATGGGGAAGGCGGTGCGGGGGGCGACCGCGCGCAGGTAGTCGATGGCCTCGCTGATCCGCATCCACGGTGCCGAGGCCGGGATGGCGAGAACGCCGACCGGCACCGGTGGCACCCAGAGCGAGTCGCCGGGGTGCACGAGTTCGGCCGGGTCGTCCGGGGTGCCGAGTTGGAAGACGGTGTTATCGATCACCGGGATCTCCGGGTGGATCACCGCGTGCCTGCCGCCGCCTCCGGTGATCTGGAGTGCGCCGAGGGTGATCACGTTGCCCGCATGCACTGCCTCCCACGGTTCGCCGCGCTGCTGTGCGGTCTGTGGATCGCTGAACAGGCGCGCGTTCGGGTTGTTGTCGAGCAGCGCCTCGATCCGGTTCGGATCGATATGGTCGGGATGCTGATGGGTAACGGCGATGGCGTCCAGGCCGGTCAGGCCCTCGAAGCCATGCGAAAAAGTGCCTGGATCGAATAGCACCTTCTTGCCGTGCAATTCGACGAGGATGCAGGAGTGGCCGAAGTGGGCTATGCGCATGGGGCCATGCTATTTGACTCGACCCCGACCGTAGCTCGGACAACCCGGACAACTACGCTGCTCAGGTAACCCCAACACCACCTGAGGAGCAACGCGTGGCACGAGTCGTGGTCGAGGTGATGCCGAAGGCCGAGATCCTGGATCCGCAGGGTCAGGCCATCGCCGGCGCACTCCCGCGCCTGGGATTCGCCGGAGTGTCGGATGTGCGGCAGGGCAAGCGATTCGAACTCGATGTCGACGACAGTGTCAGCGACGCGGAGCTCGAACAAATCGCCGAGGCGCTGCTCGCCAACACCGTGATCGAGGACTGGAAGGTCGTGCGGGTTTCGGCATGAGCGAGCGAATCGAAAACACTGCCGCCATCGCGGGCATGGCGGAGCCGAGCGTCAGCGAGGCGCAGTCATGACCGCACGCATCGGGGTCATAACCTTTCCCGGCACGCTCGATGATGTCGACGCCGCTCGGGCAGTCAAGCTGGCGGGCGCCGAGGCGGTCAGCCTGTGGCATGCCGATGCCGATCTGAAGCAGGTCGACGCGGTGGTCGTACCCGGCGGCTTCTCCTACGGTGACTACCTGCGCGCCGGTGCCATCGCCCGATTCGCCCCGGTGATGGGTGAGGTCGTCAAGGCCGCGGGGCGGGGCCTGCCGATCCTGGGTATCTGCAACGGCTTCCAGGTGCTGTGCGAGGCGGGACTGCTGCCCGGTGCGCTGACCCGCAACGAGGGTCTGCATTTCGTCTGCCGTGACGAATGGCTGCGCGTCGAAACCGCGAATACCGCATGGACCTCGCGCTTCGAGCCCGGTGCCCAGATTCTCATCCCGGTCAAGAACGCCGAGGGTCGCTACCAGGCGTCCGAGCAGGTGCTCGACGAACTCGAGGGCGAGGGCCGGGTGGTCTTCCGCTACGCGGGTGACAATCCGAACGGCTCTCAGCGCGATATCGCGGGCATTTCCTCGGCCGATGGCCGGATCGTGGGCCTGATGCCGCATCCAGAACACGCCACCGAGCCGCTGACCGGCCCGAGCGACGACGGCCTCGGCTTGTTCCTCTCGGTGCTCGACACTCTGGTAGGTGTTTAATTTGCAGCGCCTGCGGGGCTGCGAACGTCGCTCGTAAGACTCGCTCCGTGGTGGTCACCGTGTCAGGTAAGTCACCTCGAGTGATCCGGGCGGTGATGTCGAAATCGATGCCGTCGGCCAGCGCGATATAGCCGTGCTGCTGGGCCTGGTTTCTGGGGAATCCTCGGGAACCGCCGGGTGTTTCGAGTTGAACCGCCCCTCGAGTGCCGCACGTGTTCGCGTTCTACCGAACCTGGGTCGATGATCCGCTCGAGGCGCTGAAGCAGGCGCGGGGTCAGATCGAGATCGAGCCGATCGGATCCCGGGCCCGTCAGAGGTCTGCCTAGGATCACAGGCATGCCCGTATCCACTACCGCTGCCACGGCCGCCGGGTTGTGCGCCTTCATCGACGATTCACCGTCGCCGTTCCATGTGTGCCGGACGGTCGCGCGGGAACTGGACGCCCACGGCTTCAGCCCGCTCGCGGAGTCGGCGCCGTGGCCTTCGGATGGACCGAGCCGCCATTACGTCGTGCGCGGCGGCTCTCTTGTCGCGTGGGCGACGGCCGATTCCGCGGGGGTGACGCCGTTCCGGGTGGTCGGTGCGCACACCGATAGTCCGAACCTGCGGGTGAAGCAGTATCCGGATCTGGCGACGGCGGGCTGGCAGTTGGTCGGGTTGGAGCCCTACGGCGGAGCCTGGCTGAATTCATGGCTGGACCGAGAACTCGGCATCTCAGGACGGCTCAGTGTGCGCGACGGAAATGTGGTGCGCGACCAGCTGATTCGGATCGATGAACCGATTCTGCGAGTGCCACAGTTGGCCATCCACCTTTCGGAGGACCGCCGCGGTGTCACGCTGGACCCGCAGCGGCACGTCAATGCGATCTGGGGCCTGGGTGCGCAGCCGCGCTCGTTCCTCGATTTCGTCGCAGAGTATGCCGAGGTCGATCCGCAGGCCGTGCTCGGCTGGGAGCTGATGACCCATGATCTGGCACCGAGCCGGTTGGTGGGCCGGGACCGCGATCTGGTGAGCGCGCCGCGCCTGGACAATCAGGGCACCTGCTACGCGGGACTGCACGCCTTCCTCGCGGCGATCGCCGAACCGGGTGCGGCCATTCCGGTGCTGGCGATGTTCGATCACGAGGAGGTCGGCAGTCAGTCCGATCGCGGCGCGCAGTCCGATCTGCTGCCTACGGTGCTCGAGCGCATCGTGCTCTCGCGCGGCGGCGGGCGCGCCGAATACCTGGCCGCATCAGCCGGATCCGTCTGCGCTTCGGGCGATATGGCGCATGCGACCCACCCCAACTACCCGGACCGGCACGAGCCCACCCACCGCATCGAGGTCAATGGCGGCCCGGTGCTCAAGGTCAACCAGAATCTGCGCTACGCTACGGACGCGGCGGGTGCGGGTGCCTTCGCCCTGGCCTGCGCCCAAGCCGAGGTGCCTCTGCAGCGCTATGTGCACCGCGCCGATCTGCCTTGCGGCTCGACCATCGGCCCGATGACCGCCGCCCGCACCGGCATATCCACCGTCGATGTCGGTGCCGCGCAGCTGGCTATGCATTCGGCCCGCGAAATCATGGGTGCGGAAGATGTTTCGGCCTACGCGGCCGCGCTGGCTGCCTTCCTGACCCCGGCACCGCTCGACCGGTAGGTGAGGTTGTCGATCAGGCTGCGGCGCTGGTCTTTTCGGGCACCGCGGCTTCGGCCGGACGGTAGGTGACGACGGCGACAACGAACACCGCCAGGGTGGCGAGCACGTAGCTGCTGCCGATGATCTGCTGCCACCAGGCCCAGCCGAGTTCCAGATCCTTCGAATGCGGCAGGAGCCATTGGGGGCCGACCATGAACAGCACGGTGCCGGCGGCGACGGTGCCGATGAACCAGCGATTGCGGGTGCCGCGGGCGATGACGTCGGCGGCGATCAGAATGGCCGGTGCGATCCAAACCCAGTGGTGCGACCAGGAAACCGGCGACACCAGCAGTACCGCGGCCGCATTCACCATCAGTGCGCAAACCTGCTGGCCGGCCTGGATCAGCCGGTGCATCCACACCGCGGCGAGGGCGATCGCGATGAGCGACAGCGTGATCCAGATCAGCGTGGCCAGCGAATCGGAGACACCGAGACGGAAGGCCATGCCCTTGATCGACTGATTGCCCGCGAAATACGGCGGGCCGATGCGACCGGTATCGGCCAGGGTGTGGAACCAGTATTCGACCGAATCGCTGGGGAACAGCAGGAATCCGAGTCCGACCGCGACGATCGCGGAGACGATCAGCGTGCCAGCCGCCTTCCAATCCCGACGTAGCAGGAAGTACAGCAGATATCCGGCCGGAATCAATTTCACCGAGACCGCGATGCCGATGAGCATGCCGCGCGGCCAGACCGGTTTGCGGACAAGGCAATCCATGG
Source organism: Nocardia sp. NPDC051990 (assembly GCF_040680755.1). Classification (NCBI taxonomy): domain Bacteria; kingdom Bacillati; phylum Actinomycetota; class Actinomycetes; order Mycobacteriales; family Nocardiaceae; genus Nocardia; species Nocardia sp. NPDC051990. Next base: position 447,113 of record NZ_JBFAXH010000003.1, on the reverse strand, counting down.
TGATCGCGGCCATCAGTACCAGATTGATCTGACCAAAGCCGAAGGTCTGCCGGATCGGTTCGGACATCTGTGCCACTGCGACCACGCCAATGACCAGCGCGAGCATGGTCCGCCGCTCGAGGGTCGGGCGCAGTCGCACGAGCACCAGCCACAGCGTGATGCCGAGGCTGAGCACCGAGGTGGCGGTGACCAGCACCTCGGCCAGCGGCAGCGGCATCAGCGCGAGCGGTGCGAAGAACAGGGCGGCCAGCGGAGGATAGGTGAACGGCAGGCCGATCCCCTCGACCGGAGGCATCGGTCCGTACAACTCGCCGTCGTCGAGCCAGACCCGCGCACCGTTGCGATAGACCTGGAGATCGATATAGCCGTTCCACCAGTGCACCATGAGCGAGACAATGGCCGAGACGGCGAACAGCGCCACGGCGATCAGCAGCCAGCGCACCTGCGGGTTCGACGAGGAGAATCGCGGCGAGATATCCGAGCCGGCGGCGGGCCGAGTGTGCTGCGTGGTGACGGGCTGCTCGGCCGGATCCGCAACCCCCGATCGATCGTTCACGGCCAAAGCGTAGCGGCTGCGAACTCGCGCGATGCGTGTCGACCCGAGGCATCCGCGCGCGAAAACCGACGATCCGACGGACCGGTCGATGCGATCGGCTGCCCATCCAGGGCCACGGCTAAACTTCATGGCGAATCCTCAGCTTCGCGCTCCGGCCCGAAAGGACCCTGGTACTCCGTGACTCCGCAGGTCGACACCGTCAGCGCAGCCGCAGCAACTCCCAACGCCCCGCAGCCGTACAAGGAGCTCGGTCTCAAGGACGACGAGTACGCGCGGATCAAGGAAATCCTCGGCCGTCGGCCGACCGACGCCGAACTGGCGATGTACTCGGTGATGTGGAGCGAGCACTGCTCGTACAAGTCCTCGAAGGTGCATCTGCGCTACTTCGGCGAGACCACTACCGACGAGATGAAGTCCGCGATGCTCGCCGGCATCGGTGAGAACGCGGGCGTCGTCGATATCGGCGACGGCTGGGCGGTCACCTTCAAGGTGGAAAGCCACAACCACCCCTCCTATGTGGAGCCGTATCAGGGTGCGGCCACCGGTGTCGGCGGCATCGTGCGCGACATCATGGCCATGGGCGCGCGGCCCATCGCGGTGATGGATCAGCTGCGCTTCGGTGCGGCGGACGCACCGGATACCCGGCGCGTCGTCGACGGTGTGGTGCGCGGTGTCGGCGGCTACGGCAATTCGCTCGGCCTGCCGAATGTCGGCGGCGAAACCGTCTTCGACGCCTCCTACCAAGGCAATCCGCTGGTCAACGCGCTGTGCGCGGGTGTCATGCGGGTCGAGGATCTGCATCTGGCCTTCGCCTCCGGCGCGGGCAACAAGATCATTCTGTTCGGCGCGCGCACCGGCCTCGACGGCATCGGCGGCGTTTCGGTGCTCGCCTCGGACACCTTCTCCGGTGACGAATCGGGTACCGGCCGCAAGAAGCTGCCGAGCGTGCAGGTCGGCGACCCGTTCGCCGAGAAGGTGCTCATCGAATGCTGTCTCGACCTGTACGCGGCCAAGCTGGTGGTCGGCATCCAGGACCTCGGCGGCGCCGGATTGTCCTGTGCCACATCCGAACTCGCGGCTGCGGGCGACGGCGGCATGCATATCGACCTGACCAAGGTGCCGCTGCGCGCCAAGGGGATGACCCCCGCCGAGGTACTCTCCAGCGAATCGCAGGAGCGCATGTGCGCGGTGGTCACGCCGGAGAACGTCGAGGCGTTCATGGCCGTATGCCACAAGTGGGATGTGCTGGCAACGGTCATCGGTGAGGTCACCGAGGGCGACCGGCTGGTGATCAGCTGGCACGGCGAGACCGTTGTCGATGTGCCGCCGCGCACCGTCGCACATCAGGGCCCGGTGTACGAGCGCCCGGTGCAGCGGCCGGATTTCCAGGACGCGCTCATCGCCGACACCCCGGACACGCTGCCCCGCCCGAAGACTCCAGACGAACTGCGCGCCACCGTGCTGCAGATGGTCGCCAGCCCGCAGCTGTGCAGCCGTCGGTGGATCACCGAACAGTACGACCGCTACGTCCGCGGCAATACCGTGCTCGCCGAACATGCCGACGCGGGTGTCATCCGGATCGATGAGGAGTCCGGTCGCGGCATTGCGCTGGCCACCGATGCGTCGGGCCGCTACACCAAGCTCGACCCCTACACCGGCGCGCAGCTCGCGCTGGCCGAGGCCTACCGCAATGTGGCCACCACCGGTGCGACGCCGAAGGCCGTCACCAACTGCCTCAACTTCGGTTCCCCGGAGGATCCGGGCGTCATGTGGCAGTTCCAGCAGGCGGTCCGCGGTCTGGCGGATGGCTGTGTGGCACTCGGCATTCCGGTCACCGGCGGCAATGTCAGCTTCTACAACCAGACCGGTCAGGACGCCATTCTGCCGACTCCGGTGGTCGGCGTGCTCGGTGTCATCGACGATGTGCACCGACGCATCCCGACCGGACTCGGCCTGGAGCCGGGCGAGACGCTGATCCTGCTCGGCGAGACCGCCGACGAATTCGGCGGCTCGATCTGGTCGCAGGTCGCGCACGACCATCTCGGCGGCGTGCCGCCCAAGGTCGACTTCGCCCGCGAGCAACTGCTCGCCGAGGTGCTGACCGCGGGTTCGCGCGACGGCATGATCAGTGCGGCGCACGACCTTTCCGAGGGCGGTCTGATCCAGACCGTGGTCGAGGCCGCGCTGGCCGGGGAAACCGGTTGCCGCATTCTGCTGCCCGAGGGTTCGGATCCATTCGTGCAGCTGTTCGCCGAATCGGCGGGCCGGGTGCTCGTCGCGGTGCCGCGCTCGGAGGAGGCCCGCTTCACCAAGATGTGCACCGCACGCGACTTGCCCTGGGTGCGCATCGGTGTAGTCGATCAGGGGTCGGATTCGGTCGAGCTGCAGGGCCAGTTCTCGATCACGCTGGAAGACCTGCGTGCGGCGCACGAGGGCACGCTGCCGAAGCTGTTCGGAGCCAGCACCATTTGAGCCCGCCGGAGGCTGGTGCAGTCCCGGTAGCCCTACACGGGGCTCGATTTGCGGCGTTCGCTGTCGCCTCCGCGGTCACGCTCCGCTCCCGCCTCCGGGGCCTGAGTTCGCGCCGCGGGGGCGTCGGCAAGGTAGTCGGCGCCATCGAGCGTTTCTTCCATCCGAATTATGTCGGCGTGATCGTGGCCACGGTATTCTTCGGCTGGTCGCTGACACCCTCACTGCTGCCGCGGGATTGGCTGTTCGAGGGACTGATCAGCGGGATCAACGCGGCCATCGGTTACGGCGTCGGCTGCCTGATCGAATGGGCGTATCGCAAGTGGTTGCGCAAGCCGTTGCGCCGCAAGGTCGCTCAGTTGCCGCCCCGGGTCACGCGGGTGTGGGCGAAACGGCCGAAGTGGCTCTCCGGTGCGGTCAAGACCACGGTTGTGCTGGCCTGTCTAGGTGTCGCCGTTTTCCTGCTGGTCGAATCGGCCAGCTGGCAGCGCGAAATCACCGCGCTCATGGGTATGGAACCCACGACGACCTCCGGATTCCTGCGCACCGGCGCACTGAGCGCACTGGTCGGCGCGATTGTCATCGCGGTATTCCGGTTACTGCGGCGGCTCGTTCGTTCGATCGCATTCGAGCTGATCAGGCGCGCGCACTTTCCGCTTCAGCTGGCGGTTCCGACCGGTGTGCTCGTGGTGGTGGTCGCGGCGGTGCTGCTGTTCAACGGCGTGCTCACCAAGGTCTTTTTCGATGTGGCGAATTCGGCGTTCAGTGTGCGCAACAGCCACACCTCACCGAATGCCGTGCAGCCGCAGCTGCCGGAGCGCTCCGGCAGTCCGAACTCGTTGGCGGCCTGGGACACCCTCGGTTCCGAGGGCCGCTGGTTCGTCTCCTTCGCGCCGACCGCGGCCGATATCAGCCAGGTCACCGGGAAGCCCGCGCGCGAACCGATTCGGGTCTACGCCGGATTGGAATCCGCTGACGGGCCCGAGGCACAGGCCGAATTGGTTGCGGCGGAGCTGGAGCGTACCGGCGCATTCGAGCGCAAGGTGCTGGTGGTTGTGACGACGACGGGCACCGGCTGGGTCGATTCGTCCAGCGCCGAATCCATCGAGCTGATGTACGACGGCGATACCGCGATCGCCGCGACCCAGTACTCCTATCTGCCGAGTGTGTTGTCGTTCCTGTCCGATAAGGACAAGGCCACCCGGATGGGAAAGCTGGTCTTCGACAAGGTCTATCAGCATTGGTCGGCGCGGCCGGCGGGGGCGCGGCCGAAGCTGCTCGTCTACGGCGAGAGCCTTGGCTCCCAAGGGGCCGAAGGTGCATTCAACGGCCTGGCCGACCTTCGATCGAAGACCGATGGCGTGCTGTGGGTCGGACCACCCAATTCAAACCGGCTGTGGAGTGAATTTACGGCCCGTCGCGATCCGGGCACGCCGGAGATCTTGCCCATCTATGCCGACGGACTGGTGGTGCGCTTCGGCGACAGCCGCGCCGACCTGTGGAAGTCTGGGGACAACTGGCTGGAGCCGCGCATCGCCTATCTGCAGCACGCCTCCGATCCGGTGGTCTGGTGGTCGCCGGATCTGCTGTTCAGCGAACCGGATTGGCTGCGCGAACCGCGCGGTCCCGATGTGTCCTCGCGCATGGCGTGGTATCCGATCGTCACGTTCTGGCAGGTCGCCGCGGATCTGCCGAATGCGCAGAGCGTCAGCGATGGTCACGGGCACAACTACGGCAATTTGGTGCTGGATGCGTGGGCCGCGATCGCGCAGCCGCCGGATTGGTCGGCCGATCTGGCGGATCGGATCCGGAACTATCTGGTGATCTCCTCGGCCCGCGAGCGTCAGCTGAAATAATGCCCGCGCCTTGTCCGAGCGGCAGCTGATCTCGCCGATTCGTGTTGACCCGGTTGGGTAGTTCCGCGCCGCATGGTCGTGGACCCGCATACTGGTCGGGTGAAGATCGTTACGGACCCGTTGGCGTCGCCGCCCGTGCCCGATCCCGCCGACGACCCGGCCATCGCGCCGTCCCGCTGACCGATGCTCGAAACCGCGACCACCCTGATGAAGCTGCGTGCGCGCGGCGTCGTTGTGGTGCGGCGCGTCGAGGACATTGTCGATCTGAACTATGTCGGGCTGGTTTTCGCGACGATATTCTTCGCACTCTCGGTGACACCATCGCTGGTACCGCGCGACTGGCTGTTCCAGGGCCTGATCAGCGGTATCAATGCCGCGCTCGGCTACGGCCTCGGCTGCCTGCTGGAGTGGCTGTTCCGGCTCTGGATCCGGCCACGGCTGGCCGAGCTGCTGCGCGATCGGATCGCGCCGCCGCCGACCTGGGTGCGCTATGCGGTGAAATCGGCGATCCTGTTCACTGCCGCCGTCACCGCGGCCTTCATGCTGGTGCAATCGGCCCGCTGGCAGCGCGAGATCACCGCGCTGATGGGCATGGAGGGCACCACCACCCCCGCGTATCTGCGCACGGGCTTGCTCAGTATCGCCGTCGGAACCGGGGTGGTCGCGGCGTATCGGACACTGCGCGAGATCATTCGGTTCCTGGCCCGCCAGCTCAACCGCTGGGTCCGGGTGCCGCGCGAGCTGGCGCCGTCGGCCGGATTTCTGGTCCTGGTGGTGTTGACCGTCACGCTGTTCAATGGCGTCGCCTCGCGCGCGTTCTTCGCAGTGGCCAACTCCGCGTTCAGTGTGCAGAACGATCACACTTCGCCGAATGCGATTCAGCCGCTGCAATCCGAGCGCTCGGGCAGTCCGGCCTCGCTGGCGAAATGGGATTCGCTCGGGTTCGAGGGCCGCTGGTTCGTTTCGCACGGTCCCTCGGCGGCCCGGATCACCTCGATCACTGGTAACCCCGCGCGCGAGCCGATCCGGGCGTACGTGGGTCTGGAGTCGCCGCCGAGCGGTGTATCGCGGGCTGAACTCGCGGTCTCCGAACTGGAGCGCACGGGTGCCTTCGACCGGAAGGTGCTGGTGGTGGTCACCACGACTGGTACCGGATGGGTGAATTCCATGGCGGCCAGTGCCATCGAGTACATGTACGGCGGCGATACCGCCATCGTGGCCTCGCAGTATTCCTATCTGCCCAGCGTGCTGTCCTTCCTGGCGGACCGCGGCAAGGCATCGGATGCGGGCAAGCAGCTGTTCGACGCGGTGTACCAGCATTGGTCGGCGCGGCCGGCGGGGGCGCGGCCGAAGTTGTTCGTCTACGGCGAGAGTCTGGGCTCGCAGGGCTCGGAGGCGGCCTTCGACGGGCTCGCGGATCTGCGCTCGAAGGTCGACGGCGCGCTGTGGGTCGGGCCGCCGAATTCGAATCGACTGTGGGAGCAATTCGTTTCGCGCCGCGATCCCGGATCACGCGAGGTACAACCGGTGTACGCCGACGGTTTGGTGGTCCGGTTCGCCTCCGACAGTGCCGATCTCGCGCGCCCGACGTCCGAATGGCGTGGCCCGCGCATCGCCTATCTCCAGCACGCTTCCGACCCGATTGTCTGGTGGTCCCCGGATCTGATCTTCTCCCAACCGGATTGGCTGTCCGAACCACGCGGCTCCGATGTGTCCTCGCAGATGCGCTGGTGGCCGTTCGTCACCTTCTGGCAGGTGACCTGTGACCTGTCCAATGCGCAGGGTGTCGCCGACGGGCACGGGCATCGGTACGGCAGTCTGGTACTGGACGGCTGGATCGCCGTCGCGGCACCGCCGGATTGGACCGTGGAACAGTCCGACAAGATCCGGGCCCAGCTCGAAGCCGCCGAGGACTACGAGCGCGAGATCAAATGACATTTTTCGGCCCGGTCGCGAAAATCACTGTTGCCGTTGGTATTCCATTGGCATGGAGCAATTGGGTGTTGCCGCACTTGCGGCTGGATCTGCGCGGCCGCACCGTTGCCAACGCCGGATTCGCGACCTGCTACGCACTGGTATTTCGTGGCCGACCGAACTGGCTGTCCGCGCGGGGGCTCGGTTACGGCCTCGCCTCGGCGGGCGTGGTCGTCGCCGGTTATGGTGCGGCCGTTGCCATTCCGGCGCTACGTGATCGCCTCGGCGGCTTCGCCGATCGTGCTCCTGATGTCCCGCTCGACGAGTGGGTCGCGGTACATATCCCGATCGGCACCGTCTACAGCGAGGAACTCGTCTTCCGCGCGACACTCAACCCGTTGCTGGACAACGTGTTCGGACCACACGGCGGTGTGTTGCTCGGAGCGGCCACCTTCGGCCTCTGGCATATCCATCCCGCCCGCGCGGCGGGCGACAGCGTTCCCGCAACGATTGCCGCGACCGCAGCCGGTGGCCTCGTGTTCGACTTGCTGCGCCGCCGCACGGACAGCGCCACCGCCCCCGCGCTGCTGCACTTCGCCCTGAACGCCGGTGGTGCACTCACGCCGCACCTCGCCGCGGCTCGTTCGCCGAGCGGCTGACCGGCTCCCGCCGAGCACGCTGCCGCCGAACCGCTCCGGCTCCAGCCGCTTTCACGCAGCTGGTCGATAGGCGAGCGGCGGACTGCCCTGCCCCGCGGCACACCGATTCGCTGCCGACTGAATGTGCGACAGCCCGCCGCATCGGCGCTGTCGGAGCCCGGCAGTAGTCTCGGCATCGTGGCGGGACGAGCAAAGGTGGATCCAGCGGAACTACGAGCGGCGGTCGCGGCAGTCAGTGCCTGGCTGCGCGACGATTCGATGCCCGCACCCGCCCGGCCCGAACTCGCCGCCGCGGTCCGCACCACCGCCCGCACCCTCGCCGCCGCCGCACCCGGCCACTCCGTCGAGGTCCGCGTCCCACCGTTCGTGGCGGTCCAGTGCATCGAGGGCCCACGGCACACCAGGGGGACGCCGCCGAATGTCGTCGAAACCGACCCGCATACCTGGCTCCTACTCGCCACCGGCCTCCTCGACTTCGACGCAGCGGTGGCGAATGGCATCGTGTCCGCCTCCGGCAGCCGAGCCGCCGAAGTCGCCCTTTGGCTTCCCATCGCCCGCGCGACCACCGAATAACGATCGTGATCGGGTAGCCGCGAGAACCATAGCGCCCGTGCTGCCGTGGTGAGCACCAGATCTTCGGCGTCACGACGACGCACCAGCAGTGCCTGGGCCGGCGAGCGGTGCAGCCGCTCGACCGTCGCCTTCCCCTGCAACTGCAGTTCCGAGAACGTCACCTCATCCACACGCATACATTAAAGGCACTTCAAAAGTGTGGGTCTGTCGATCGTGATTGCATGCCGCGAATCGAGTCGCGGCCCGCCTCAGCTGCGGGATAGATCGCGCCGATGCAGGCCCTTGTAGTCGTAGTACCGGGTGATAACGGTGCCGAGCATCAGTCCGATCGTGAGCCCGAGCACCGACATCCACACCCCGCGCGCCAACCCCGCCTGGTAGTTCGCGTTGAAGTAGAGAATGGCGCGCACACCGACGAACACCTGGTGCATCGGCTCGAATTGCGCCAGCCAGCCCAGATACTTCGGCGTCGCCTCGATCGGCACGGTGCCCCCTGAGGAGGGCAGCCCGAGAATGATGAACAGGATCAGATTGATCAGCAGCCCTGCCGAACCGAGCGCCGCGAGCACGGACAGTCCGGTGATTCCGACCGCCATGATGGCCAGTGCACTGAAGAGGAACAGCGTGAGCGGATGATCGATCGGCATATCGAGCAGCCTCGCCACAGCGAGGAATACGCCCGCGACGATATTCGCGGTGATCACCATGACACCCCATTTGATCAGCAGCGTATTGAACCGTGAGATCGGAGTGGCCGGGAAATGCACGTACCACGGCCCGTATTCGGTGGGCACGAAACCGAGCGCGGCATCGATCATGGTGTGGATGGTCATCGAGCCGACCAGTCCGGCGAGCAGGAGCAGCAGCGCGTAGAAGAACGCCGTCAAGCCCTGTCCGGTGCCGGATGGCAGCGGACGGAACTGCGAGGTGACGATGTGCACCGGATCCGCGAGCGCCACCCGCGTCGCACCCGTCAACTCGGGTGCGGCCCCGCCGCCCGGCGGCGTCAACTGCGCGTGCACCTGATCGGTCAGCTGCTTACCGACCTGCTCGTTCACCTGAGTCAGCGCCCGGGTGCCGATGGTCGTGACGATCTCGGTGACGAACGCGCCACTGCGGGGATTCGTCTGCAGTGTCAGCGTCGGGCGCTGGATTTCACCCGGCACCACACTGCCGACCCCGAGAATGCCGAGGCGTTTACTGAAATCGCTGGGGATGAGGATCGTGCCGTAGACCGCGCCGGACTGCATCTTCAGTTGGGCCTCGTTGATGCCGAGCACCTGCAGATCGACCTTGTCCGCCGGAATGCCCTGCCGCAGCGCATCGGTGATCTGTGTGCCGAAATTCACTTGGTGCCCGCCGACCGTATCGCCCACGTCCTGGTTCACCACCGCGATCGGGAAGTCGTGCAGGTTCTTTTCCGGATCGACGACGTAATCCAGATACATCGTGCCGAGCAGCGCCATGAACAACGTCAGTACCGCGATCGGGGCCAACCACGTGCGCGTGGTCAACCGTGTAACCGACCCGCGGGTGCTCGCACTGTCCGAAGTCGTCACGGCTGGCACGGTAACACCAGGCGGTGCGGAAAAACGGCAGCGTCGCTCGGCGATTGCTCTGCCGACCCGGTGGCGGTGATCACGGCGGATGATCCACCCGTAGAATGGCCTTTGCCCCCAGCCCGCCCGAACAGGGAGCAAACGGTGACCAACGCCGAGATGCCGGTCGAAACTACCCCCGATCAAGTCGAGAACGAACCACGCGAAGAATGTGGTGTGTTCGGAGTCTGGGCGCCGAGCGAGGACGTGGCCAAGCTCACGTACTACGGCTTGTACGCGCTGCAACACCGTGGCCAGGAAGCCGCGGGTATCGCCGTCTCCGACGGCTCACAAATTCTGGTCTTCAAGGATCTGGGCCTGGTCAGCCAGGTATTCGACGAGCAGACACTGGCCGCGATGCCGGGTCATATCGCCGTCGGTCACTGTCGCTATTCCACCACCGGCTCCACCACCTGGGAGAATGCGCAGCCGATCTTCCGCACCACGACGGTCGGTTCCGGACTCGCGTTGGGCCACAATGGAAATCTGGTCAATACCGCCGAGTTGAGCGCGCGCGCACGCGAACTCGGGTTGATCGGTACGCCGCCGATCGCTGGCGGTCGCCCCGCGCCGATCACCGCCACCTCCGACTCCGATGTGATGACCGCGCTGCTCGCGCACGCCGCCGCGGATTCGAGCATCGAGCAGGCCGCCATGAAGCTGCTGCCGACGCTGAAGGGCGCGTTCTGCCTGACCTTCATGGACGAGCACACCCTCTACGCCGCACGGGATCCACACGGCGTTCGTCCGCTCTGCCTCGGCCGGCTCGAGCGTGGCTGGGTTGTAGCCAGTGAGACCGCCGCGCTGGATATCGTCGGCGCCGCCTTCGTCCGGGAGATCGAGCCGGGCGAACTGCTGGCGATCGATGCCGACGGTGTGCGGTCCATGCGCTTCGCCAATCCCGAACCCAAGGGCTGCGTCTTCGAATACGTGTACCTGGCCCGGCCCGACAGCACCATCGCCGGTCGCTCGGTGCACGCCACCCGGGTGGAGATCGGCCGTCGCCTGGCCAAGGAACATCCGGTCGATGCCGATCTGGTGATCCCGGTGCCGGAGTCCGGTACGCCCGCCGCGGTCGGTTACGCGCAGGGCTCGGGCGTGCCATACGGGCAGGGCCTGATGAAGAACGCCTATGTCGGGCGTACCTTCATCCAGCCGAGTCAGACCATCCGCCAGCTCGGCATCCGGCTCAAGCTCAATCCGCTGCGCGAGGTGATCCGCGGTAAGCGGCTCATCGTGGTGGACGACTCCATCGTGCGCGGCAATACCCAGCGCGCGTTGATCCGAATGCTCCGCGAGGCGGGTGCGGTGCAGATCCATGTGCGGATCGCCTCGCCGCCGGTGAAGTGGCCGTGCTTCTACGGCATCGACTTCGCCTCGCGCGCGGAGCTGATCGCCAATGGGGCGGGTGCCGATGACAGCTACGACGACATGGTGGAGGCGGTGCGCCGCTCGATCGGCGCGGACACGCTCGGCTACATCTCCACCGAGGGCATGATCGCCGCCACCGAGCAGCCGCGCTCGCGGCTGTGTAGCGCCTGCTTCGACGGCGACTACCCGATCCCGCTGCCCACCGAGGCGGCCATCGGCAAGAACCTGCTCGAGGGCATGCTCACCGGCCAGTCCGAGGCGATGCTGTTGAGCGAGAACGCGAATGCGAGTGCGTTGAGCCGGCCCTGACGGCATCCGACCGATACGAACCCCTCGGCGACAAGACCGCCGGGGGGTTCGATCTTGTTCGGGACACGTTTCTCGAGCCCATCTGTCTGCCACTGTGCCGTGGCCTCCTCGAGACGCGACAACGTCGCTTTCGGGGCGAACCTGGTCATTCGTCCGGTGATCCGGTGTTTCAGCGCACTTTTCGCAACCTCCGCATCACGCCCGTGATTTTTTCTTTGAAAACGCAACATCCCAGAAATGGATCCTGGGTACGGTGCCCGACATATCGGAAGTTCACCGTGCCCACCGCGGTCCTGTGACCCAGCACATGCGGTGTGGCGCGCTCGAGAAGTGGGGCCTGATGATGGTTTCGAAGAAGCCTGGGCGAGGGGACCGGACGCGACGAATCGCGGCGATCGGGATGGCGGCGCTGGCCGTGTCCGCGATCGCGGGATGCGGATCGGGGCGCACCGGTGGGGGTGGTGACGGGGCCGGTCTGGTGGCGGGCACCACGGACAAGATCTTCTCGCTCGATCCCGCGGCCGCGTACGACAACGGCTCGCTGCTGGTCGAAACTCAGATCTATTCGTATCTGATGAATTTCGCGCCCGGCGATGCCACCCCGAAACCTGACGCTGCGGAGAAGTGTGACTTCAGCGCGCCCACGGTGTACACGTGCAAGCTGAAGTCGGGGCTGAAGTTCGCCAATGGGAACCCGTTGACCGCCAAGAGCGTCAAGTTCTCCTTCGATCGCATGCTGGGCATCAACGACCCGAACGGTCCCGCCTCGCTGCTGGGCAGCCTCGAGAAAACCGACGTGGTCGACGATCTGACCGTGAACTTCACCTTGAAGGTCGCCAACGATCAGACCTTCCCCGCGATCCTGCCCACCCAGGCGGGTCCGATCGTGGACGAAAAGGTCTTCCCGGCCGACAAGGTGCTGCCGGATGAGGACGTGGTGAAGGCCAAGGGCTACTCCGGCCCGTACACGATCGCCAGTTACGACAAGAACAAGCTGGTCGAGTACAAGGCGAACCCGGACTACAAGGGCATTCTCGGCACACCGAAGACATCGCAGATCTCCACCAAGTACTACGCGACCTCCGACAATATGAAGCTCGATCTGCAGAGCGGCGCGCTCGATGTGGCGTACCGATCCTTCACGCCCACCGATATCGAATCGCTGCGCAAGGACAACAAGGTCAAGGTGGCGGACGGGCCGGGTGGCGAACTGCGCTACATCGTCTTCAATATGAACACCATGCCGGGCGGAACCCCGGAGCAGAAGTTGGCGGTGCGCAAGGCCATCGCCTCGTCGATCGACCGACCCGCGCTGGCCGAGGGGGTCTACAAGAACACCTTCCAGCCCGCGTATGGCTTTGTGCCGCAGGGCATGCCGGGTGCGGCGGAGCCGCTGAAGGATCTCTACGGAGCCAAACCCAATAAGGATGCGGCGGCGAAATTCCTCTCCGGTGCCGGCGTCGCGACACCGGTGGAACTGAACCTCCAATACAACCCGGATCACTACGGTTCGAGCAGCTCCGAGGAGTATGCGGCGATCAAATCGCAACTGGAGGCGACCGGGCTGTTCAAGGTGAATCTGCAATCCACCGAATGGGTTACCTACCAGAGGGAACGGGCTCGCGACGGTTACCCGCTCTATCACTTCGGCTGGTTCCCGGACTACCCGGACGCCGATGACTACCTGACCCCGTTCTTCGCGCCCAACAACTTCCTGCAGTCGCACTTCGAGGATCCGAAGATCACCGCGCAGCTCACCGCGGAGACGACCGAGAAGGACAAGACCAAGCGTCTCGAGCTGATCAAGGATGTGCAGAAGGATCTCGCGCAGAACTACCTGCCGACCCTGCCGCTGCTGTCCGGTAAGCAGATCGCGGTGTCGAATCCGAGCGTGCAGGGGGTGTCGGACACACTCGACGCGTCGTTCAAGTTCCGATACACGGTGCTGAGCAAGTGACCTCCGGCGAAGCCGGGCCCGAAGCTGTTGCCGCCGCGGAAACGCGGGCACCGGTTCGGGGCCGGCGCTTCGGGCTGCCATGGGCCGGGAAGTCGAGTGCGGATTCCCGACAGCTGGCGTTGTTGCGCTACTTGGTGATTCGACTGTTCTTGATCCTGCCGACGGCGTGGATCCTGGTCACCGTCGTGTTCTTCCTGATGCGGGTGATCGGCGATCCGATCAGCGCCGCGATGGGCGGACGGATGACCCAGGAGCAGATCGAAGTGCGCAAGGAGGCAGCCGGTTTGAACCGGCCGATCCTGACCCAATACTGGGAGTACATCTCCGGGCTGATGCACGGGGATTTCGGTCACTCCCAGGACAATCGGCAGATCAGCGAGGTGGTGACCACCTACGGTGCGGCGACCCTGGAGCTGGTGTTCTGGGCGCTGCTCGTCGCCTTCGCGATCGGCGTGCCGCTCGGCAGATACGCTGCGACACACCGTGATTCGACGGCGGACGCCGGGCTACGGCTGTTTGCCGTCTTGGCCTACGCGGCGCCGGTCTTCTTCGTCGGCCTGCTGCTGAAGCTGATCTTCGCGGTGAAGCTGGAGTGGCTGCCGGTCGCCGGGCGGGCGAGCACCTCTGTCGAGCTGCAACTGCAGCATGTTTCGCCGAAAACCAACATCATGGTGATCGACGCGATCCTCTACGGGGACAGCGGTTATCTGATCGATGTGCTGAAGCACGCGATACTGCCCGCGGTCGCCCTCGGTCTGTTGACGGCGGGCATATTCCTGCGTCTGGTGCGCGTCAATCTGATCCAGACGCTGCGCAGCGAATTCGTGGATGCCGCACGGGCCCGAGGACTTTCGGCGCGGGTGGTGACGGGCCGACATGCCGTGCGCAACGCGATGATTCCGATCATCACGGTGATGGGCATGTATATCGCGACAATGCTCGGCGGCGCGGTGCTCACCGAGACCACCTTCGAATGGAAGGGGTTGGGTTATCAGCTCGCGGAATACCTGCATCAGCGCGATTTCATCGCGGTGCAGGGCATTGTCGCGTTCCTGGCGCTGGCCGTCGCGGTCATCAGCTTCCTGGTGGATGCCATCGTCGCGCTGATCGACCCGAGAGTGAGGTTCTGATGACCGCTCCGGAATTGGCGAACGAGCCACTGGTCATACCGCCGGTGCCGCCGACGAAACGCAGGCGGATCCCCGGACTGCGACTGTTCACCATGACCGCCGGATTGCAGCGGGTGACGCTGATCGTCGGACTCGGCCTCGTCGCGGTATTCGTATTCGTGGCGATCTTCGCGCCGCTGCTCGCACCGTACGGGCTCGCCCAGAACTCGTCCGACGGCGTCGCCTTCGTCGCACAGCAACCACCATCGGGTCAGCACTGGTTCGGCACGTCGGTGCGCAGCGAGGACGTGCTGTCCCGGGTGATCTTCGGCGCCCGTACCGCGCTGTTGGTAATCGCGATCTCGCTGCTGATGTCACTGGTTGTCGGGGTGCCGCTGGGATTGGTGTCCGGGTACATCGGACGTGCGCTGGACCGGGTGCTCGTACTGTTCATGGACGCCATCTACGCGTTCCCGACCCTGCTGCTCGCGATCGTCGTCTCCATCGTGGTCGCGGGTGGGCAGTCGAGCAGCTTCGGTGGCGTGCTGTCGGCGGCCGTCGCGATTACGGCGATCTATGTGCCGCAATACTTTCGGGTGGTCCGCAATGCGACCGTCGCGGTGAAGAACGAACCGTATGTGGACGCGGCCCGAGTCACCGGCGCGTCCACCAGTCGAATCATGTTCCGGCACATCCTCGCCAACGTCACTCAGTCGCTGCCGGTGATCGTCACCCTCAATGCGGGCGACGCCATCCTGACCCTTGCGGCGCTCGGCTTCCTCGGTTTCGGTATCGAACCGACCCAGGCCGCCGAATGGGGCTACGACCTCAATAAGGCGCTTTCCGATGTCTCCAATGGCATCTGGTGGACGGGCATCTTCCCCGGCACCGCAATCGTCTTGGTCGTACTCGGCCTGACGCTGGTCGGTGAGAGCCTCAACGAGGTGCTCAATCCGATGTTGCGCACGCGCCGGGCATTGAGTCCGGCCACCGTCGCCGGTGACAGCGCGCGTATCGATCTCGAAAAGGACGCTCCCGCAACGGAACTCACTGTCGCTGAATTGGAGCTGCTCGACAGCGATACCGTCGCCGATAAGGACAGTTCAGCAGGGGAAGGAGTAGCGTAATGACGAAAGCGGTTGCCGAGACCAGGCGTCCGGCGCTGTCCATCGAATCGCTGTCGGTCACCTTCGCCACCGACGCCGGGCCGGTCTATGCGGTCGGCAATGTCTCCTACGAGGTGTTTCCCGGCGAGGTGCTGGCCATTGTCGGGGAATCCGGCTCGGGCAAATCGGTGAGTTCGCGCACCGCGATCGGACTGCTGCCGAATACCGCTCGGGTCGAGGGCTTGGTCACCCTCGGCGCGGACAAGGTCACGTCCATGAGCGAGCGGCAGCTCACCGCCCTGCGCGGCGGCGCGATCTCGATGATCTTCCAGGAACCTGGCCGAGCACTCGACCCGCTGTTCACGGTGGGTTATCAGATCTGCGAGGCACTGCGGGCGCACAGCGATATCAGTCGCAAGGCGGCCAAGGCTCGCGCGATCGAATTGCTGCGCATGGTCGGACTTCCCGATCCGGAACATCGGGTGGACTACTACCCGCATCAGCTCTCCGGTGGACAGAAGCAGCGGGTAATGATCGCGATCGCGATTTCCTGCGAGCCGAAGGTGATCATCGCCGATGAACCGACCACCGCACTCGATGTCACCGTGCAGGCCGAAATCCTGGAGCTGTTGCGTGATCTGCGCGATCGCATCGGCAGCGCCATCGTGTTGATCACCCACAACATGGGTGTGGTCGCCGATATCGCCGACCGGGTGGTGGTGATGCGCGACGGCAAGGTGGTCGAGCAGGCGCCCGTGGACGAGCTTTTCGCACGGCCGAAGCAGGATTACACCCGCAAACTCCTCGCCGCCGTACCGCATCTGGGTACCGAACAGTTGGAGCACGGTGCGGTCGAGGAGGTCGCCGCCGCCGAGCCGGTGCTCGAGGTGACCGATCTGGTCGTGCAGTTTCCCGGACCGTTCGGCCGGCCGCCATTCCGTGCGGTGGACAACGTGAGTCTGTCCATTCGGCCGGGTGAAACCCTCGGCCTGGTCGGCGAATCCGGCTCCGGAAAGTCGACCATCGGCCGCTGTGTCGCGGCATTGCAGCGCCCGACCTCCGGGGTCGTGCGGGTGCGCGGACAGAACATCGCGGAGCTGTCACAGCGGCAGCTGCGGCCGATTCGCCGCCGCTTCGGTTTCGTCTTCCAGGATCCGGCCAGTTCGCTGAATCCGCGGCTCACTGTCGGCGACTGTGTGGCGGAACCGCTGATCGTGCACAAGGCGGGCAGTTCCGAGCAGATCCGTGCTCGGGTCCGCAAACTCCTCGATGACGTGCAGCTGCCCGCGGGCACCGAACGCCGGTATCCGCATGAGCTGTCCGGCGGCCAACGTCAGCGCGCCAGCCTGGCCAGGGCGCTCGTCCTCGATCCGGACCTGCTGGTTGCCGACGAGCCGACCAGTGCGCTGGACGTTTCGGTGCAGGCGGCGGTGCTGGAGCTGTTCGGACAGCTGCAGCAGGAGTGCGGCTGGGCTTGCCTGTTCATCAGCCACGATCTGGCGGTCGTCGACCAGCTGGCGGATCGGATCGTGGTACTGCGCAACGGCGCGGTGGTGGAGCAGGGCGATCGTGATCGCATTCTGCGCCGTCCGGAGCAGGAGTACACCCGACGGCTGGTCGCCGCGGTGCCGGTGCCCGATCCGGTGGAGCAGCGCCGCAGGCGTGCGCAAACGGCGGCGCTATTCGCGACAGAGCAGGCTCCCACGCCTCCCCGGGACTTCGGCGGGTCGTGAGTCCCAGCGGGCTTGGTCACCGGGCCGGCGGTTCGCTGGGCGGCATGTGTTACCCATGTACTTGCGAAATCAGTCGTCGCGTTCGTACTGGTGGCCGCCATTGCGCGCTATGTCCGCTGCAAGCTTGTTATGTGTCTCCGGTAGCGTGAGCTGGCATCTATCCGCCGATTCGGTTTGGAGCTTTCCCCGAAAATGACTGAACAGACCCCCAGTGGTGCTGGTGCTTCGTACGCCGCGGCCGGCGTGGACATCGAGGCAGGTGACCGCGCAGTCGAGTTGTTCGGGCCATTGGCGAAGAAGGCCAGCCGGCCCGAGGTGCAGGGTGGGCTCGGCGGATTCGCCGGGCTGTTCGCACTGAAGGGTGGCTACCGCGAGCCGTTGCTCGCGGCCTCCACCGACGGGGTCGGCACCAAGATCGCGGTCGCCCAGGCAATGGACAAGCACGATACGGTCGGTCTCGACCTGGTCGCCATGGTCGTGGACGATCTGGTGGTCTGCGGCGCCGAGCCGCTGTTCCTGCAGGACTACATCGCCATCGGCAAGGTCGTCCCCGAGAAGGTGGCCGAACTGGTCTCGGGCATCGCGGACGGCTGCGTCCGCGCGGGCTGCGCCCTGCTCGGCGGCGAGACCGCCGAACATCCCGGCCTGATGGATCCGGACGACTACGACCTGTCCGCGACCGGCATCGGCGTCGTCGAGGCCGATTCGGTGCTCGGTCCGGACCGGGTGCGTCCCGGCGATGTGGTGATCGCCATGGGTTCCTCGGGTCTGCATTCCAACGGCTACAGCCTGGCCCGCAAGGTGCTGCTCGATATCGACCGGATGTCGCTGACCGGCCATGTCGAGGAATTCGGCCGCACCCTCGGTGAGGAGCTGCTGGAGCCGACGGTCATCTACGCCAAGGACTGCCTCGCGCTGATCGCCGAAACCGATGTGCGCACCTTCGCGCACGTCACCGGCGGTGGCTTGGCCGCGAATCTGGGGCGGGTGATTCCCGCGGGCATGGTCGCCGAACTGGATCGCGGCACCTGGAATCCGGCGCCGGTATTCAAGATGATCGCGCAGCGCGGCCGGGTCGAGCGGGTCGAGATGGAGAAGACCTTCAATATGGGTGTCGGCATGGTCGCCGTGGTGGCGCCCGAGGACGTCGACCGGGCCTTGGCCGTGCTGACGGCACGACACATCGCCTGCTGGACCCTCGGCACTGTGAAGAAGGCCAAGGATGCCGACGCGGTGCGCGCCGTACTGGTCGGCGAGCACCCGCGCTTCTGAGAGTCGATATGACACAACAGCGTCCCGCATCGTCGGATGCGGGACGCTGTTGTGGTGCAAGCCTCGAATGGTTGTCCGGTCACGCGGCGTCAACTGGTGAAGGGGGAGGCCTGTCGGCCTCCCCCTTCAGCGTCTACCGAGTCAGCGGCGCCAGTCGTCGTAGTTGTCTTCCTCGTCCCAGCGGGATGAGGATTCGTCCGCGTCGTGCTCATCGGACAGCACGCCACCACTCCGCTGAGAAGTGGGGCTACCCGAAAGCTCGCGCTGAAGGCTCGCGAAGTCAGTCGGCGCGGAGCTGTACTTCAGCTCGCGTGCGACTTTGGTCTGCTTTGCCTTAGCCCGGCCACGGCCCATGGCTGACCCCCTCGCGTCACTGCGGGGCGGCCTGGGGTTTGTTGGCGGCCCCGTTCGAATTAATACTCTTCCTGACAGACACTCTAGCGTGTGTCCGGCGGTCGCGCCTCCAGGAGTGGGGCAGACCTCCGGAAGTGGCGCCGTTTGCCCGGTTGTCGCCGTCAGGCCGACCCTCAGACGACCCCGGGAATCGCTCGGATGACCCCGACCCTGGTACTGCCGCCGAGCACCGGCGGCGCCGCGAGTTCGGCGTGCGCGGCGCTCCATTCGATGCCCATGCGATGCAGAATTGCCAGCGTCAGGGGGATTCGCGCGCGGTCGTGGCCGTCGGCGATCTTGTACGCGAACGCCGTTCCGTCCGGCAACGCACCCGCGTGCACACCGTCCGCGCCGATTTTGCAGACCAGGCCGGGGGTGGCCTGCATGGTCAATAGATCGGGTGCGTTCGTGCCGGAAATCACTCGCGGATGGGCGCGGATCGCATCGGCGACGCGCCGCTGGGGTGAACCGGGGGCTGCGGTCACCATGGCCGCGAAGGCCCGAGCCAGATTCACCAGTGGGATCGGGATGATCGGTAGTCCGCAACCATCGATGCCGAGGTCGGTTTCGGGTTCACCGGTGAGGTCGGTAATGGTGGCGAGCACCGCTTGTTGCAGCGGATGTGCCTGGTCCAAGTAGTCCTTGGTGGGCCAGCCGTTGATGGCGCAGGTGGCGAGCATGGCCGCGTGCTTACCGGAGCAGTTCATGTACACGCGGCGCGGTTCGGGTAGTGCCTCGGCCCGCGCGCGTTCCTCCTGCGGCAGGTCGGGTGGGCATTCGAGGGCCTTCTCGTCGAAGCCGAAACGGTCGAGCAGGCGCTCGACCAGGGCGACGTGATCCGGTTCGCCGTAGTGCGATGCGGTCGCGATGGCCAGCTCGGCATCGTCGAGCGGTTCGAAGCCATTGCGCAGCAGGGTAATCGCCTGCATCGGCTTATTGGTGGAGCGCGGGAAGATCGGGACGTGCACCTCGCCGAGCGCGAGGGTCGGCTCGCCGTCGGCGCCGAGGATCACCACCGAACCGCTGTGCACGCATTCGCGGAAGCCGGAGCGGACGACCTCGACCAGTTCGACGGTCATAGCTCGGCTCCTGTCTGTTTGCCGCGCTGTGCGTGGGCGCTTGTCGTATCGACCCGCTCTGCGTGGGCGCTTGTCGTATCGACCCGCTCTGCGCGGGCGCTTGTCACATCGACCCGCTCTGCGCGGGCAGGCTGGCATTCGCGTGGCGGCGGCTGTGCCGCTCGATCTGCATCCGCACATCATCGGAGATCGTCGGTTCGGTCGCGAGCAGAATCGCGAGCAGATCGGGATCGTGGCCGGTGAACAGGTCGCGCACGGTGATGCCGTGGTCGGGCGTGTGCACGATACGCACCTCGTCGCCGGCGCCGATCGTGCCCTCGGTGAGTACGCGCAGGTAAGCGCCGGTATCGCTCTGCAACGTGAACCGCTTGACCCATTGCGCCTCGCCGGACCAATGCTGGAAGGTCGAGCACGGCACGCGGGGCGCGCTTACCTCGAGCAGGGTGTCACCGATGGTCCAGCGCGCACCGATCACTGCATCGCTGATCGGCAGTCCGGCGATGCGCAGATTCTCACCGAACCAACCCGGGGGCAGTTCGCGGTCGAGTTCGGCACCCCAGCGCAGCGCGTCCTCCTCGGCGTAGGCGTAGACGGCCTGATGCACACCACCGTGATGCTTGGTGTCGCATACGTGATCGCCGTCGAGCCCGAGGGTCCGCACGGCGACGCGACCGGCAACCGGTCGCTTGTCGATGGCCGTCCGGCCGACGCGGCCCGGGACCTCCAGTTCGGCGTGGACCACGCACACCGCGAGCACCCGAGCGCTATCGGGCTGCATCAGCGCCCACGCAGCCGGTCGACGGCGATCCGACCCGCCTGCGGTGCGTCGTCGGCGGGGACCGAATCCGGATCGATGGCGGCGGCGGTCGGACCAGCGACCAGTTCGGTATCGGCCGGGATGGTGCGTTTGATCAAAGCCAGTGCGGTGGGGCCGTATTCGTAGTGGTCGACGACGGTGCCGAGGCGGCCGACGGCGCGACCGCCCGCGGTGACGTCCGTGCCGGTGGTCGGGCGTTCGTCGGCGGAGCCGTCGAGATGCAACAGCACCAAGTGGCGCGGCGGCTTACCGAGGTTGTGCACCCGGGCCACGGTTTCCTGGCCGCGGTAGCAGCCCTTGTCCAGGTGCACCGCGCCGTGTTCGGCGATGCCGCCGATCCAGCGGGCCTCATGCGGGATGGTCCGTTCGTCGGTATCGAGTCCGATCCGGGGTCGCAACGCCGCGACACGCAGTGCCTCGAAGGCCCACATGCCCGCGGGTTCGGCGCCCGCGGCGGTCAGGCGGGCCCAGCGGTCGGCGAGTTGGTCGCGTGGGATGACCAGGTCGAAGGAGTCCGCGGTCGGCCACGGCATCCGGCGCAGAAACCCGCCGTCCGTCAGCGGCACCGCCGCGTAGGTCTCCGGGAGGGTCGAAATCCCGAGCGCTTCGGTCAGCTCGGTAATGCGCGGGCCGAGCAGGCTGAGCACCGCGTGATCGGCGGCCTCGACCGGTTTGGCATCGGCCCAGAAGACCATTTTCGCCAGGAACTCCAGCAGCGCCGGCCCGCGCTCGCCCTCGGTGTCGATCCACAGCGTGGCGTCCAGATCGGTCAGCACGAAGTGATGCAGCACCCGGCCGTTGAGATCGAGGTCCAGATTCTCGGCCGAATGACCGTCGCCGAGGTTCGCGATGTGCTGGCTGCTGATGGTGTGCAACCAGGTCAGCCGCTCGGCCCCGGTGATTTTCAGGACGAAGCGATGTGACCGGTCGATGATCGCCACCCGCTCCACGGCGGCGCGCTGCTCTCGGAATGGATCCCCGTAATGCCAGGCGACGGCGGCATCCGGCGAACCGGCCGCGGCCGCGACAGCGCCCGGGACAGCGAGGATGGGACTGGGTGCTACGACCACGGACACGTAACCACTCTAAGCGCGAACCTGATTGGCTGCTGCCAGCGGCCTGTCGACCAGCCCGGAAAGTCCTCCGCTCAGTAACACACGACGAAGTCTTTCTTACGAGTGGCCCGTCTCGCGTCCGCGCGAGGGCTTGGCCATCGACTCAGCCGAGTCGTCGAAGCGCATGCGCCGCAGACGCGAGTCTCGACGGCTCGGACGCGACACAGCAGGGGGCCGCGAACCCGCAGCGCCGCAGGCGCTGCAAATCAAACACGGCGCGGTCGAGGAACACCGCCTACGCTCGACCCATGGTGGATCGAGTTCTTGTCACACTTGACGGCGCCGTCCAGGATCCGGACGCGCCGCTGTTGTTCGCCGACGACATCGGCGTGCTGCGCGGCGATGGTGTCTTCGAGTCGGTTTTGGTTCGTGCTGGAAACGCGTGCGCGATCGAATTTCATCTAGGCCGACTGCGCCGTTCTGCGCAGGCGCTCGATCTGCCCGAGCCCGAGTTGGGGAAATGGCGGGACGCGGTCGAGACGGCGACGAAGGAGTGGGGGACCGAGCGCGAGGGGCTGATGCGGCTGGTCCTCACCCGTGGGCGTGATACCGAGCTTTCGGCTCCGTCCAGCGTCACCTCGGGTGATCTGGCGGCCGCGGTGCCGGTGCCGACCTCGTACGTGCTGGTGCTGCCGGTGCCGGAGCGGGTGCAGAAGGCGCGCGCCGAGGGCGTTGCGGTGGTGTCGCTGGCGCGCGGGATCTCGGTCGATCTGGCCCAGGCCGCGCCGTGGCAACTGTTGGGTGCGAAGACGCTCTCCTATGCCACCAATATGGCGGCGCTGCGGTTCGCGCAGCGGATGGGCGCAGATGACGTGATCTTCACCAGCACCGAGAACCGGGTGCTGGAGGGGCCGCGCTCGTCGGTGGTGATCGTGCGCGATGACCACCTGATCACCCCGCCCGCGAAGAATGGCGTACTGCCCGGGGTTACCCAGCGCGCGCTATTCGCCGAGGCCGAAAAGGCCGGGTGGAAGTGCAGCTACGACTCGTTGTTCACCGCGGACCTGCTGACCTGCGACAGCATTTGGCTGCTGTCGAGCATCACGCTCGCCGCCCGGGTGAATTCACTGGACGGATTGCGCATGATGGCGCCGGACAATGCGGCCGAAATCGTCGAGTTGGTCGACCGGGGAGTGGAGCGGGCCGGGGCAATCGGCGATTGGTGAGTTCGCCGAGCCGTGATCTTCGTCCTACTACAACATGTAGGAGCACCCGGCGAGCTTGGAAAATGGGTCATTGAGGGTCGTAAGCCCCGGTATGTCGTGGCGTAGGACTCCTTGATGGACCCTTCTCCGGGCGTACTCTTACTACGTCATGTCGTAGTGTCGTAGTACCGCGGGAGGTCGGTTTTGAGCGTCCTGGACTTATCACGTTGGCAGTTCGGCATCACGACCGTTTATCACTTCATTTTCGTACCGTTGACGATCGGTCTGGCCCCATTGGTGGCGGGCATGCAGACCGCTTGGGTGATTACCGGCAAAGAGCATTGGTACCGGCTGACCAAATTCTTCGGAAAACTGTTCCTGATCAACTTCGCACTCGGTGTCGCGACCGGCATCGTGCAGGAATTCCAGTTCGGTATGAACTGGAGCGAATACTCCCGCTTCGTCGGTGACGTCTTCGGCGCACCCCTCGCGCTGGAGGCGCTCGTCGCGTTCTTCCTCGAGTCGACATTCCTCGGACTGTGGATCTTCGGTTGGACCCGATTGCCGAAAATGCTGCACCTGGCGACGATTTGGCTCGTCGCGATCGGTGTGAATGCCTCCGCGTACTTCATTGTGGCGGCCAATTCGTTCATGCAGCACCCGGTCGGCGCCAGATACAACCCGGAGCGCGGGCGCGCCGAACTCACCAGCATCTGGCAGGTGCTCACCAATAACACGACGCTGGCGGCATTTCCGCACGTGGTTTCCGGGGCATTCCTGACCGCGGGGACCTTCGTGGTCGGCATTTGCGGCTGGTGGATGGTGCGCAATGCGCGCAGTGGTGACGACACCAAAATCGCCGAGGCGCGAACGATGTGGCGCTCCGGCGGACGCGCCGGCCTGTGGGTGATCGTGGTCGCTGGTGTCGCGCTGTTCTTCACCGGCGATGTGCAGGGCAAGCTGATGTTCGAACAGCAGCCGATGAAAATGGCTTCGGCGGAATCGCTGTGCAATACCGAAACCGACCCGGACTTCTCGGTGCTGACCATCGGCACGCACAACAACTGCGACAGCGTGACGCACGTGATCGAGGTGCCGTACGTCCTGCCGTATTTGGCGAAGGGCCAGTTCAGCGGCGTCACCCTCGAGGGCGTCACCGACCTGCAGCACGCCTACAACGCCAAGTTCGGGCCCGGCGACTACCGACCCAATCTGTTCGTCACCTACTGGTCCTTCCGCGCCATGATCGGCCTGTCGGCCGGTGCGATCCTGCTCTGGTTGGTCGGCCTCTGGCTGACTCGCGGTGGTCGGATCACCGATAAGCGCTGGTACTCGTGGCTGTGCCTGATCGCCATCCCGACACCGTTCCTGGCCAATAGTGCGGGCTGGATCTTCACCGAAATGGGCAGGCAGCCTTGGGTTGTCGCGCCGAATCCGACCGGTGATCAGAGCCTGCGGCTGATGGTGCAGCAGGGCGTCTCCGACCACGCCTCGGGCACGGTGATCACCTCGCTGGTGGTCTTCACCCTGCTGTACGGCGTCCTCGCGGTGGTGTGGTTCTACCTGATGCGGCGGTACACGATCGCCGGACCCGAAGCGCCCGCGACGACTCCGCCCGGCGGGCCGGACGATACCGGCGGCGGTCAACGGGCCGAAGAACCTGCCGTCGAACAGCTTTCCTTCGCCTATTAGGAGCCGACGATGAATCTGCAACAGTTCTGGTTTCTGCTGATCGGCGTCTTGTTCACCGGCTATTTCGTGCTGGAGGGCTTCGACTTCGGGGTCGGCATGCTGATGCCGATCCTCGGCAAGGGCAGCGATACCCGAAGGCGGGTGGTGCTCAATACGATCGGGCCCGTGTGGGACGGCAATGAGGTCTGGTTGCTCACCGCGGGCGGTGCGATGTTCGCGGCCTTTCCGGAGTGGTACGCGAGCCTGTTCTCCGGTTTCTACATCGCACTGCTGCTCGTGCTGGTCGCGCTGATCGTGCGGGTCTGCGCGATCGAATATCGCAGCAAGATCGACGATGCGCGCTGGCGCGGCTGGTGTGACGCCGCGATCGGAATCGGTTCCTGGGTACCGGCATTCGCGTGGGGTTGGGTATTCGCGAATGTGGTGCGCGGGGTGCCGTTGAACGAGAAGAAGCAGATCGTCGGTTCGGTGTGGGATCTGCTCGGACCGTACGCACTGCTCGGCGGGCTCGCGACCGGATTGCTGTTCGCGCTGCACGGTGCGGTCTTCCTGGTGCTGAAGACCGGCGGCGAGGTGCGCCACGATGCGGTGCGGACGGTGCGGTTGTTGCTGGTGCCGACCGCGGTGGTGGTCGGGGTGTTCGGGGTGTGGACGCAATTGGCCTACGGAACCGGATGGACCTGGATTCCATTGGCGCTGGCCGTAATCGGGCTGCTGCTCGCGGGTGCGGCGAGTTTCGCCCACCGCGACGGGTGGGCGTTCGTCGGCACAGCGGTCACCACCGCCGCGGCGACGGTGCTGCTGTTCGGGTCGCTGTATCCGAATGTGCTGCCGTCCACCATCAGTGACATGTTCAACCTGACCATCGACAATGCGTCCTCGACGCCGTACACGCTGAAGGTGATGAGCTGGGCGGCCGTGGTCGTCACGCCCGTGGTGCTCGGCTACCAGGGGTGGACGTATTGGGTCTTCCGCAAGCGGATTACCGTCGAGCATATTCCGGCGCCGATCGGCCTGCCGCTGGAAGCCGCCAAGGACTGATCATGGCTCGTCCGCCCGTCGACCCCCGGTTGTGGAAGTACGCACGCTCGGCTCGCCGCTATCTGGTGCTGAGTGTGGCACTGTCCGTGGTGATTACGGGTTCGATCGTGGTTACGGCCGTCGCACTGGCGAAGGTGCTGGCCGGGGTCGTCACCGATCCCGGTCGGCGCAGCTTCGGCGCGTGGACATTCGAGTTGATCGTGCTCGCGGTCGCCATCGGCTGTCGAGTGCTCGCCACCTGGGTGCAGTCGCGGATCGCGCATCGGGCCGGGGCCGCGGTGGTCACGGAACTGGAAACCAAGGTGCTTGCCGCCGGAGCTCAGCTACCGCCCCGCGAGCTCGAAACTCGACGAACCGAACTCGCGGTTGTCGTGAGTAGCGGGCTGACCGGGCTGCGGGCATATCTCACCGGATATCTGCCCGCGCTGCTGCTCGCCTGTCTGGTGCCGCCGATCGTCTTGGTGGTCATCGGATTTCACGATCCGATCTCCGGTGTCATCGCGGTGGTCACGTTGCCGTTGATTCCGGTGTTCATGGTGCTCATCGGTCTGCTCACACAGGGGCGGGCGGCGGCGACGCTCGCTGCGACCACTCGGCTCTCGGATCAATTGCTCGATCTCTTCGCCGGGATGCCGACATTGCGTGCGCTGGGGCGGGAGGGACGCGTCGCGGGGCGGACGGGTTCGATGGAGCATCGGGTGCGCGAGCTCGGGGATGCGTTGCGGCAGCGCACCATGCGTGCGCTGCGGATCGCGTTCCTGTCGTCGATGGTGCTCGAGATGCTCGCCACGCTGAGCGTCGCACTGATCGCGGTGTCCATCGGTCTGCGCTTGGTATACGGCGGGATGAGTCTGTATGCCGGGCTGGTGGCATTGATTCTCGCGCCGGAGGTGTACCTGCCGCTGCGGATGGTGGGGGAGCGTTTCCATGCGGCGCAGGACGGAATGGCGGCTGCGGATAAGGCTTTTGCTGTTCTCGAACCTCGGGTTCAGCCAGAGTCGGGTGCCGGTGGTCCGGATACCGCTGGGAATGCGGGTGCGGTTCGGCCGGTCTCGAGCACGAGTGCTACCGGTGCTGCGGCCGGTGTTGAAGCTGGCAGCGAGAGTGCGGAACCGAGCGGGTCGGATGGCCGGGATATCAGTCAACGCAATGTAGAAGCGTCTCTTGACGGTCATACCGACTCGGGACCTAGTGGTGGAGATGACTCGGGCGTCATCGAGATATGTGAACTCTCGGTGCGTGCCAGAGATGGCTTTGCGCCTGCCGAACTGACAGCGGTGCTGCGGCCGGGGGTAGTGACTGTATTGACCGGCCCCAACGGGAGCGGGAAATCGACGGCGCTGCAAGCAATTCTAGGTTTGCTCACCCCTGAGCTCGGCTCGGTGAAGGTCGACGGCACAGATGTGCGTGCGCTGGATCAGAACGCGTGGTGGTCACGTATCGCCTGGTTGCCCCAGCGACCGGTCCTGGTCCCCGGAACGCTGTGCGAGAACCTGGAACTGCTCGGCGCGCACACATCCGACACCACGGCGAAGGGCGCGGCCCGAGTACTCGACGAACTCGAAGCCGCCTGCATCGCAACCGGATTCGACACGGTACTCAGCGAACTCCCCGACGGCTGGAACACCATCGTCGGCGCGGGCGGCATCGGTCTATCCCTCGGCCAGCGCCAACGCCTCGCCCTCACCAGAGTCCTCGCCGCCGACCGCCCCATACTCCTGCTGGACGAACCAACAGCCCACCTCGACCCCGCCGCCGAAGCCACCGTCCTCGCCGCCCTACAACGGCGAGCCCGCACCGGCGCCACCGTAATCGTCATAGCCCACCGTCCAACCGTCCTCACCGCCGCCGACCGCATAATCCCCGTCCACTCCACCGAACCCCAGGCAGTTGCCTCATGAACAGCACGGGAGACACTTCGGTGCCGCGGACAACGGCTCGTCGCGGCGGTAGCGCCGTGCGGGCGGATCTGCGGCGGATATGGGAATTGCTCGAGTTGTCGCTGTGGCGAGTTGCGGTGGCGATCGGGTGGGGGGTGTTGGCGCTGGGGAGTGGGCTCGGGCTGGCGGCCTTGGCGGCTTGGTTGATTGCGCGTGCCTGGGAGATGCCTCCGGTGCTCGATCTCAGCGTTGCTGTTGTCGCGGTGCGGGCGCTGGGTATCTCGCGCGGGCTGTGCCGGTATCTGGAACGCCTCGCCACTCATGACGTTGCGTTGCGCGCGATGACCACTGCTCGGACAACCGTTTACCGGACGCTCGCGCACTCCGATGTCTGGATGCGGCGGGATATGCGAGGCGGCGATTCGGACGGAGCAGCCGCAGCCAACGGCAGCGATGGCGTTCTGTCCGGTCGATGTGGCGCGGTGTCTGCGTTCGACCAGGGAGATACCTCGGACCGCAGCGCGGATTCGACGAGCGCGGCTGGTGCTGCGTCGTTGCGGCGTGGGGACCTGCTGGTTCGAATCGGTAGCGATATCGACGATCTCGGTGCCGTCGTTGTGCGCGTATTCGTGCCGATCGCGGTCGCGATTGTGCTGTCGCTGGCGGCGATCGGACTCATGGCCACGATTTCGGTCGGCGCGGCGGCGATTCTGGCCGTATCGCTCGGCATTGCCGGAATCGTCGCACCGTGGCTGTCGGGGTGGGCGGCTCGTGCGGCCGAGCGTGCGGTGCGCGCCGACCGCGCCGAATTCACCGCGCAGTCGCTCACCGTTCTCGACCACGCGGCCGAACTCCGTGTCGCGGGCAAGTTGGATGCCGCGCTGGCGGCCGCCGACCGCGCCGGACAGCATGCGGTAGCCGCCGAAGATTCCGCCGCCGCGCGCAGCGCCTGGGCCGCCGCGGCAACGCCTCTCTCGATCGGCGCCAGCGTCCTGGGCGCGCTCCTGATCGGCATCGCCACCTACGGCGCCGATTCGCCCGCAATGACCCCCATGGCCCTGACCATCCTCGTCCTGCTTCCCCTCTCGGCCTTCGAAGCGGTCGCGCCCCTCCCCGCCGCCGCCCAGGCCCTGACCACTGCCCGTGCCGCCCTCCATCGCCTGCCTCTGCTCGAACCCACCAACCGAAACCCGATGCGATCCACTACGAACCACCGCAGCGGCTCGGCACGAGATCATCTGCCGGACAAGGCGACCGGCCGAGCCGAGGACAGCATCGCCCGATGGTCGCCGACCGGTGGCCCGCGCGCATCCGATCGTCTGAATGCCGATGACGATATCCGTCGCGGAGATTTATCGCCGTACAGTGCGTCCGGCCCAGCGCAGGACCGTGTGTGCGGTGTTGCTGGCTCGTTGTCAGACGGCATTCCGCAGGCATCCGATCGTCCGAGTGCTGATACGGCTGTCCACGACTCACGAAATCTATTGCCCGGCAACCTTCCCGAGCGCCCCGCAGGAAAGCGGATTGCCGTCGTCGGACCGAGCGGTGCGGGGAAGACCACACTGCTCATGGCGTGGGCGGGGCTGTTCGGTACACCCGTGCCCGGCGTGACGTTCTTTGCCGAGGATGCGCATATCTTCAGCACGTCCGTGCTCGAGAACCTGCGAGTCGCGCGTGGAGATCTCACGGTGACAGAAGCCGAGAAGGCTTTGTGCGCAGTCGGTCTCGGGGATTGGCTGGAATCGCTGCCGGATGGTGTGCATACGGATCTGGTCGGGGGTGCTGCGGCGGTTTCGGGTGGGCAGCGGCGGCGGATTCTGCTCGCCCGCGCGCTCATTTCGCCCGCGCGGGTGCTGCTGCTCGATGAGCCGACCGAACATCTCGAGGCCGAGGCGGGCGCCCGAATGCTGCGCCAGCTACTCGATATCGACAGCGGCTTGGTCGAACCCGACCGAATTGTGGTTGTCGTCACACACCAGCTGCCCGCCGACCACAGCGCCGCGGTGGTGCTGCACATCGATGCATCAGGCCAGGTCACGACCACTTTCGACGCCGAGGAGCCGGCCGCTGCAGCGCCCCGCGAAATTCCGTTGCCGACGCACTGACCGTTGACTAGATTCGTTTGTACACAAGGAAGGAGGTGGTTCGAAGAATGTATGTTCATAGGACTTGTGAGGTGGCTGTCCGCTAGCGCCACCGCTGCAACGGATTTCCGTTCGCGCGAGCGCTGAGCGAATTCCAGGCAGCCACCCGGCCCCCGAGCTACCGGTCTAGTCCGACCGGGACCCATGCAGGCTGCACAGTCGGCAGGGTATGGCTCGGGGGTCGTTCCTTTTCCGGGGACGATTGCACGAAGCGGTAGAGTCCGGCGACCGGTTCGATACGAGGGGTAGCCAATGCCATCGGAGGGACTCGCAGCAGTGGTTGGTCGCCAGATCATGGCGATTCGCCGCATGTTCTATGTACACGGCACCGACGTCGACCGCACCGAAGGCCCGATCGAACTGACCTTCGACGATGGTTCGGTGCTGCTGCTCGACGCCGGAACGGACGGCGAAGAACTCCGCGTCGGATCAACGCGATGGCGCGATCCCTTCGCGGGCCTCACCGAACCCGAATATATCGACTACATCGCCGAAACCGGCAAATACACCGCATTCGACGTCGGCGCGGAACTGCCGTACGCACAGCTGCTCGGCTGCCGAATCTCCGCCGTCTCTGAATCCCGCCTGCACGACGACCGCCTCCGCGCCGCAACCTTCTTGGTGAACGGTTCGAAACTCGCCATTGAAACCCTCGCCGACGAACTCCTCGTCACCTGGCGCCCAATGTGATTCCTAGGTGACTAGGCTCGAGGATCTTGTCCTTGCGGTGGCGGCTGTGTCTCCGGACTCCGAGGAGCGCGACCGTGGCACGAAGCCGGGCAAATACGCCAAGGCCGGGATTCCACATTATCGGCGAATCGAGCGGCGGGATGCGGACGCCGTCGTCTATGCCTCCGAACTCGACCCCGCCTCGGGAACTTACGGCTTGGTCGGCATCTTCCACGACCGCCTGAAGATCAGTGTCCCGTTCCCGATCGATATCGACCTGACATCGATCGGGCGGCGCGGCTACCCGATGTAGCGCTGCAAACGGGCCGACAGGCGTGGCTCGAGGGGGCCGTCGGCCACAACGCGCTCCTCGACGTAGGCCAGGTCACCACCTTCGACGATGCCGTACAGGCGCTTGGCGCCGCCGACAACGATGCCGGATTGGCTGCGGATGACGACATCGGTGGCCAATTCCCAGGAGGACTGGGTCAGCGCGGTGCCGTAGAAGAGTTCGACGATGCCGGTGCTGTGGGTCAGCAGCAGTTCGATAACCTCGTCATCGCCATCGATGCCGACCCGCCAGAAGCCGCTCTCCCGCAGATCGGGGCCACCGTATGAGCCGTCGGCTTCGATGACCCAGGAACGGGAGTCCCAGGACAGGTAGTCGCCACCGTCGTGGGAGACGATGATCTGCTGGCCGAAGCGGTAGTCGCCGCGATCGGGATGGTTGCCCTCACCCTCACCGCGCCAGACCCCGACCATCGGCAGCAGCGCCAGCATCGATGAACTCAGATCCGGGCCGAGCCGCAGATTAGCGGTGTCCTCCGGCAGCGGCAGATCCGGTAGCACCGGAATATTGCGCACACCAGTCGATTTCGCCCGCTCGGCCGCGTCGGCCACGGCCTCGTCGCCACTGCGGCGCGGTGCGGAGTCGGCCGGGCCGTTGCCGTTCAGTTGTTCACTCGCTCGCTCGGCCGGGTTGGAACCTTCGCTCGCGAGCTCACTCATGATTCGGTGAACAGCCGGTAGAAGACGTACAGGCCGAACCAGCCGATGAGAACGGACACGGCCACCAGCAGAATCTCGAAGAAGAGGACCACGTTTGGAGTCTAACGACTCGCGCCCCGTCCAGCACAACGGCCCCGTTGCTTCCCGGCTATCGGGAAACGACGGGGCCGTAGGCGGTACTACTTACTTGGCGACCGCCACATCGACGGCGTGGATGCCCGCGCCCGCCGGACGAACCTCGGCCGAGCCGTTGCCCGAGGAGGACAACGCCCGCACGGTCCACGTGCCCGGCGCCGCGAAGAAGCGGAAATCACCGGTGCCCGAGGCTACAACCTCGGCGGTGAAGTCACCGTTGCCGTCGAGCAGGCGCACGAACGCGCCACCGACCGGCTGACCGTCGCTCAATACACGGCCGGTGATGACCGTTTCCTTCTCGACATCGACTCCGGCCGGAATGGCCTGGCCCTGGGTAGGTGCTGCGCACATGTGATTAAGCTCCCAACTCGATAGGTGCACCGACGAGCGAGCCGTATTCGGTCCAGCTGCCGTCGTAGTTCTTGACATTCTGGTGGCCAAGCAGCTCCTGCAGCACGAACCAGGTGTGCGAGGAGCGCTCACCGATGCGGCAGTAGGCGATGGTGTCCTTGGATCCGTCCAGCCCGGCGTCGCCGTAGAGCTGGGTCAGCTCGGTATCGGACTTGAAGGTGCCGTCCTCGTTCGCGGCCTTGCTCCACGGCACGTTGATGGCGCCGGGGATGTGGCCCGGACGCTGGCTCTGCTCCTGCGGCAGGTGCGCTGGAGCCAGGATCTTGCCGGAGAACTCGTCGGGGGAGCGCACGTCGACCAGGTTCTTGGCGCCGATGGCGGCGATGACCTCATCGCGGAACGCGCGAATGGACAGGTCGGGCGCGGCGGCCTTGTACTGGGTGGCCGGGCGAACCACAGCATCTCGGGACAACGGACGACCGTCGAGCTCCCACTTCTTGCGGCCGCCGTCGAGCAGCTTGACGTTGTTGTGGCCGTACAGCTTGAAGTACCAGTAGGCGTACGCGGCGAACCAGTTGTTGTTGCCGCCGTACAGCACGACCTCGTCGTCGTTGGCGATACCGCGCACCGAAAGCAGATCGGAGAACTGCTCCTGGTTCACGAAGTCGCGACGAACCTGATCCTGCAGGTCCTTCTTCCAGTCGAGCCGAACGGCACCCTCGATGTGGCCGCCGTCGTAGGCGGAGGTGTCCTCATCGACCTCGACGAAGACTATGCCGGGTGCGTTGAGGTTCTCTTCGGCCCAGTCAACGGAGACCAGGACATCGGAGCGGGCCATGTTGTTCCTTTCGGGGTGGTGACTTGCAGGGTCAGTTCGCCGGGGACCCGGCGGTGTCCGCGTCGGGCCCGGAGGCGAGAGCTTGGGTGACCACGGAGGGCCCGCGGACACCGCCCATCGGATCAGTCCGGCGGAGGCGGGCGACCAACGGATAGATCTGGCAACCCAGGCAGATTTCGAACGCGGCGTTCAAGAACGCCGCGAACAGGGCGAAGCCGGCGAACACCGCGCCGACGACGGTGGAGCCGACCAGGAAACCCAGCAGGCTGACGGCACTGAAGACCAGGCCGAGTAATTGGGCGAACCGCAGCGGGGCCACTGGTTCGGTTTGGAGGGTCGGACCCAGGTGCGGCGCGACGAACGTGGCGAAGATCCGGCCGTAGGGATGCCGCCGCGGTCCGTAGGCCGCGCCGATCGCGAAGACCACCGCCTGCGCGGCGATGAGTACCGTGGCGAGCGGCGTCGAAACGGCGGCGGCGAGCAGAACCAGAACGAGCGCGCCGGTGGTGACCCACGCGGCGAAGCGTGGACCGCGCACATCGACTAGAGCTGGATTTGCGGCGCTGCCTGCCCCTGCGTGGTTACGCAAGCTACCGCCTCCGGTGCTGAGGAAGCGCCGCGGGGACGGAATTCCGGTCTCAACCAATGTGTTTCGGAAATTTGTGGACATTGTGCGTACTCCTGCGCTGAATTTCGCTGTTGGCGGGAAAATTGCCAGTTCGCCGGGGGATCAAGAGATCACTCGCACGACGGACGCAGGTCGGCATCAGAAATTTTGCGGGAGCCGACCGCTCAGCCACACAGGCAGCAACAACCACCGAGGCGACACAGATCAACTGTGCGGCGTCGGGTGAGCATCAGCTCGTGGTTGGCTTGCACGCAGAGCAGTTTACCTGGTTCTGCCGGAGAATTGGACCCGGGGTTCGTCACAGTTGCCATGAACCCTTGTCACGCCCTGGTTTTCCACCGTCAGCCGCGATCCGCCGGAGGAGCTATCCCACGGTCAGCGGCTCGAGCGCGGTGCGCAGGTCCGCGGACTTGGGGACGCCGGAGATCCGGAACCGTTCCCGCCCTTCGATATCGAAGACGAAGGTGGTCGGCAGCGAGAGCACGTTCAGTTCCTTGGCCAGCGCGGGTTCGGCATCGATATCGACCTCGATATCCAGCGGTGGTCGCGGCGATCCGGACAATTCCTCGGTCACCCCGGCAACCACGTGGCGCACCGCGGTGCAGGGTCCGCACCAGTCGGCGGAGAAGTGCAGCACCGCAGGGCCCGAGTGGTCGGCACCGACCGATGCCAGCAGATCGGTACGCGCCGACTCGACCTGTGCCTCGGTGCCGCTCGCGCGCAGCTTGCCGTCGCGGCGCTGCAGCACCACGCCGACGGCCACAGCGGCGAGCACCACCACCAGCAGGATTGTGATTTCAGTCATGGTCGCCGCAATCTGTCCAGGTCGATGGTCACGTTCTCGGCCTTGCCCTCGATGACGATCTGTCCACCCTGTGCGGACACCTTCGTCGGCCGCAGCCCGAACGGCAGTTCGTTCGTATCGATGGTCCGGGTGAACGACTCGAGCACCTTGGGGCGGTCGCTATCGGTGACGACCGCGGTCGTCGTGGCATCACCCGTGCCGTGGTAGATGCTGGTCGCGATGATCTTCACCTGATCGCCGTCGACCGTGAGGTCTGCCGTCACGCTCACATTGTCACCGCCGAGCGGCGCGCCCGGCTTGCTCGGCGTCTTGCCCGGCATGGTTCCGGTGAGCAGGAGTTGCCCGCCGGTGGTCATGCCGGACCCACCCGATCCGCCCGTTCCGTCGGATTTATCCCCCGGCGCCGAATGTACTTGCAGGTCCGGAATTTTGAACAGCCTGCCGAGTTCGGTCGGTTCGAGCCGCATCTGCCCCTCGACCCGATCCACCGGCACCGCGCTCACATTCCCGTTGGTGAGATCGCCCATGGAAAGGTGCGCTCCGGTCAGTTTCGCGCCGACCGAAATCTCACCCGGAATATCGGGGCGCATGATGCGCGCGCGGATATCGACGGTCTGGTACCGACCGTCGAGCGCCTGGGTGAAAAACGGGAACCCATAAATGATCACGTCGGGATCCGCGGTGAGGTCCGCGCCGACACGCAGGGCACGCGAAACGCGGTACTCGGAGTAGGCGGCGGTGCCGAAATCGATGACTACCGCCAGTACCGCGAGGCACAGCAGCCCGATGATCAGCTTGCGCATGCGGGCCACACTACTTGGCATGCTTTTCGGGTATCGAATGTCTCGCCCGAGATGCCACACTAACCCCGGATAGCGAGGTCATCGGGGTTCACGCGCTAATCTTGCATCCGACTACCTGTGACTAGCGACGTGCCCCGGCGGTGTGGCTGTTTGCCCGGAGCTACTAGATGGGAGGAGGGCTTGTGGAGCTGCTCCTGCTGACTTCCGACCCCAACCCAGAGTCGGTACTGCCCGCACTGTCGTTGCTGGCGCACCATGTGCGCCCGGCCCCGACCGAGGTGGCGTCCCTGCTCGAGGCGGGGACCGCGGATGTCGCACTGGTCGACGCGCGTACCGACTTGGCCGCGGCCCGCGGCCTGTGCCGACTGCTCGGCAGCACCGGCTCATCGGTGCCGGTGGTCGCCGTGCTGACCGAGGGCGGACTGGTCGCCGTCAATGCCGACTGGGGTCTGGACGACATTCTGCTACCCGGTACCGGACCGGCCGAGCTGGACGCCCGGCTACGCCTGCTGGTCGGCCGCAATGGCGGTGTCGCGAGCCCGGAGAACACCGGCAAGATCACTCTCGGCGAATTGATGATCGATGAGGGCACCTATACCGCAAGGTTGCGCGGTCGCCCGTTGGATCTCACCTATAAGGAATTCGAACTCCTCAAATACCTTGCGCAGCATGCGGGCCGGGTCTTCACTCGGGCTCAGTTGTTGCAGGAGGTCTGGGGTTACGACTTCTTCGGTGGCACCCGCACGGTCGACGTGCATGTGCGACGCCTGCGCGCCAAACTCGGCAGCGAATACGAATCGCTGATCGGCACCGTCCGCAATGTCGGCTACAAGGCCGTCCGCCCCGCGCGCACCAACACCAAGGGCGAGCACATCACCTTTCCCGACGACGAATCCGCCGAGGGCACCGACGATTCCCCACCCGTCACCGTCAACGGTTCCGTCTCGTAGTCCGCGAGATCACATGAAATCCATGGCGGTATTCCTGGTAAAGCCACACCACCAGTTCCACCTGATCTCGAGCCGATGGAATGGCGCGCTGGATTCGCGCGTTCGTCGCGGTGACGGGTTCGACGAGGGAGACGCTCATGGGTGAGACGACGCTGCGATGGAGCGCGGGGCTCGATGCCTCGGTGGCGCAGGCGGTGCGTGAACTGTTGGAGCGAGCGAGTGCCGCGGACGGTGTTGCGCCGGTCTCCGAACAGGCCGTACTTTCGCTCGTCGCGACCGACTCCGCGGCCGAACATCTGCTGGCGCTGCGTGACGGTGTCGTCGCCGGGTACGCGAATCTCGTTCCCGCACATCACGAACACCCCGCAATGGCCGAGGTCGCCGTCGATCCCGCCGCGCGCGGCCATGGCATCGGTGCGGAATTGGTCTCGGCGGCGCTGGCGAAGGGCGGACCGGGTGCTCGGGTCTGGGCGCACGGAAATCGGCCCGCCGCCGCGGCGCTCGCGAATCGGCTCGGACTGCGCATCGCACGCGAGTTGTGGCAGATGCGGCGGTCGCTGGCAACGCCGGAGCTACCGGAGTTGGTCGTGCCGGCAGGTATCGCGTTGCGGACCTATGAAGGGCCCGCCGACGATACCGAACTGTTGCGCGTCAATAATGCTGCCTTCGCCTGGCATCCGGAACAGGGCGGGTGGACCCGGCACGATATCGAGGTCCGGCGCGCGGAGTCCTGGTTCGACCCGAAGGGCCTGTTCATCGCGGTGGATCCGGCCGATCCTGACCGCATCCTCGGATTCCACTGGACCAAGGTGCATTACGAGGAGAACCCGCCGGTCGGCGAGGTCTATGTGGTCGGTATCGATCCGGCCGCGCAGGGGCGGGGACTCGGCCGCCTGCTCACCCTCGCGGGCCTGCGCTACCTCCGCGAACGTGGGCTGCCGGAGGTTCTGCTCTATACCGAGGCCGATAACACCGCGGCTGTGCACACCTACACGCGACTCGGCTTCGCCACGGCGCATGTCGATGCCGCGTATTCGCCCGCCGACTGAATATCAGGCGGACCGCCGAGGGTACTCGAGTAACGCCGGGGCAAATGTCACACACAACGGTCGCAATCGCGCCGGGCTGTTCACCCGCCGTTCACCCAGCCTGGTCCAAATGTCAACCGAGCGACCTTACGTTACATAAGGGCGGCACCGTTGCCGCCTGGTGCGCAAGTTCCTCGCGAACGGCACCACGAAACCCGCCCGGGCCGGTGAGGGACCGGGCGTGTCGGACGCGATTCCCCGGAGGAATAAGTGAACTTCAAGCGCAGCAGCGCCCTGATCGGTGTGCTGGCCGCCGTCGCCATGCCTCTGGCTGCCTGTGGCAGTGACGACAACACCTCTGCCAGCGGCGATTCCACCGCCAAGGTCGATGTCGCCTGCGGCGGTAAGAAGGCCCTCAAGGCCAGCGGTTCCTCGGCCCAGAAGAACGCCATGGACCGCTTCGTCGCCGCTTACGAGGCCAACTGCAGCGGCTCCACGCTGAACTACACCTCCAGCGGTTCCGGTGCCGGCGTCAACGAATTCCTCGGCGGCCAGACCGATTTCGCCGGTTCCGACTCGCCGCTGAGCGCCTCGAAGGGTGAGCCGGCCAAGGCGCAGGAGCGCTGCGGCGCCCCGGCATGGAACCTGCCGACCGTCTTCGGCCCGATCGCCGTCACCTACAACATCGACGGCGTGACCGATCTGGTGCTCGACGGCCCGACCGCCGCCAAGGTGTTCAACGGCACCGTCGCGACCTGGGACGCCCCGGAGATCAAGGCGCTGAACCCGACCGCCAAGCTGCCCTCGGACAAGATCGCGGTGATCTTCCGCAGCGATGAGTCGGGCACCACCGACAACTTCCAGCTCTACCTGGATGCCGCCTCCGACGGCGCGTGGGGCAAGGGCGCGGGCAAGACCTTCAACGGCGGTGTCGGTGAGGGTGCCAAGGGCAACGAGGGCACCTCGGCCGCCATCAAGACCACCAAGAACTCGATCACCTACAACGAGTGGTCCTTCGCCAAGGCGCAGAACCTGTCCATCGCGCAGATCGTCACCTCGGCCGGCAAGGATCCGGTCAAGCTGAGCCCGGAGTCCGCGGCCAAGGCCGTCGACAGCGTGAAGATCAAGGGTGAGGGCAACGACCTGGTGCTCGACACCTCGTCGTTCTACAAGCCGACCGCGGCCGGTGCCTACCCGATCATCCTGCCGACCTACGAGATCGTCTGCTCGAAGTACGCCGACGCCGATACGGCCAAGGCGGTCAAGGCTTTCCTGACTTCGGCCGTCAACAATGGCCAGCAGGGTCTGGACACCGCGGGCTACGTCTCGATCCCGGACAAGTTCAAGACCAAGCTGACCACCGCGATCAACGGCATCAACTGATAGCCGCAACGCCATGACCGTGCACCATGAGGTGTCCGCCGCGGACCAGTCGGACTCGACTGGTCCATTGGCGGCTGGAGATACTGCCCCTATGTCGAGTGAACCGAGCGCCGAACCGGCCTCACCGAAGGATCCGGCGGCGACACCGGCCAGGAAAGGCCACAACCAAGGGGCCGAGGTTATCTTCCGGTCGCTTGCTACCGCAGCGGGTGCCACGGTCGTGGCGGCTATCGCACTGATCGCCCTATTCCTCTTGATCCGGGCCTGGCCCTCGATCATGGCGAACGAGGCGAACTTCTTCACCAGCAGCGAGTTCAGCACCTCCAATGCCGACCACCTGCGGTTCGGCATTCGGGACCTGCTCATGGTCACGGTGCTGAGCTCGATGCTGGCGCTGGTGATCGCGGTGCCCATCGGTGTGGGCATCGCGCTATTCCTGACCCACTATTCGCCGAAGTCGATGGCGCGTCCGTTCGCGATGCTCGTCGACCTGCTGGCGGCGGTGCCGTCGATCGTGTTCGGTCTGTGGGGCTTCCTGGTGCTCGCGCCGAAGCTCGAACCGGTAG
This sequence comes from Nocardia sp. NPDC051990, assembly GCF_040680755.1. Taxonomy (NCBI): domain Bacteria; kingdom Bacillati; phylum Actinomycetota; class Actinomycetes; order Mycobacteriales; family Nocardiaceae; genus Nocardia; species Nocardia sp. NPDC051990. The sequence goes on along the minus strand of NZ_JBFAXH010000003.1, from coordinate 408,161 downwards.
AGACATTCCTCAACGAAAAGCTCGGCTGGTTCTTCCTGTTCGCCGCCGGCAATGTGTCGATCTCCGGGGGCGGCACCGTCTTCACCGCGGGCGTGGTGCTCGCAGTGATGATCCTGCCGATCATCACCTCGGTCTCGCGCGAGGTCTTCAACCTGACGCCCGTCTCGCATATCGAGGCCGCGCAGGCGCTCGGCGCGACCAAATGGGAAATGGTGCGGATGACGGTGCTGCCCTACGGTCGCAGCGGTGTGATCGCCGGATCCATGCTCGGCCTCGGTCGCGCGCTCGGTGAGACGATCGCGGTGTTGGTCATCCTGCGCACCTCGGCGCAGGCCGGAAACTGGTCGCTGTTCGACGGCGGCTACACCTTCGCCTCCAAAATCGCCGCCGCCGCTTCGGAATTCAGTCAGCCACTGCCGACCGGTGCCTATATCGCGGCCGGCTTCGTGCTGTTCGCACTGACCTTCATCGTCAATGCGCTGGCGCGGCTCGTATCCGGTGGAAGGGTGAACGGGTAATGACCACCACGACGACTCTCGACAAGCCGGTCAAGGCGGCCACCTTCCGGCATGTCAGCACGGCTCGCCGGGTCAAGAACAATATCGCCACCGCGATGGTCTGGCTCTGCTTCGCGATCGCACTTGTGCCGCTGATCTGGGTGCTGTTCATGGTCGTGTCGAAGGGCATCGACTCGGTCGTCTCGCCGGACTGGTGGCAGAAATCGCAGAAGGGCATCCTGCCGGATCAGACCGGTGGCGGTGTGTACCACGCGATTTACGGCACCATCGTGCAGACCGTCGTCGCTGCGATCCTCGCGGTGCCGCTCGGCATCATGGCCGCGGTCTACCTGGTCGAATACGGCCGTGGCGTGCTGGCCAAGGTGACCACCTTCATGGTCGACATCCTCGCGGGTGTGCCGTCCATCGTCGCGGCCCTGTTCATCTTCGCGCTGTGGATCGCGACATTCGGCTTCCCGCAAAGCTCCTTCGCGGTATCGCTGGCGCTGGTGCTGCTGATGCTGCCGGTGGTGATCCGCAGCACCGAGGAAATGCTGAAGCTGGTACCCGATGAGTTGCGCGAGGCATCCTACGCACTCGGAATTCCCAAGTGGAAGACCATTGTTCGGATCGTCGTGCCGACCGCGGCGCCCGGCATGATCAGCGGTATCCTGCTCGCGCTGGCCCGCGTCATGGGGGAGACCGCGCCGGTGCTGGTGCTGGTCGGCTACAGCAAGTCGATCAATACCAATCTCTTCGACGGCAATATGGCCTCGCTGCCGCTGTTGATCTACCAAGAGTTGGCGAATCCGGAGCCTGCGGGCCGGGCGCGAGTGTGGGGTGCGGCGCTGACGCTGATCCTGCTGATCGCCCTGCTGTACGCGGCGGCCGCGGTCGTCAACAAGCTGCTCACGCGGAACCGATAGAACCGAACGGATATTCAGAGATGGCCAAGCGGATCGACGTCAAAGACCTGAACATCTACTACGGCAAATTCCATGCCGTCGCCGATGTGGACCTGACAGTGCTGCCGCGTAGCGTGACCGCATTCATCGGCCCGTCGGGTTGCGGTAAGTCCACGGTGCTGCGTTCGCTCAACCGGATGCACGAGGTGACCCCGAGTGCCCGCGTCGAGGGCGCGGTGCTGCTGGACGGCGAGGACATCTACGGCTCCGCCGTCGACCCGGTCGGCGTGCGCCGCACCATCGGCATGGTGTTCCAGCGTCCGAACCCGTTCCCTACCATGTCGATTCGCGACAATGTGGTGGCCGGGCTGAAGCTGCAGGGCGTGCGCAGCAAGAAGGAGCTCGACGAGGTCGCCGAGCGTTCGTTGCGCGGAGCCAATCTGTGGAACGAGGTCAAGGACCGGCTGGACAAGCCGGGCGGCGGTCTCTCCGGCGGTCAGCAGCAGCGTCTGTGCATCGCGCGCGCCATCGCGGTCTCGCCCGATGTGCTGCTGATGGACGAGCCGTGTTCGGCGCTGGACCCGATCTCCACCTTGGCGATCGAGGACCTGATCACCGAGCTGAAGAAGGAATTCACCATCGTCATCGTCACGCACAATATGCAGCAGGCCGCGCGCGTGAGTGATCAGACCGGCTTCTTCAACCTGGAGGCGCAGGGCAAGCCGGGCAAGCTGATCGAGATCGACGATACCGAGAAGATCTTCTCCAACCCGGGGCAGAAGGCGACCGAGGATTACATCTCCGGCCGCTTCGGATAGGCTCGCCCGCTTCAGGCGCCAGACTCAGGTGCGGGAAGACGGTGTTGGCGGCCAGCGGTATCAGTCGATCAAGTTAGCCCGTACCCGGCGAGTTACCCATGTGCTTGCGAAATCAGTTGATCCGGCTGTATCGAAAATGCCCGCGTCCGACGCGGGCATTTTCGATACTTCACGGCGCGGTGTCGAGATCTGGCGGGAGCTCACCCGTTACCAGGAAGATCACCCGGCGGCCGATCTCCACGGCGTGGTCGGCGAAGCGCTCGTAGTAGCGGCCGAGCAGCGTGATATCGACGGCCGCGGCGACGCCGTACTTCCAGTCGCGATCCATCAGCAAGGTGAATAGATGACGGTGCAGATCATCCATCGCCTCGTCGTCCTCGTTGAGCTGCGCGGCGCGCTCCGGATCGCGGGTCTCGAGCACCTCCTCGGCGCTGGCGCCCATATTCACGGCGATACGGCCCATTTCCGCGAAGTAGCCGTTCACCGCCTCGGGCAGCGCGTGGTTGGGGTGGCGGCGCCGGGTCACCTTGGCGACATGCAGTGCCAGCGCGCCCATCCGGTTGACATCCTGGACGATCTGGATCGCGCTCACCACCTGCCGCAGATCACCCGCCACCGGTGCCTGCAGCGCAAGCAGGGCAAACGACTTCTCCTCGGCATCGGCGATCATTTCGGCGATCCGATCGCCCTCGGTGATCACCGACTCAGCCAGAGCGAGATCGGCCTGGAGCAGAGACTGGGTGGCCCGCTCCATCGCCGAACCCGCCAGACCGGCCATCTCGCCCAGCAGGTGGGCAAGGTCGGCCATTTGCTCGTTGTAGATGACACGCATGAAAACAGACACTAGTGCCATGTGCTGACCTAGTCACCAACACAGGGTTAATGGGTGGTGCCGAACGATAGCGGGGCGTTGCCCCAGCTCGCGGCGGCTCCTACTTGCAGGTTTCGTCGGCGGCGTTGACGTGCTCGAGGTCCGAGGGCAGTGTGACCGGTTCCGCACTCGATACGGTGACCGAGACGTTCGGGATCGGATCACCGACCGGTGTAGGAGTCCGAATGGTCGGGTTATCGGCGCCGATCACGACCTCGACAATGCCACCGAGACTATTCGACTGCTCCATCGTCGCGCCGGGCAGGGAACTGGCCACCGTGGCCGCCTCGGCCTCGTGACCGGTCCCGAAGCGCACCTTGGTGGCGACCTCGGAATTGCCGCCGGAGTAATTGCCGGTGTTGTAGATCTGGAAGCCCTGATTGCCGAGCTTGGTCGCCGCCTTATTGGCCGCGCCGGACGTCTCCGAACCATTGGAGACCAGCAGCGATACCGTGCTCGGATCGACCGCGATCAGCTTCGGCGGTGCCGGCTGTGCCGACGGGATCGAACCGGGGGCCGGGGTCGACTTCTTCTCACCGGGCAGCGGCTGGTCATCGATGATGGCGCGGAAGATCGCCTTGATATCCGAATCACGCGGAATCTCGTTGCCGTAGGAGGTGGTGCCCGCGGTCGGGATGGTCAGGAAGGTGACCGCGCCCGCGTCGACCTTCTGCAGCGAACGGCCCAGGGTCAGCAGGTCGGTCGGTTGCACCTTATCGACGAAGGTGTGGGCGGTGAATGCGGAGATGAAGCCGTTCAACTTGGCGGGATCGAAGAGCACCCGGCTCGACAATGCGCTGCGCAGCAGCGAGGCCAGGAACCGCTGCTGCCGGTTGATCCGGTCGTAGTCGCTGCGTTCCTCGCCATAGACGTGTCTGGCGCGCACATAGTTGAGTCCGGTCTCGCCGTTGATGTGTTGGTGGCCCGAATTTTCCAGCACGGTGCCGAGGATGCCGTCGATGATCGGCTTGGGCGTGCAGACATCGACGCCGCCGACCTGATCGACCATCGCCTCGAATCCGGCGAAGTCGATGCCGATGAAGTGTCCGATGTTCAGGCCCGTCATCTTGCGGATGACATTGACCAGGCACTTCGGTCCGCCGAGCGCGTACACGGCATTGAGCTTGTCGCCCATGGCCGAGGGGAACACCTCATTGGTGTACTCGGCCTTGTCGTTGTCCCAGCCGTTGCACTGCGGCCGGGTGACGTCGAGATCGCGGGGGAACGAGACGACCACGACCCGTGAGCGGTTCTTGGGGATGTTCACCAGCATGACCGTGTCGGCGCGGGCGCCCTCGGCGTCGTCGACGCTGCCCGCGCCCACCTGGCCGTTGGCGCCCGCGCGGGTGTCGGTGCCGACGAGCAGGTAGTTCTCGTCGCCGAGCTGGGCGCCGGAGTCGAGCACGTCTTCTGGATGGTCGTCGAAGGCGGAAACCTGGGTGAAGCCATTGGCGGTCGAACGTAGATAGCTCCAGCCGCCGCCGGTGACCAGCAGTGCGACCACCGCAGAAATTGTCAGGGTGGCCCTGCCCGCGACCTGCAGCCGCTTATTGCGGCGCTGTCGACTCGCCGCGAGCCGCGAAAGGCCGACGCGAGTGGATGCGGCAGCGGTTTTCGGGGCATCAGAATCGGTGGTTGGCCAGCCGCTGGTGCGCGTCTTCGTGCGCGGGGTGTCCTCGATCGGGTCGATGATGTCGGTGACGACCTCGGGCGCCTCTTTCGCGCCGGATACGGTCGAGGCGCGGCGTTTGGCCGGACGCGCGGCCGTCGTCGGAGTGCCCGCGATGTCGTCGACGACCGGGGAGGCCCCGGACCGGCGGGCGGCGTCGGCCTTGGTGGCCGATGTGCGGGGTGCGTCGGCCTTGCGTGCGGCAGGGGTGCTCGACGTGCGGGGTGCGTCGGCGTTGCGTCCGGCAGGCATAACCGATGTGCGGGGCGGTGCGTCCGCTTGACGTGCGGATGGGCCGGTCGCTGTGCGCGGCGGAATATCGGCTTGTCGCGCGGCGGATTCCGGCGGCGTGGGAGCAGCCCGATTCGCGTGCGTGGGCGGCGTGTCCGGTGTCGTTGGTCGACGTCTGCGCCCGCTGCGTTCGTTGTCGACCCGCTGGACCAGGTCCTGAACGGTCAGCGGCGCCGAGCCGGAGTCGGGATCGTTATGTCGGGATCTGCGGGATGACCGTGCGCCGTCGCGGTCGGGGTAATCCTCCGTGGGAGGGCGCTCCCACGGGGCGCGACCTCCGGGCCGTGGCGACTGCCCGTGCCGATCGTCACCCACCTACGAACCTCGCTTCGTCTCTGCTGCCGTTCGGCCGCTTTCGACCGGCATGACCGATTCCGCCAATGATAACGATTCCGCCACGGTCAGCCAGCCCAGTGCGGACTCGACAGGCCGAGTTTGCCTTCGGCATACGAATGTGTGCTGGTCGGAGGGTACTCGAGGATCGGATAACGGTGCGATTGCGAAAAGGTCAGCCGCCGCTGTGCATCAGATCCGCGCCCGCGGGGACGGCCGGATCGTCGGGATCGTCGAGCCAGCCGTGCGGCAGCGCCACCTTGCCCGGCGAACCCTGGCGCCCGCGTGGGCCCTCGGCGTCGCGGGGGAACGGCGCGGTCGGGTCGAGTTCGCCGATGAGGTCCTGCAATTGAGTGAGGCTCGACACCGTGGCGAAGGAACGGCGCAGGTCCGCGCCGACCGGGAAGCCCATCAGATACCAGGCCATATGCTTGCGCAGATCGCGCATGGCCTTGTCCTCACCGAGGTGTTCGGCGAGCAGGGCGCCGTGCCGGTACAGCACCTCGCCGACGCGGCCGAGATTCGGCGCCTCGGGCAGTGCCTCGCCGCGCAGCGCCGCCTGCAATTCGGCGAACAGCCACGGGCGGCCGAGGCAGCCGCGGCCGACAACGACACCGTCGCAACCGGTTTCGTCCATCATGCGCACCGCGTCGGCGGCGGAGAAGATATCGCCGTTGCCGAGCACCGGGATCGTCGTGACGGCTTCCTTGAGCCGCGCGATCGCCGTCCAGTCGGCCTGGCCCGAATACCGTTGTGCGGCGGTGCGGGCGTGCAGTGCGACAGCCTGGGCGCCTTCGGCCTCGGCAATACGGCCCGCGTCGAGGTAGGTCAGGTGGTCGTCGTCGATCCCGATGCGGAACTTCACCGTGACCGGAACACCGGCCGGTTCGGCGCCGGAAACCATCGCCTTGACGATCTTGCTGAACAGCGTGCGTTTATACGGCAGTGCCGCGCCGCCACCCAGTCGTGTGACCTTCGGTACCGGGCAGCCCAGGTTGAGGTCGATGTGATCGGCCCAGCCCTCGCCGACGATGATCCGCACTGCCTCGCCCAGTGTGGCCGGATCCACACCGTAGAGCTGCATCGAGCGCGGATGCTCGTCCGCGTCGAAGGACATCATGTGCAGCGTCTTCTCATTGCGCTCGACCACCGCCCGCGCCGTGATCATCTCGCACACGTAGATGGACGTAGAGCTGCCGAACTCCCGGCACAACTTCCGAAATGCCAGGTTGGTGATGCCCGCCATCGGCGCGAGCACCACCGCTGGATCGACCTGGTAGGGGCCGATTCGCAGTTGTGGTCGGGTCTCGATGGCTGCAGTCACGGCTTCCAGTGTCGCACTCGGCAGGGGATGGCCGTCGTGGTGCACCGCTTCGCTCAGGAAGACCGGCGGAGGCACCTCGGCGATGACCCGGCTCGAAGCCGAGTACGGCCGGGTGCACCGAGCTCGCATCGCCTGGATTCTGTCCCGGATCGATGTACACGCCATTACTCGCGAAATCAGTGACGCCGCCGCCGAACTCCTTCGAGGTAACGGATTACACGGTCACAAGTACGCCATCGACGCCACTTTGGCCGCCATCGCCCGCGCCGGCGAGCGGCCGGTCACGATTGCCACCTCCGATCCGGAGGATTTGACGCTGTTGGGCGGCCCGGGGATCGAGATCATCAAGGTGTGACAGTAGCTTGCGTCGGCTACGACAACGATTGTCGGCGAGGAGGTACTCAACCGCTGGTTACGGGGATTGGCGATGGTTCGACGGTCTCGGTTGCACATGCGCGCGTGTGGGCGGCGGGTTGGGTATGGCCATAGTTCGCATCGACGTGATCAGAGCGAGAGTTCGCCGATGATGATCTCGACCGGTTCGGCCAGCTAGGCCGCGCGCACGTAAAGGCTCTGTGCTGCGCGGGCGACCAAAGTGCCTTCTGCGGAGTGGATTTCGGTTACGTGGGTGGTCACCGAACATCCCTCGGCTTCGATACCCGCGCGGATGATGTCGCTCTCAGCGGGGGTGAGTTCCATGGTGGCACTGACCGTTCCGCGCCCAGGGCACAAGAATTCGATGGTTCCCGTGGTATTCCAGATGTGGTGGCCGGGGCCGAGTTGGCCTGCCGCCATGACGGCGTAGAAGGGGTCGGTCATGGCGAAGAGCGTGCCGCCGAAGGCGGAGTGGTTGAGGTTGGAGTTCCAGGGGCGGACGCGGTGGGTGACCGTGATGGCGGTCCAGTCGGGGGTTACTCGGGTGACTCGAACGCCGGCGAAGAGCAGCGGTGGGTAGAGGTTCATCACGAGGCGGAAGCGGGCAGGGCTCGCGAGGGAGAGCGGGATGGGAGTGCGTTGCCGTCGGGGGAGTGGGGAATCCGATCCGGGCATGGCGCAGCCTTCCGTGTCGTTGGGTCAGGCGGGTACGGCGTATCCGGGCGGAGCGTCGCCCAGGAATGCCGGGACGCAGGGGACACGATTCCACTGTGGCCGGGGAAGGGCCGGGCGAGACGGGATCGGATCGGATGTCTGCGGGGCGGGGCCGACGATGATGTGGGCGTTGGTGCCGATGATTCCGAAGGAGCTCACGCCCGCCAGTGGGCCGGATTCGCTGGTCAGCCAGGGCATCGACCGATTGGAGAGCCGAATATCGTTGCCCTTCAGTTCGATTCGTGGATTCAAGGTCTCGAATTGCACCAGGGGCGGGACGGTTCGTTCACGGACCGACAACAGCGCCTTGAGCAGGCCGATCGCCCCGGATGCCGCTTCCAGGTGTCCGAAGTTCGTCTTCACCGAGCCGACGTGGAGGGGTTTGCCGCCATTGCGGGCGGCGAGCGCTGCCACGATCGCACTCATCTCGATGGGGTCGCCCAGGGCGGTGCCCGTGCCGTGGGCCTCGATCAGACCGAGATCGGCTGCGCCGCAACCGGCGTCGGCGAGCGCGGCTTCGATCACCCGGCGTTGCGCTTCGGCGTTCGGGGCGCTGAATCCGGAGGTGCGGCCGTCCTGATTCATTGCGACGCCGTGGATCACGCCCAGGATCGGGTCGTGGTCGCGTTCCGCGTCGGCCAGGCGTTTGAGCACGAGCAGGGAACAGCCCTCGCCGCGGACGAAACCGTTGGCGCGGGCGTCGAAGGTCCGGCACAGGCCGTCCGGAGAGAGCGAGCCGGTGCGGTTGATGGCGCGGGTGGATCCGGGCGCCAGGATGAGATTGACGCCGCCGGCCAGAGCGATGTCGACTTCACCGCGGCGCAGGGATTGCACTGCGTGCGCGACGGCCACCAGCGCAGAGGAGCACGCCGTGTCGAAAGCTACTGCGGGGCCGGTGAATCCGAAGGTGTAGGCGATACGACCGGGGGCGAAACTGTGGCCGTTGCCGAGTGCCCAGTTGGCGTCGGCGTGCTGGCCGGCCCAGTCGGTGTAGTCCTGGCGGCCGGTGATGCCGACGAAGGTGCCCACCTGTTCGCCGCGCAGCGTGGATGGGTCGATACCGCTGTCACACAAGGCTTCCCAGGCAACTTCCAACAGCAGGCGATGCTGCGGGTCGATTGCCTGCGCCGCACGGGGCGTGATACCGAAGAATGCCGGATCGAAATCGAGAGCATCATGGATGAAGCCGCCACGCAATGGCAGTTGGGCCCACTCGTCCTCGAACGGCCAGCGGCGGTGCATGGGCATCTCGCCGATCATGCCGCGGCCCTCGAGCAGGGCCGACCAATAGCCGTCGAGGTCGGAGATCCCGCCAGCCAGGCGCAGTCCGGCGCCGATGACCGCCGTCGGGCCCGTCTCGGAGCGCTGAGCCAGTTCGGCCCGCAATCGCTTGATGGTCTCGGTGGCGCGGCGCAGGGCGGCACCCTGCGGTGCGCCGGTCTCCGATTCGTCCATATTGTCTCTCCTGATATTCATGGGGCGGGCACCGGCGCTGCCAGCTGTTGTCCCAATGCGGTGGCGAGCGCCTCGGCCGTGCCGTAGGTCCACAGCACCGTCGGCGAAAGCCGCAGTGCGAAACTGGATTCGAGCTTGTTGCGCAGTTCCAGGCTCATCAGCGAATCCAGGCCAAGTGATCGCAGGGGCGTCTGAATATCGAGATCGGCCGGGGTCATGCGCAATACGCCCGCGGCGAGTTCGACGATCTTGCCAAGGACCAGACGGGGCCGTTCGGCATCGGCGACTTCGGACAGTGTCGAGCGGAACTCGCTCACCGCCGGTTGCGGGCCGGTCTCGGCGGTGCGCCGCAGGGCTTTCCAGCTGGGTTGCGCGGCGCAGTCGGGGTAGGCGTCGAACCAGCGGCGCGCGTCGAAGGACAGATAGCCGACGACCTGACGATCCTCGGCGAGGAATCCGCCGAGCGCCTCCCATGCTTCGGTCGCGGTAATGCTCTCCATACCGTGTGCGGCCAGCCGATTTCCTCGATTGTCCTGTGCAGCAGCCAATCCGATCTCGGCGAACGGGCCCCACTGAATGCTCAACCCCGGTCGGCCCTCGTGGCGACGGGCTACGGAGAGGGCGTCGAGGTAGGAGTTGGCGGCGGCGTAGGCAGCCTGACCCGGATTTCCGATGAGCGCCGCGGCCGAGGAGAACAGGACGAACAGGTCCAGCGGATCGTCGGCCGTCAGCTCGTTCAGATGCCGCGCACCGTCGATTTTCGGCCGCAGTACTCGTGCCATTTGGTCGGCGGAGAGCCCGAGCACGGTCGCGTCGTCGAGGATTGCGGCGGCATGGAAGATCCCGCGCAGCGGCGGAGCCTCGGCTCGAATCGAATTCAACACCGCGGCAACCGCTTCCCGATCGGAGACGTCAACCCGGCGACTGAGGATCGACACCTGGTCGGGCAGCATGTCGAGATCGAACTCCCGCAACGGAATCGGCCCGTCAGGAGCGTTGCGTCCGAGCAACACCACACATCCCGCACCGTGCTCGAGCAACCAGCGCGCGAGACTGCGTCCCAGCGCGCCGTGGCCTCCGGTGACGACATAGGTTCCATCCGCGCGGAATTGCCCGTCCGGCATGGGTTCCGGAGCAATACGGGAGACCGTATCCAGATGGTTGAGCACGAACTTGCCGATGTGATCCCCACGGGCCATGCGTCGCAGCACTCCTGGAGCCTCGGCCAGGGGGTGTACCGAGATGGGCAGCGGCGCGAGGCCGCCGTCTTGAACCAGCTGCCAGGCTCGAGACAAGGCCGCCGCGAACCGATCCGGGCGACGAGTCATCATTCCGGCCAGATCTATGGCCAGGAAGCCGATTCCCTTGGCGAAGGCGCGAGAACCCAGCCGCCGGTTCGCGTAAATGTCCTTTTTCCCGACTTCGAGGAAGCGGCCGTCCTCGGCGAGCACCTCGAGGCCCAGATCGATGGCGACGCCGGACAGGGAGTTGAGCACAACGTCGACACCCCGCCCGCTGGTCGCGGCAAGCACCTCATCGACCCAGGTCAGCGCACGGGAATCGAAGACGTGCTCGATACCGTGCTCGCGACGCAGATACTCGCGACGCTCGGCCGAACCGGCGGTGGCGAGCACCTGCGCACCGAGGTGGCGCGCGATCCCGATAGCGGCCAGACCCAATCCACCCGTTCCGGAGTGGATCAGCACCGTCTCGCCCGGGACAACGTGCCCCAGCATGGCCAGGGCGTACCAAGCCGTGGTCGTGACCATCGGCAGCGCCGCCGCGTCCTCGAACGGCATTTCGGCCGGGATCGGCGCGGTGTGATCGGCGCGTGCGGTGAGATGCGAGCCGATCGCACCGAATCCGCACACGATCACTCGATCGCCGACGGACCGATCGGTCACACCCGGGCCCACCTGGCGAACCACACCCGCGCCTTCGACACCGAACTCCCTCGCCCCGGCGGAGGCGTCCGGATAGGTACCCGCCGCCTTCATGACATCAATGAAATTGATTGCCGCCGCGGCGATTTCGACCATGATTTCACCCGGACCTGGCGTGCGCACCGATAGCGGCGCGAAGTGCAGGCCGTCCCAGCGCCGATCGGCAGCCGACCGCAGGCGGAAAGGCCGGTGCTGCGCCCGCCATGGCCGCGGCTGCGCACCTCCGGAGTGTTCGCCCTGCTCCAGCCGGCCGACGTAGCGACGCCCTGCCCGCAGCACTACCTGATCTTCGCCGGGCGCGGCCAGGAGTTCGGCGGCACACTCGTCGATCTCCCGCGCGCCCGCGATATCGACGAGGGTGGCGGACAGTTCGGGATGCTCTCGCCGCAGGACGCGGACGAAACCCCAGAACATCGCGCTCCCCGGATCGGGGCGATCATCGGATGTGGGTGATTCGGCATTCTCCGTCACGACGACCAGCCGCGGCGGTGTCGAGCCGGTGCTCGTCGCCGCTCGCACCGCTTCCGTGAGGGTCGCGAGCCGAGTTCGCTGGGCCTGGAGATCGCCCGAGGGCACGCAATAGACGAGCGTACCGCCCGCGTGCGCGGCACCGCCGTTGTGTACCTGCGCTCCGCGCCGGCGCAACGCATCGGCCAAGGCGGTATGCCAGGTCACGTCACCGTCCAGCACGATGTCGGCACCGCACCCGCGCGAGCCGTCGCCCTCGCGACCAGTCGTCTCCGAACGTTCGGCCGCATGCAGTACGAACCGGAACTCGCGGTCGAATCGGCGACAGACCGCATCGCCGCCGTCGATCGCGGCCAGTTGAAGCCCGCGGATCGTGGCGAGCGGGGTGCCCTGGTCGTCGAACACATGGATGTCCGCCGACGTATCGGAGCGCCGGACCGCGTACACCCGTGCGGTATCGATGAATGTGTCCGGCACGGCGTGCAGGCGCAGCTCCTGGACCGCCACCGGTACGACGGTTCGTGCGTCGTCGAACAAGGCAAGGGCCGCTTGCATCGCACTGTCGATCAGCGCTGTGTGCAACTCACCCCGATGCAGCTGCGCCCGGCATTGCTCGCCGAGTTCGATGTCGGCGACGACTCCACCGCCGACATGCCTGATCACCTGCACGCCTTGAAATTCGGGGCCGTAGTTCAATCCTCGCCCGGCGCACAACCGGTAGAACTCGGCACCGGAAACGTCAGCCTCGGGCTGTGTACCGCCGGGCAGCTCCGGGAGATCCATCGCTTCGACGGTGTGCATTACTCGGCCCCGGGCATGAGCGGTCCAGATCTCGGCCGTCGCGGCGAGTGAGCGGAGCTCGAAGCTCGCGCCGCCGGTAATGTCCTCGCGCAACGTCATATCGAGGCGCACCGGCGCGGCGGGCAACGTCAGCGCCTCGGTGAACCGGATGTCCAGCAGCGCCGCGGGCTGATGCCCGTATCGAGTGCGAGCGACCGCGATGGCGAACGCCATCATCATGGCGGCGGGCACCACGACCGCGGCCCCGACCCGATGGTCGCCGAGCCAGCCTTCGTGGTCGAGCGATATCGAGGTATCGGCCTGCCATGCACCGGATTCCATGACGCTGGGATACACCGGAGCCCGCAGTCCTTGCGCCCGCGTGCCCGCTTCGGATTCAGGCAGCCAGAACGAACTGCGCTGCATGGGATACGGCGGCAGCGTAACCGAGGCAGCGCGGGAGATATCGGCGAAGGGATGCAGCCCGCTCAGGTAAGCGCGGGCGCGACTGCGCTGCATCTCGGTGATCGGGTCCCGGTCGCGGTAGAGCGACGGTACCACCACCGGCGGGTGCGATCGGGTGGCGGATAGCTGTTCGAGAGCCGCGGTCAGCACCGGGTGCGGGCTGATCTCGATCACGTGGGTGACGCCGGAGTCGAAGGCAGACGTCATCGCCTCGGCGAACAGAACGGGGCGGCAGAGGTTTTCGATCCAGTAGTCGCCATCGACTGCGCCGGGTGCGCACGGCCGTCCGGTCACCGTGGACAGCATCTCGACCGATGTCGGTCCAGGTTTCACCCCGGCCAGCGCCGTCGACAGTGCGGGACGCAACCCCTCCATGTGCGGACCGTGCGAGGCGTAGTCCACCGCGACCATTCGGCAGAACACTCCGTCGGCCGAGAGGATCTCGTGCAATGCCTCGATGGAATCCCGATCCCCGGCAAGTACGCACGACATCGGACCGTTGTGCACGGCCAGTGTCACGGAGTCTTCGAAACCCGCTATCCAAGATGGAAGTTCATCGACCGGCAGTTCGACGGCCAGCATTCGGCCGGTGCCCGCCACGGCACGCAATGCGGCACTGCGACGCGCCACCACGAGCGCACCGTCCGCGAGACTCAGCGCACCGGAGAGGGTGGCGGCCGCGATCTCGCCCTGACTGTGGCCGACGACCAGATCGGGAACGATGCCCATGGCGCGCCACATAGCGGCGATACCGAGTGAAAGCGCCCACAGCACCGGCTGCACCTGATCGACGTGGTCGAGCCAATCCGGCCCGGCCGCACCGGAAATAACCGCGAGGGGATCCCAGTCGACGTGCGGTGCGAGCGCGGCGGCGCAATCGTCCACCATGGCCGTGAAGGCCGGGTCCGTGCCGTACAACGCCGTGCCGACGCCGTGCCATTGTGCGCCTTGTCCGGGGAAGACGAAGGCCACGAGACCGATTTCGCGGGTTCGCCCAACGAGGACCGCGGGATGCTCGGCAGCAGGGTCGTCGGCATGTCGCCGTAACTCCGCAGCCAGCCCGGCGGGCTCGGTACCGAAAACCGCTATGCGCCTGGGTAGTTGATGGGCTCGCCGGGCGAGGGCGGCCGTCACCGATCCGATTCCACTCGGATCGGTGTCCAGCAGGTCGGCGATGTCGTGGCAGCGCAGACGTAGCGCATCGTCGGTATGTGCCGAGAGGGGCAGGAACCCGAGATCAGAACCGGAAAGACGTGCTACCGCCGCGACTTCCGCGCGACTGAGCACAGCATGCGCATTGGTCCCGCCCCAGCCGAACGAGTTGACACCGAGATGTACCGGCCCGGCCTCGGGTAGGGCGAGGCGCTCGCGCACCACCGCCACATTCAGTGCGTCGAAAGCGATTTCAGGATTGAGCTCCCCCGCGTGCAGGCTCGGCGGGATCAGCCCGCGTTCCAGACACAGCACACCTTTGATCAGCCCAGCGATCCCGGCGGCGGCTTCCAGATGCCCGATATTGGTCTTGATCGATCCGATAGGCAGCGGCCCGGCAGCCGATCCACGCGCCTGCGCCAGCACCTCTCCGATCGCCGCGGCCTCAATGGGATCCCCTCGCCCCGTACCGGTTCCATGCGCCTCGACGTACGCCAGCCGATCGAGATCGAGTCCCGCGTCCCGGTAGGCTCGCCGCAGCAGATCCCGCTGCCCCGCCGTATTCGGCGTGACCAGGCTTTCGCCACCGCCGTCATTGTTCACCACGGTGGCGGTGACGAGCGCCCGCACCTGGTCGCCATCACGCACCGCCGCGCTCAACGGCTTGAGATACACCGCCGCCACACCTTCGCCACGAACGAACCCGTCCGCGTCCGCACCGAACGCGGCGCAGCGACCGTTGGACGACAGCGCCCCGAAATGTGTGAGCCCGATCGAAACATCCGGGGCCAGAATGAGATTCGCGCCGCCAACGATCGCAGATTCGACATCACCGGTGCGTATGGCCCGCACGGCGAGGTCGAGCGCTACCAGCGCCGACGAACATCCGGTCTCGACGACGAGACTGGGCCCGGTGAGGCCGAGCAGATACGACAGACGCGCCGCGATCACGTCGAGCGCGGTACCAACCAGACTGTGCTGGGTAGCGCCGATCCCCCGCTGCTTGCGCAGCGTCTCGTAATCGTGCCAGGACGCGCCGACGTAGACACCGGTCCGGGTGCCGCGCAGGGTATGACCCGGTATGCCCGCGTCTTCCAATGCACGCCAGGCGATTTCGAGCATGAGCCGCTGTTGTGGATCGATATCGGCCGCCTCGCGCGGCGAGATGCCGAACAGCGCGGCGTCGAACTCGTCTACCCCGTCGAGGAATCCGCCCACCGCCGGTACCCGCTTACCGCCGTCCAGGGGGGTGTCCGCATCCCAGCGCTCGGCGGGCACGGTACGGATCGCTGTACCACCGGAGCTCAGCAGCTCCCAGAGGGCGTCGACGTCGTCGGCCCCGGGGAATCGGGCCGCCATGCCGACGATCGCAATGGGCTCGTTCATGGATACCTTCCCGGTTCCGTCCCGAATCCGGCGACGATCGCCGCTGTGAGCTGCTGCGGGTCGGTGATTGGAGACCAATGGCCGGAGTCGATTTCGGTGAATGTCAGATGCTCGGCCGCGCCTTCGACGGCGCGGGTCTGGACCGCCGCACCGACATAGGGGTCGCGCGAGCCGTAGATCACGTGGATATCCGGCACCGCGAGTCGGCTGTAGGTGGGCGCGCTGATCCGGGAGGCGATATTGGCGCGATACCGATTCAGCGAGGCGCGGCCGTCGGCGGGCGGAACATGCGGTGGCGGGCCGCCTTCGAGCCGAACGAACCCATCCAGGACCGCCCCTGTGACACCGGTGTTCCACAGGACATCGGTGAGGACCGGCACATCCCACAGCGCGATGTAGGACGAGCGGACGGCTTGATCGACTACGGCTGGCAGGTCGGCGGGATCGCTCAGGGTACGCCGCAGCCACTGCCCCGACAAGTCGAGGTTGAAGCCGGAAATCGCGGTGAAGTCAATGACTTTCGCGGCGATCTCCGAAGTGGCAGCCGCTTCCCAGCCCTCACCGGCTCCCCAGTCCCAGCCGACCAGATGCACTTGCCGACCGGCAGCAGTGGCGTCGATAACCGCGGAGATATCGGCGGCCAGGACCGGGAGTGCGTAATCCTGCTGCTGCGCTGGGTGATCGCTTTCTCCATTGCCCCTGGTGTCGTAGGTGACCACGTGATAGTCCGGTGCGAGTCGGGCGACGACCTGGTCCCAGGCCCGAGCCGTGGACATATAGCCGTGCACCAAGACGACGGTCGGTGCTTGGTCACCGGCTGGACCATATTCGTGCACACGGAGCTGGACACCGCCGTCACCGCTCACCCAACTATCCGTCGACGCGGGTGCCGAAAGCAGCGGCGTGGCCGCGACAGCATCCGCCGATGCCACAGCGGCATTCGTGCCCAGTACCGCGCCCGAAGCCAGCATCCAGCACGCCACCCGCGTGATCGCGCGATTCATGCGACCCGTCCACCGGTGACGAACCCGCGCTCCCACGCGGTCAGCGGCGGCTCGGACCGCGCGGGCCGTCGCGGCCCGAGTAGTGCACCGGCGATTACCGCCGGATGCCCCATCGCCAGCGCGGGGCGGACCAGGAACATCACTTCCGAGACGACGGCTGCGACTGCGGGCCGCGTCGTCGCCGCCTGGAACACTCGCTCGCCGTAGCGCAATTGCACCCGCGCCAGCACGGAGGCCCCACGGCCCTTGGTGCCGCGGAACTGACGATCTTGGCTGGTCGCCATCTGCCAGGGATCCTGCGCCGCCCGACAGATCGACTGTTGCAGCCGGGCAGCGGCAGCCGGATCGACACCGCGCGCAGCGAATCCCGAACGCAGTACGTTCGCGCTACGCGCCGCCACTGAAAGTCCCTGGCCGTACACGGGATTCATTGCCGAGGCGGCATCTCCGGCTACCACCAATCCGCGAGGCCACGCACGCACCCGGTCGAATCGATAGCGCCTGTTGCACGTGCTGCGGGAAGTCATTGTGTCGCTGAGTGGTTCGGCTTCGGCGAGGAGTTCGCCGATCAATGGATGCGGCACGCGCTCGCACGCGAATTCCAGGAAGTCGTCATTGCTCGCGGGCATGCTCATGCCCCGGGTGCCGCCGATGGCTACGAGCCACTGCCCGTCCTCCACAGGCAGCAGAGTGGCATTGCCGCCCGGACTCCCGGACCGGCCGTCGGCCTGGATGAGGATCAGCGGGAAACCCGATTCGGCCCCCGGCCTCGCGCGATACACCCGGGTGGCATACGCGTGCCCGGAGTCGACGATCTCCGCCGCCGGAACGACGATCCCCAACTGGTCGAGCCATTGCCCGGCCTGCGATCCGCGCCCAGTGGCATCGATCACCAGGTCCGCCTCGAACACTTCGGTGGCTCCCGGCCGCTGCTCGCGCACCCGCACCCCGCGCACGGCACGGCCGTCGCCGAGCAGGCTCACCACATCGCACTCCGGTCGGAAGGTCACCCCGCCCCGCTCCCGGACCATCGTGCGCACCACGTGATCGAGCAATTGCCTGGTGCAGCTGATGCCGTAGCGCCCGGTGTCCTGACGGTCCAGCCAGCCACCGGCGGCGGGACGGAACAGTAGGTCGGCTCCGACGCCGATCCGATTGGCCCCCGCCGCCAGTAGCCGGTGCGTCGCGCCGGGCAGCAGCTGCTCGAGCCCGAGCACGCCACCGGGTGCCAGGAAGTGCGGATGGCGAGCCTGTGGTTGCCCGCGCCGCGGTTGCGGGCCCTCGGGAAAGACATCGCGCTCGAGCACCGTGACCTCGCGCGCATGCGGGCTCGCCGCGGCGGCCGCCAGCAGTCCGGTGAACCCGCCACCGAGTACCAGCACCGAACTCATATCCGTCCTCGTAGGTCACGGGGAGACAATCGCACTGCGCCGCACCACAACCGGGATCGGTCGAGTCGCGGGCCGGGTGCGATTTCGGGCAGCAGCGCCGTCGCGCGCAGCGGCAACGGCGAACGGCCCCACCGTGCCGCGGCCAGGAAGGTCGAGCGGGCGATCTCGGCCGACCACCCCGGAAAGAATCCGAGCGAGGCCGCGAAAGTCCATCGTGCCGAACCCAATTCGCGACCCATGGTCAGATTGACCATGCGCAGCATGGCGGGTGACCAGTGATCCATTACCCACCAACGCGTTCCGGCTGCCCGCAGCTGCTCGCTCAGGATCAGCACCTGGTGCGCCTGGAGATAGGGCAGCAGCCCTTCGGTTATGACCAGCGGCCTATCCGCCCCAGCACGCGCCTCGGCGAGGAATGCGGTGGTCGCGGCCGCATCGGTGATGTCGAGTGGCACGGCGATCCGCTCAC
Source organism: Nocardia sp. NPDC051990 (assembly GCF_040680755.1). Classification (NCBI taxonomy): domain Bacteria; kingdom Bacillati; phylum Actinomycetota; class Actinomycetes; order Mycobacteriales; family Nocardiaceae; genus Nocardia; species Nocardia sp. NPDC051990. Next base: position 389,851 of record NZ_JBFAXH010000003.1, on the reverse strand, counting down.
ACCGCGCCCGCCTACCTTCCAGTCGCGCTTCCTTGTACGCGACCAGGTCCGGCAGATCCGTTTCGTACCAGCGAATTTCGGCTGGTAGATCGAGCCGGAACGGACGAGTATCCAGCCCCGCCGCCAGATTGATCACGCGATCACACCCCTGGTCGAGCGCGCCGAGGATCACATCGTCGACGAGTCGGGTGCGGACCACCGTCGGCCAGTGATCGCGGGCCCCGCGCGGCAGTATCGCGGATTGCGCGAGCACACTCCCCTGCTCACCTGCGAGCACCGCAGCGAGTTCGTCGCGGAACAGTGCGTCCGGCCGCGCCGATTCCAGCGCGCGATAAATCGCGACCCAGCGCGCGGTATCGGAGACGTGCCCGATTGCCGGTGGTGTCATGATGCCCCCTGCTGCCCGGCCGGCTGCTCGCGCTGCCCGGCGGCCGCGCAGGTGCTGAAGGCGTAGTCCGCCAGTGGGAATCTGCGCATCCGCCACCAGGCTTCAACGCTGGTCGAGGGCCGGAACAGCGGCACGTCACCGTTCTGATCGAAATAGAAACTGCGGGCCTGCTCGCAGTTGGAGTTGTAGAAGATGGACCGCGCCTGCCGGGTGATCATCTCCTCGGCGAAGCGAGCATAGGGTTCGGCCTTCACCGCGACCCGGGTCGCCCCGCGCCGGTGCGCCTCGGTGATGCACCGCACGGCATGCGCGACCGCGTTCTCGATGGTCATGAAGAACGACCCGGTCATCGAGTACGGGCCGTGAATGACGAACGCGTTCGGGCAGGGTGGCAGGGTGACGCCCTCGTAGCAGACATTGCGATTGTCGTGCAGGTAGTCGCCCAGATCCACGCCGCCGGTGCCGGTGATCGGATAGCGGGGCAGGCTGGTGCGCTCGAATACCTCGAAACCCGTTGCCATGACCAGGGTGTCGAGCTCATGGTGCTCCCCGTCCGCAGTGCCGACCCCGGTCGCGTCGACCGACTCGATGTCCTCAGACACCAGCCGCACATTGTCGCGAGCGAAGGTCTTGTAATACCGGTTGGACAGCGTCAGGAACTTGCAACCAAACCGATAGTGCGGCAAAAGCCTTGCGCGTACTTCGAGATCGGGTACCTGGGCGCGCAGAGCTGCGCCCGCCAGCCACTCCAGGGCGGTCGCCGTGACCGGCAACTTGAACCGGAACACGCCGTTGTACAACAGTTCCAGCCACAGGAGCACGATCCAACGCGGAACCCGCAGCAGGAACGGGAACATTCGAAAACCCATGCGCAGCAGTCGCGGAATGCGGAAGTCGGGCTTGGGTATCACCCAGATAGGCGTGCGCTGGAAGACCGTGAGCCGCTCGGCCCGCTCGGCGGCCTCGGGAATGATCTGCACCGCAGAGGAGCCGGTACCGATCACCCCGACCTGGCCCGCCAGCGGTACCGTGTGATCCCACCGGGCGCTGTGGATCAACGCGCCCCCGAAGCTGTCCAGTCCCGGGATATCGGGCATCTTGGGATGCCCGAGTGCCCCATAGGCATTGATCACGAAGCGAGCCCGTATCGCCCCCCGCCCGGTCTGCAGGACCCACAGGTCGAGGTCTTCGTCGAACTGCATCCTGGTCACCTCGGTTCGGAGCCGCAAATGCTCACGCACCCCGTACTTTTCGACACATCGGGTGGCGTAGGTCCGTAGTTCATGCCCTTTGGCATAGGCATGCCGCCAGTCCGGATTCGGTTCGAACGAAAAGCAGTAACCCCAGATCGGAATATCCACGCCCACATCGGGATAGGTATTGTCCCGCCAGATGCCGCCCACATCGTCGGCCTTGTCGAGCACCACGAAGTCGTGGATCCCCGCCTGCCGCAGTCGGATCGCCGCGCAGATACCGGAGAACCCGGCACCGACCACGACCACCTCGAAGTCGGTTCGGCTCGCCGCGATCACGGTCGCCGCCCGATACCGCGCAGCAGACTCCGGAAACGGCGTGCGGGCACCACTTCCGGCTTCGCCGCCGGTGCGCGAACCTGACCGCCTGAGGTCATCACATAGCTGGTGAAGGTATCGACAAACAGATCGGCGGTGTCGAAGTCATCGCGCGCCATGAGTTCCGCCATCACACCGCTGATCAGCTCCGGTGAGGCCAGCTCCGCCAGCCGGCCGACGACGGCCGGATTGATGAAGGGCGCGGCATCGGCTACCACCACGGGATCGATGGCCGACAGCATGGCCAGCGAGGCCGCACTGCGCCCGTCGAGCAGTCCGGCCGACAGCGAGCGGCCCAGAATGCGCGGCGGCAGCACCCGGGTGGCCAGTGGTAGCGACAAGCGCAGCGGAACCCGCCGCGCCAGTGCCGAAAACCGCCGGTATTCACGCGGATAGCGGGTGTGCAGCACGCGCACGATCTCCTCGCGCAGCACCGCCAGCTGCTCACCGCCAAGGATACTCAGGTACTCGATGCGCGAACTGGGCACGTGCAGTGCGGCGGCCAGCTTCTCCAGCTGATCACGGGTCATCTTCTCACTCATCGCCGTCTCCTCAGCAGCACCGCCCGCAGCACGAATCGCAGCGTGCGCGGCTGGCGGGCCAGACTGTCGGCGAGTTCGGTCTCGGCCAGCGCGCGATCGCGCCGGGGCGCGTCGTCGAGCAGGGCCAGCAGGTCGGCACACTGGTCATCGGACATCAGGTCGACAGCGGCCAGCCCCGCACCGAGGGCCTGCTCGAGTCCTTGTCGCCCGGCGATTGGGTCGGTCATCGTGGCAGTGTTCCTTGTTCGTCGATTACTTGTCGGGATTCGTCTCTTCTGGCCAGACCGCGAGCGAGCCGCCACGCGCGGGCGGCGGCCCGTCGGCCCAGCGCAACTCCCGCACGCGGCGATTCAGTCCGGCCCGGAAGGATTTCCCGTAGCAGCGGTTCGGGCAGTCCCCGCCGCCGCCATTCCCGTGGATAGCCGATCGACACTTCCTCGAAGCGCACCCCGTCGAAGTGATCGGTGCGGCGAATGTGCAAGTGCCCGTAGACGACACAGCGCACGTTGTAGCGGCGATGCCAGTCGGCGGTCAGTTCGGTGCCGCACCACAGCGCGAACTCCGACCGGAACAACCGCTCGACCGGTTGGCGCGTCAGCGGGAAGTGATTGATCAGGACCAGCGGCATCCCAGGATCGAGCGCGTCGAGCCGCGCGCGGGTGTACTCGACACGCTCCCGGCACCAGTCCTCCCGTGCGGCGTACGGGTCGCAGGTGAGCAGTTGCTCGTCGGTGGCGACCGACCCGCGGGCCTCGGCCAGCGCGAGACCTTCCCGTTTGGTGCGCGCTCCCGGCGGCAGGAAGCTGTAGTCGTAGAGCAGGAACATCGGCACCAGCAGCACCGGGCCGCCCTCCCCCTCCCACACCAGGTAGGGATCCTCGGGTGTGACGATGTCCATGGCCCGGCATACGTCGACCAGATGCTGGTAGCGTCCCGTGCCACGACGATGCAGCGGATCCCTTGCGGTGGTCCACAATTCGTGGTTCCCGGGCACCCAGATCACCTTCGCGAACCGGTCGCGCAGTGTCCCGAGCGCCCACCGGATCGCGTCGGTCTTCTCCGCCACGTCGCCTGCCACGATCAGCCAGTCGTCCGGGGAATCGGGCCGGATCGCCGCCACCATTTCCCGATTCCCCGTATGACCGATGTGTAGGTCGCTCACAGCGAGCAACCGGGTCACGAAACCGCCTCTGGGGCAGCGGATCCACCCAGCCGACCGACCGCGCCGGAGAGTCGGGCCAGCAGTTCGCCGGGCATCTGCGTCTCACCGTGGATGGCGGCCAGGCGCTCCAGCAGCATTTCCACCTCGGCCACGATCGGATCCGCCAGTTCCGTGTCCTGCGGCGTCACCTGATCGAGCACGTGGCGGGCCAGCAGATTGACCGTCGGGTACTGGAAGATGACCGAATTGGCCAGCTTCACACCGGTGATCGCGCGCAGATGCGCGCCGAGCTCGATGGAACTGAGCGAATCCACACCCATCTCGGTGAACTCGCGATCCGGCAGCACCGCATCGGGTGAGTTGTAGCCCAGTACCATGGAGATCGGCGTCCTGAGCAGATCCACGATCACCTCATGCTGCTCGGTCGGGCTCAGCCCCGCCAGCCGCTTGGCCAGCTGCGAGGAGTCGCTCATCTGCTGGGTGGCGCGCGGCCGAGTGTGCAGCAGCGCCCGGAAGAACGGCGGCAGCTCGGTCACCTGGGCGGCCACCCGCAGCAGCGACAGGTCCATACCGACCGGCAGCACGTACGGGCGGCCGGTCCGTAGGGCGGCGTCGAACAGGTCCAGCGCCTCCTTCGTCGGCATGGGCGTCACACCCATGCGGGTCAGGCGCGCGCGGTCCTTCTCGTCCATGCCGCCGGTATTGGAGGTGTCCTCCGCCCACCAGCCCCAGGCCATCGACGTGGCGGCCAGGCCCCGGTGGTAGCGGTGCCGGGCCAGGCTGTCGGCGAACACATTGGCCGCGCCGTAGTTGGCCTGACCCGCGCTACCGAAAGTGCCTGCGGCGGAGGAGAACAGCACGAACATGGACAGATCCAGATGCTGGGTCAGCTCGTGCAGATGCCACGCGCCGTACGCCTTGGCCGGCAACACCACGTCCAGGTGCTCGGGGGTCAACGCGGCGAAGGTGGCATCGGCCAGCGCCGCGGCCAGATGCACCACGCCGCCGAGTGGATGCTGCGCGGGGATCGAATCGAGCACGCCCGCCAAGGCATCCCGATCACCGGCATCGCAGGTGGCCACCGTGACCTGTGCGCCCGCGGCGGCCAGTTCCGCGATCAGCTCCTCGACCCCCGCGGCCCGGGAACCACTACGGCTGGTCAACAGCACATGCTTTGCGCCGTAAGCGTTCACGAGATGCCGCGCGATGATCGCGCCGATGGTGCCGGTACCACCGGTGATCAGGACCGTCGACTCCGGGTCGAACGCGGGCGGCCAGGTGAGCACCACCTTGCCGGTATGGCGTGCCTCCGACAGCAGGCGCAGAGCCGACGATGCCTGACGAATATCGAAGCGGTGCAGGGGCAGTGGGGCCAGGTCACCGTTCGCGAACAAGTCTGCGAGTTCGGCGAGCAGGCCACCGAGCACATCCGCGCCGAGCGCGCCGAGTTGGAACGTCTCGTAGCTCGCGTCATGGTCGGAACGCACCTGATCGGCATCGCGCACCACGTCCCTGGCGATCTCCACGAACCGGCCGCCGGGGGCCAGCAGGCCCAGCGAGCTGTCGGTGAAGGTGTCCGGCAGCAGGTTCAGCACGATATCGACGGACAGATCCGCGAACCGGGCGGCGAATTCGGCGGACCGGGAATCGGCCAGATGAGTCTCGGCGAAACCCATACCGCGCAGCGTGTCCCGCTTGCCGTGGGACGCCGTGGCCAGTACATCCAGGCCGAGACGGCGAGCCAGGTTCACTGCGGCGGTGCCGACACCACCGGTGGCGGCATGCACCAGCACCCGCTCCCCAGTCTGAGCCGCGGCGACCTCACGCAAGGCGTACAGCGCGGTCAGGTAAGCCACCGGCGCAGCGGCGGCCTGCGCGAACGACCACGCCGAGGGGACCGCGGCGAGCAAGCGCCGATCGGTCACCACCGTCGCGGCGATCTCGTCGAACAGCCCGAACACAGGGTCACCGGGCGCGAGACCGGTCACATCGGGGGCGGTGGCGACCACGACGCCCGCCGCCTCGTGCACCAGCCGCGACGGAACTCCGGAGGTAGCGGCCAAGCCCCTGAGCGCCACCGGGAACGACAGTCCGGCCGCACGTAGGGCCACCGATACCGTGCCTGGCGGCAGCGCGGTGTCGCGTGCCGCAATTGCCTCGGCCAGCGTGACATCGTCGAGATTGCCCGAGGCCGGGATGTCGAGCCGCCACGGACCGGCCAATCGAGCGCCTGCGGTGGCCGCGCTGTCCAGACCCGAACGCAGGCGGCGGCCGAAGAATTCGCCACGGCGCACTGCCAATTCGGGTTCGTCCAACTGCACTGCGGTGCTGAGCTGATCGAGACCGATATCGTCCTCGTCCAGATCGATCTGCTGGACCCGGTCCTGGAACTCCGATTGCGCACTGCGCACCAGTGCCCAGACCGTCGCACCGACCAGATCGGAGACATCCTCGGCCAGATCCACGCCCTGTACGCCGCGGGTGAGCACCACTAGCTTCGTCTCGGCGAAGCGCTCGTCGGCGAACCAGCCTTGCAGCTGAGTCAGCATGCGGGCCAATTCATCCCGGACCGCCGTGGTCACCTGCGCACCCGGCTCGGCGCCGGCGGAGGCAGTCAAGCGCGGTAGCAGCACCACCTTGGGCACCTCGGTTCCCGTCGTGATCGCCGCGCCAAGGGCATCGAGATCGGGGTAGGAGGTCAGGGCGGCATCGGCGGCGATGCCGGACAATTCGCGACCGACCACCACCCATTCGCCCTGGCGAGCCGAATACCGCACGCGCGGTGCGGAAACGGCCAGCCAGTCCACCCCGAACAGCGAATCCTGGCGGCCGGACAGGCCACGCGTGGCCAGCGTGCCCATGGAGATCGAGCGCACCTGCAAAGTGCCGACCGCCACCACGCGACCGGTGCTGTCGGCGAGCACCCAGCGCAGCCGATCGTCACCAGCGGGAGTCAGCTTGACGCGCAATGCCTTCGCGCCCACGGCCCGCAATTCGACGCGCTCCCAGGCGAAGGGCAGCCGGATCGCACCGGCCTCCGACGGCATGAGCGCGGCAGCGGCGGCGCCACACTGCATGGCGGCGTCGAGCAGGGCCGGATGCAGACCGTACTTGTCGGCATCGGACACCGAATCCGGCAGTGCCACTTCCGCGAACACATCCTCGCCGCGCTTCCACACCGCCTTCATGCCCTGGAACACCGGACCGTACTGGTAGCCGAGCGCGGCCAGGGTGATGTACGCGTTCTCCGGCTCCATACCCGGTTCCGCGCCGACCGGCGGCCACAGCTCCAGGCTTTGCACCTCGGCATCATCGGATTTCGTTGCTGCGGTGAGGAATCCGTCGGCGTGCAGGCTCCACTGGCTCGCGCCAGGAGCCTCGTCCTTGACCTCCGGCCGCGAGTAGATGGCCACCTTGCGACGGCCGCTGCGCTCCGGTTCACCGACTACTACCTGTAGGTGAATGGCATCGTCGGCGGGCAGCGTGACCGGTGTGTACATGGTCAGCTTCTCCACCCGCGGGCTGCCGAGCTTGTCGCCGGAGTGCAGCGCCAGCTCCAGCAGCATCGCACCAGGGACCAGCACATTGCCGTGCAGCGCGTGATCGGCCAGCCAGGGATGGGTTGCCAGCGCCAAGCGGGTGCTGAATTGGTAGCGGTCCGCGCCGGGCAACTCCGAGATCGCGCCCAACAGCGGATGACCCGCCTCGGCCAGGCCGAGTCCGCTGGGCTTGCCGCCGCCGGTGCCGGAAACACTTGCCAGCCAATACTTCTGACGCTGAAAGGCGTAGGTGGGCAGCGGCGCCGGGTGCGCGGCACCTGGGGGGTACAGCGTGGACCAGTCCGGCGACACACCCTGCACATGCGCTTCGGCGACGGCGGTCAGGAAGCGGCGGATACCCGCTTCCGCACGCTTGAGCGAGCCGACGATCAGGCATGAATCGGCGAAAGAGCCGAACTGTTCCAGGGATTCGTGCATCGCCGAGGTGAGCACCGGGTTCACGCTCATCTCGAGGAAGGCGTTGTAGCCGGACTGGAAGGCGGCCTGAAAGCCCGCCTCGAAATCGACCGGCTCACGCAGATTCCGGAACCAGTAGTCGGGGCCCAGCTCCTCGCCCGGCAGCACGTCACCGGTGACGGTGGAGAAGAACACCACATCGGTGGCCTGCGGCACGATCGGCGCGACCGCGGCCCGCAGCTCCTCGCGCAGCGGGTCGAGGTGCGGGGTGTGCGCGGCGTAATCCACCGGAATTCGCTTGGCGCGCACATCATTGTGCTCGGCCAGCGCGACGATGGCGGTGACCGACTCCGCGCCACCGGCCACCACCGTGGTGGACGGCGAGTTGATTGCGGCGATGTAGAGATCCTCGAGCCCGGCCATCAACTCACGCACCCGGGCGACCGGAGCATTGATCGAGGCCATCCCGCCGGAACGGGGCAGGCTGCGCAGTGGCTTACTGCGCATGGTCACGATGCGAGCGGCATCGCCGAGCGAGAGCGCGCCGGCCACGTACGCCGCCGCGACCTCACCCTGCGAATGCCCGAGCACCGCCGCCGGCTCGATGCCGTACGAACGCCACAGCGCCGCAAGGGAAACCATGGTGGCGAACAGGGCGGGCTGCACCACATCGACGCGTTCGATGGACGGCGCGCCGTCTACCTGCCGCAGCACATCGGTCAGCGACCAGTCCACATAGTCGGCGAAGGCCGCCTCGCACTCGCGAATCCGCTCGGCGAAGAACGGGGATTCCTCCATCAACTGTGCCGCCATGCCCGCGTACTGCGCGCCCTGGCCCGGGAAGACGAACACCACCTGGCGGTCCATGGCCTGCCCGCGAATCGGCCCGACCGGCTTGTTCTCGGCCACCTCGGCCAGACCGGCGAGCAGATCCACCCGATTGCTGCCCAGCACCACCGCGCGATGCTCGAAGCTCGCGCGAGTCGTCCCCAGCGCGCAACCCACATCGCGCAGGCTGAACTCCGGGTTGGCCTTGACATGTTGGGTCAGGCGCATCGCCTGATCGGCCAGCGCTTCGGCGGTCCGGCCGGAGATCGGCCACACCGCCACCGGCACAACCGATTCCGGGGCAGCCGCGGGTTCCGCGACGACCTCGGGAACCTGCTCGAGAATTACGTGCGCATTGGTGCCCGCGATACCGAACGAAGACACGCCGGCACGGCGTGGACGGCCGGAGTCCGGCCAGGCACCGTGCTCGGTCACCAGTTCCACCGCGCCGCTCGACCAATCCACCGCACCGGTGGGCTCGCCGACATTGACAGTGGCGGGCAGCTCACCGTGGCGCATGGCCTGAATCATCTTGATCACCCCGGCCGCGCCTGCCGCCGCCTGGGTGTGGCCGAAATTGCCCTTGATGGAGCCCAGCTTCAGCGGCCGCCCGTCGGCGCGGTCCTGACCGTATGTGTCGAACAGCGCCCGCAGTTCGATGGGATCACCTACCGGAGTGCCGGTTCCGTGTCCCTCTACCGCATCGATATCGGCGGCGGTCAGACCGGAACTGGCCAGCGCAGCCTGGATCAACTTCCGCTGTGCGAGTTCGCTCGGTACGGTCAGGCCCTTGGTTGCGCCGTCCTGATTGACCGCCCCGCCGCGTATGACGGCCAGCACGCGGTGACCATTGCGGCGCGCGTCCGACAGCCGTTCCAGCACTAGCATGGCCACGCCTTCGGACATGCAGAAACCATCGGCATCGGCCGAATACGGCTTGCTGCGACCGGCTTTCGAGATGGCGCCGTGCTGACCGAGCGCGAAGAATCCGGTCAGCGTGGACATGATCGAGACGCCGCCGACCAGGGCCAGCGAGCACTCCCCGGCCTGCAGCGCCTGGCCGCCCAGATGCATGGCCACCAGTGAGGACGAGCAGGCGGTGTCGATGCTCATGGTGGGGCCCTGCAACCCGAGGATGTAGGACACCCGCCCGGACAGCACGCTCTGGCTCACACCGAGTGAGACGTACCCGGGATCCAGATCCTTCTGCCCGGGAATCAAATACGCGTAGTCGCCGCCCATTGCACCGACGTAGACGCCGGTATCACTGTCGCGCAGCGTATTCGGGTCGATGCCGGCGTCTTCCAGTGCCTGCCAGGTGGATTCGAGCACCATGCGTTGCTGCGGGTCCATGGCTTTGGCTTCGCGAGGACTGATCCCGAAGAACTCCGGATCGAACAGGCCAGGTTCGTCGATGAAGCCGCCCATGGGGGCCATGGCCGCGGCGACCTCGGGCGACGCCATATCGGCCAATTCCGTCATGGACCGATCTGACGGAAACTTGCTGGAGACATGGCTCCCCTCGGATAGGAACCGCCACAGCGATTCCGGAGAGTCGATACCCCCTGGAAAACGACATGCCATTCCAACAATGGCGACAGAATCCGGCGAGAGATTTTCATCCATCGCGAAATCCCCCCTTCCCCAGCATGCGAAAACAGCATGCAGATAGAACACGTTCTTGTAGATTTCGGCCGACAAGGCCATAGAGAGACCTATTTGTGTGACTGATCTCTGAATCCCCGCAGTCACGGTCACTGTAATCGACGGCCTGGATGCATACAACACGTTTCAATTTTTTAATTGATGTGACACGCGGTCACTTGTACCTTGGCGGTGAGTCATGAACACTCACAGCCAGATTCACGCCAAAGCACCACTTCCTGGGGGAGCCGGGACCCGCGTCCCGTCCAGCTGCCGAAGCCGATTCGGAGAGGAAGTTTGCTGCGTAATTACAAGGGAGGGCGCTTTCATGGCCAAATTCGAGGTCACCAATGCATTGGAAGTCAATCCGATGCGGCTCTACACCATCATCGCGGACACCTCCAGGTGGGGAGATTGGTTCCAGCTGCACGGCGGGTTTGCCGAAAATCCGCCCGAGCACATCGGCGTGAACTCGATGCTGGCGCAGAACATCCGGATGCTCGGCATGACCCAGCGGCTGGACCTGACCATCACCGCATTCAAACCGCCCATGGAACTGACCCTGTCCGGCCGCAGCCCGGCCGGGATCACCTGCGAGTTCACCTTCGCCATCGAACGCCGCCCTGGCGGGTGCCAGCTCACCATCTCCGGTGATTTCGCGGGCCCGGTGCTGACCGGGCAGCTGTCACAGGTGATCGAGAACGACGCCCAGGCCCAGCTGGTCAAATCCATGGCCAAGCTACGCGAGATCGCCGGATCGGCCGCCTGATGCTGGTACTCGACAGCGTCGTCCGGACCTATCGGATCGGCGGACAGGGCGTGCGCGCCCTCGACGGCATCGACCTGACCATCGAAGCCGGCCAGTTCGTCTCGGTGGTCGGCCCGTCCGGAGCCGGCAAGAGCACCCTGCTGCATCTGCTCGGAGCGTTGGATCTCCCCGACAGCGGGTCGATCCGGTTCCGCGGCAATGAAATCGGGAAGCTGAACGACGATCAGCAATCCGAATTCCGGCGGCATCACGTCGGATTCGTCTTCCAGTTCTTCAACCTGCTGCCCACGCTTTCGGCATGGGAGAACGTCGCGGTGCCGAAACTGCTGGACGGCACCGGACTTCGCGCCACCAAGGCGCGCGCACTGGAGCTGCTCACACTGGTCGGACTCAGTGATCGCGCCGAACACCGGCCTGCGGAACTCTCGGGCGGGCAGATGCAGCGTGTCGCGCTCGCCCGCGCCCTGCTGATGGACCCGCCGCTCATCCTCGCCGACGAACCCACCGGCAATCTCGACTCCAAGACCGGCGCGGACATCATGGCCCTGCTCGCCAGGATCGCCCACGAGGCCGGGCGCGAACGCGCGGTCATCATGGTCACCCACAACACCGAGGCCGCCAGCACCACCGATCGGGTGATCACACTTGCCGACGGTCGCATCGTGCGGGACGAGACCCTCGGCACACCAGTGGTTTCCGAAGAATTCGCCGGAAAACTCCAGTGACGGCGCTGTTCGACCGCTGGCGGCTGTTCAGCCTGCGGGAATTCGCGACCCACCGCGGCCGCACCCTCGCCTCGGTGATTGTCATGGCGGTCTCGGCCGCGTTCCTGGTGTCGGTGTTCGGCATTTTCGGCTCCCTCACCGGCTCGGTTGACCGGCTGGTCGGCGGGCTGGCGGGTAATGCGGCACTCGAGGTCACCGGGGTCACCGACTCCGGATTCCCAATCTCGATTCGCGACGAGATCGCCAAGACCCCTGGCGTCGAGCAGGCGGTCCCGATGGTCCGCACCCAGATCGATTCCGACACCGGGCCTTTGCTGCTGCTGGGGACCGACGCGTCCGCTACGGCGCTGGGCAGTGATCTGCAGGCCACCGTCGAGCAACAGTTCGCTGCCCTTATCTCGACCCCCAACGGCGTCTTGGTCGGACCCGGTATCGGCGCACAGGCCGGCGATACGTTGCGCTTGGGATCGCGCCGGGTCAAGGTCGCGGGCGTGACCAACGGCGGCACCGCGGCGCGGCTCAATGAAGGCCACTACGTCCTCACCACACTCGCCATCGCACAACAGGTCAGCGAGCATCCAGGGCGACTTGATTCAGTGCTGGTCGTCGCCGCGCCGAATACCGATTCGGGTTCGCTGCGCAGCGCTGTCGACGGCGTGGTCAACGGCCGGGCGCTGGTCGCCCAACCCAGCGTGCGGGCCGTGCAGACCGGCAACGGCGTGCGCATTCTGCAATACATGACGCTGATGGGGGCCGCGCTGGCGTTCATCGTGGCGGCGTTCCTCATCTACACGACCATGACGATGGCAATCGCCCAACGGCGGCCGACGATTTCGATGCTGCGGGCGATCGGCGGACGACGGCGGACCATCGTCACCGATCTGCTCACCGAATCCGCCATCGTCGGATTTCTCGGCGGCGCACTGGGTTCGCTGATCGGAATCGGGTTCGGCCATATGGCCATTCGAACCCTGCCGGTCGCGCTCATGCAGGCGGTGGAAGCACGTACCACGTATTTGCTACCCGCGTACGCGATTCCGATCGCCATCGGCGCGGCCGTGTGTACCAGCGTCGCCGCCTCGGCCGTGGCCGCCTACCAGGTGTACAAGGTGTCGCCGATCGAAGCGCTCGCGCCGGTCGGCGCATCCGTCGCCGATCAGGTTCGGCCGTGGCTGCGGCTGGCGGCGATCTGTGTGACGGTCGGCGGCATCACCGTCGCCATCGGGCTGGTGTGGCTGCGGTCGGGCAACTTCCTCTTCTCCGGCATCGCCCTGTCCCTGTTCTTCGGTGCGGGCATCGCGGCCTGCTTCGCCGCCATCGGCGCACTGGTGCGGGCGGCGGCCTGGGTGGCACGGCAGTGCGGTCGTGCGGGCGACCTCGCCGCGGCCACCCTGGAACGCGCGCCACGCCGGATCTGGGCGACCATGATGACCGTCTTCATGGCGGTCGCGGTCACTGTCACCATTACCGGCGCGAACAATGACCTGCTCAATGCGGTGCGGACCTCGCTCGGATCGGTTGGCGACGTGGACGTGTGGGTAGCCTCGCATCCGCCCGAAGAGTTCCCGACCGGCGTGCTGCCCTCCGGGCTGGCCACCGATATCGCCGCACTGCCGGGTATCGAGCACGTCACCGAGGGGCAGCTTGCCTACGCCACGCTCGGCGACGAGAAGATCATTCTGTACGGGATACAGGACGGGAGTGTCAGCCCGCTCTACCAGCAGGTGTCGGCGCAGACCAGGGCCGACCTTGTCGCCGGGCGCGGCGTGGTGCTCTCACGTGACCTCAGCCGGTCCCTCGGCGTGCGTACCGGCGACGAACTCGCTGTTCGCACACCCCGTGGGCTGCAACATATCCGGGTGCTGGAGGTGGTGTCGTACTTCTCGGCGCTGACCGGGACGGCGGGTATCGGATTGCCGCTGATGCGCGACTGGTTCGACCGGCCTGGGGCCACCCTGTTGCAGATCGACGGCCGTCCAGGAGTGGACAAAGCCCAACTGCTGCAATCGATTCGGGATGCGAGTCCGGCCGAGGTGTACGTGTACTCCGGTGCGGAATCGCTGGCCGGTGTCGAGGGGGCCATCCGGCAGGGCATGGGCGTCGCCAATGCCGTGTGGGTGATCATCGTCCTGATCGCTGCGGTCGCACTGCTGAACACCCTCACCCTCTCGGTCCTGGAGCGACGCCGGGAAATCGGCGTGCTGCGAGCGATGGGCGCGAGCCGGCGCGTCACGCTGCGAATGATCCTCGCCGAAGCGGCGGGTATCGGCGGCGTCGGCGGCGGGCTGGGATTGCTGTTCGGACTGGCCAGTCAGTACTTCTTCGACAGCGTCACCCCCGGCATCATGAATATCGACGTCGGCTACTCCCCGAGCGTCACGGCCATCGTATTCGCCGTAGCCGCAGTGGGTTTGAGCCTGCTCGGCTCCATTCCCCCCGCGATCCGGGCCTCCCGGCTCAACATCATCGACGCCGTCACCATCGAATGACGAAGCAGGAGAACGTATCCATGAAGACGACTCGTGTCCGGGTGGTAGCGATCATGCTCGGTGCGGCGCTGGCGCTCACCACGGCCGCATGTGGCGACTCGGAGAGCGACAGCTCGAAACACGCTGCGGTGCAATCGACTACGAAGGTTATCGTCGACCAACCGCCGATCCCGCTGCCCGGTCCGGGCGATCTCAATGTGGGCCTCATGATGGCGCTGGACCCGAACACCTCCCGCGACCAGAAGATCGGCGCGGTCCAGGGCGCGGATATCGACCCCGATCTGGTAGACAAGATGACCCAGGCCGGGGCCGCCAACAAAGTCACCATGACCGTGACCGCGGTCGAATACGTCGGCGATGGCGTCATGCAGGCCAGCACGACCCTCACGCTCAATGGCAAGCCGGTGGAGGGGCAGGCATCGATCCCCTTCGTCGCCGAGGGGGGGCGCTGGAAGCTCCAGAAGGCATGGGCCTGCCAGATGCTCGCCAACGCGCAGCTCACCTCGACGGCCTGCAACTGATCCGGGGTTCCACCGTGACGAACCTCGAGCCCACCCTCGTCGACGGCATGACCTCTCAGCAACTCGCCGCCGCCATGCCCGAGTTGGTGTCGTCCTTCGCCGAGCGTGCCGCCGAACAAGCCATCATGTGGCGAGACTGGTCCGTGCGCTGGCTCGATGCCTGGGACCGGCACGATCTCGACGCCGTTGTGGCCCTGGTCGCCGAGGACATCCGCTACGAAGACCCGTCCCTGTTCGGCGAATACCTCCTCGGCAAATCGGCTCTCCGCGAGGTCGTCACCATGACCTGGCAAGCCTTCCCGGACGTCCGCTTCGAACTGGCAGGCACCCCCTACCTCGCCATCCTCGGCACCGGCATGGCCGCCCCCTGGCGTATGCGCGGTACCTTCGCCGGCGATATGGGCGGCGGTCCTTCCCCGCTCGGAATCGCGCCAACCGGCCACTACTTCGACACCCGCGGCGTCGACATCTACGAACTGCGCAACGGTTTGCTCACCCGCTGGTCCACCACCACCGACCTGTTCGACCTGGCCCGCCAGGTCGGCCTGCTCCCTGCCCCTCGAACCCGCCTGTTCCAACTGGTGATTCGCCTGCAACGCCTCGCGGCCCCGGTGCTGCGCGCCCTGCACAGATACCGTACGCGGAGCTGACCTGCGGCCTCAGCCGAAGTTCCGCTCCAGCAGGGTAGGGTTCGTGCAGCACGTGAGTCCCGGCGATCGTCGGTCTGCGTGCGCACCGAGCGGATGGAGCCCACAGCCCGCGCCATGATCGCGAACCCGTATCTGCACCGGACCGTACGCACAGAAGTTCGCGGGGTACCGGTGTGCGGGGCTACACCGCCCGCTCCAGCGGCCTGCCGATGAGGTCGAGACGTGTGCAGCGGCCTATTCGCCGCGGAGTCTGCGGTGGTAGATCTCGCGCACCGCGGGGTCGGGTTGGGTGAAAGCCGTTGTCGCTCCGGTGAATTTGGCGACGCGCGGTTGTGCACGGTAGGGCAGCAGCTGCGCCGATTTGATGATGGCCGCGAGTCGGCGCGGCACGGTCACCAGCGGTTTGTCCTGCTGTACCAATTTCACGATCGTCTGCGCGACCTCCTCCGGATCCACCGTGGTCAGCGGTGAAATCCAGGCAGGCATATTGGTGCCGGCGGACAGTTCGGTGCGGACGATGCCAGGCAGCACCGCGCCGACGTGCACGCCGTGCTCCTTCATCTCCCAATGCAGCGCCGAGGTGAACCCGACCACCGCATGCTTGGTCGCACAGTATGTGGCCAGACCCGGAAAGCCCTGTGTCCCAGCCAAAGACGCGATATTGATCAGGTGTCCGCTGCCGCGGTCCTTGAACCGCTTGACGGCGAGCCGCGAACCGTGGATCACTCCGTTGAGATTGATATCGATGATTCGATCGGTCATCGCCTCGTCCTCATCAACAAACAGACCGGTCGGCATGATGCCCGCATTGTTGACGAGTACATCCAATGGCCCGAGTTCGCTGTCCACGGTGTCGAGGAAGGCGGCGAACGAGGCGCGATCGGTCACGTCGAGCGGTAGACCGACGACCTTGGCGTCCGGGTCCGCACCCAACTCCGCCGCTGTCTCGGCCACCAGCTCGACATCGATATCGCCGATCGCGACCGCGGCGCCCGCCGCCAGAAATGCCTCTGCGGTGGCGCGTCCGATACCGCGCGCGCCTCCGGTGATCGCGACAACCCTACCGGTGAGCGCCCCGTCGTCCTTCGATGTGCTGGACATGTCCTCGGCCTCCTACGGTTCTCTGAGCTTTGGCCGGTCGGCGCGGCGGGCCGTCGGCGGCCAGCCGCACCGCCGGTTCGGCGGCGATACCTCCAGTGTCGACGCTTTAGGGCCGGATCGTCGGCGGATTCGGAATGGGGCTCGAGCCGCCCGGCCCGCCTCGTGCGCCGAGGGCGCTACGACCTTCTCAGACGGCCTCAGTAGCCTGGTATTTGCGGGTAATCGCCCGTGACCACCAGAATCATCGGATAGGGCGAATGACGGAACGGATCGGGGACAACAGATCGGGCGGGGACGACGACTCCAACGTGGAGTTGGGCAAGACTGCCGAGACGAAGGCATCCGAGACGAAGGCCGACACGTCCGGACGACAGTCGGGAACCGTTTCGGTTCGCATCTCCACCATGGTTCTCGGCGCTACCGTCGGCGCTTTGGTAGTCGCGGTCTGCGTGTCGACCGGATTTCTGTGGTCGGCGCGTCGCGATCTCGCCGATCGAAACGATCGGGCGGCCGCGGATAATAAGGCCGAACAGGTGGCCACCGAATACGCGGTCGGCGCGGCCACCGTCAATTATCAGGACATCCCATCATGGGTTGCCAAGCTGAAGGCGAATACCGTTCCGCAGCTGGCGAATAAGTTCGATGCGACCGCACCCGAGCTCGAACAGATTCTGGTTCCGTTGAAGTGGACCTCCACCGCCGCGCCGATTGCCGCAAAAGTGAGGTCGGAGCAAGGCGGTATCCGCAAAGTCGATGTGTTCGTCAATGTGATTTCGACGAATGCCCAGAGCCCGAAGGCCGCGCAGACAACGGTTGCCTACAACGTCACGCTGGACAAGAACGCGAATTGGAAGGTCGCCGATGTGGGCGGTGTCGACGGTGCACTGCCGGTTAAGTAGCGCCGCAACGAGTTTGGTGGTTGAACCGATAAGTTCGCCGCTGAGAGCGGCGTTGCCGAACATAAACGCGCCGCCGTCGGAGAAATCCGGCGGCGGCGCGTTTACGTTCGCTGGAGGTCGGGATCAGCCGGCGATCCCGGCGAGCTCGCGCTTCTTCGCTTCGCGGGCGAGCATGCGGTCGCGCTGCTCTTCGAACTTGACGACGTCCTCACTCAGCTTCTCCAGGAACAGCCCGAGCCGCTCGCGAACGGCCTCGCCGCGCGCGGTGAAGTCGGTGCGCTCGAAGACATTCCACTTCTTCAGCACCGGCTGCACCACCTCTTCGAGGTGCTGGCGCAGATCGTAGATGCCGTGCTTGGCCATCAGCACGCCGTTGCGGCGGAAGTTGGGCATGCCGGCGCCGGGCATCTGGAAGTTCTCCAGAATCAGCGTGATCGCCTCGAGGGCCTGGTCGGGGGAGAGGTCGAGGGCCGCGCCGCACATGTTGCGGTAGAAGATCATGTGCAGGTTTTCGTCGGCGGCGACCCGCTGCAGCATACGGTCGGCGATCGGGTCATCACAGACCTTGCCGGTATTACGGTGGCTGACCCGGGTGGCCAGCTCCTGGAAGGTCACATACGCGACCGAGTGCAGGAAGCCCGCGTCGGCCTCGGTCGGCGACGCGAATCCATTGGTCATGTGGATCATGCGCGCCTCTTCGAGCGCGACGGGATCGACACCACGGGTCACCACGAGGTAGTCGCGCATGACGATGCCATGGCGGTTCTCCTCGGCGGTCCAGCGGCCCACCCACGTACCCCAGGCACCGTCCTGGGAGAAGTTCTCGGCGATCTCGCGGTGGTAGGAGGGCAGGTTGTCTTCGGTGAGCAGGTTGGTGATCATGGCCGCCTTCGCGACCTCGCTCAATCGGGACTGCTCAGGGTCCCAGTCGATTCCGCCGAGTGCCGCGAAGTTGCGGCCCTCATCCCACGGGACATAGTCGTGCGGATGCCATTCCTTTGCCAGGGAGAGGTGCCGGTTGACGTTTTCTTCGGCAACCGGCTCCAACTCCGTGAGCAGCTCGAGTTGAGTCAGATCCCTTGCCATATACAAGCCCTTCATGTGTGTGCGCTCTTGCAGGTCAGTTCCCCGGGGTGGACCGTGTGTCGATGCGGCCATACCTTACGGCACCGTAGGTGTGATGCGAAACGCATCGGGCTGACAGGTGGGACCTCGTGATAGAGGTCATACGCCGATGTCGGCGTTCGACAGCCACACCGAGTGTAGGGGGTCGGCCCGCAACGAGGGGTTTATCGCTACCGGCCGAGAGTTGTTAGCACGGCGTGCGGTAATGCACACAACCGCTGATGCCGCACCCGCCCGACTGCGTATGCGGGCCGCGTCATCGCCGAGCCGCTCGGCCGGGTAGGCCAGCTCGACACCGATCCGATCGACATCCACCGTGCCCTCTCTCGACGAGTTCGCCGTGCTGATCCAGCGCGCCGCCCGAAGCGGCCGCACCCTCGGGCGCGGTCGCGTTGGCCGGTAATCCGCCGAGCAATGCCGCCTTTACCGCATCCGTCGCGGTGGCCTGGTCGACACCCAATTTATCGGCGATCTGTGCGATGGGAACCTGGGAGAAAGCCCGCACGGAATGTGGTGTTTCACGGCCGGACGGATGTGCGTTGTCAAGGGCGTTCGGACCAGGAAATGACTCAGGCGTCCGGTAAACCGGACGCCTGACGCGGTGCCCCCAGTAGGGCTCGAACCTACGACCTGCGGATTAAAAGTCCGTAGCTCTACCAACTGAGCTATAGGGGCGCGGATGGACAGTGTAGTTGGCCGAGCGCGGATCGGGTAACCGGGGGCGGGGGTGCGTCAGCTCGGGCGTGGTTCGGTTCGCTCCGGTTGTCAGGCGTCGGTACCGAGTCGTCCTCGCGCGCCGGGTAACACGACGCATGCGGGTAGCGATGCTGCCGGTAAACATTTGGCACCCAGCTTTGTTCATTCCCACCGAGCCGGGATACCATCCAATCATGTTGCGTACCAATGTCTTTGGATTTGCGGGAGGGGTAGGGCCAGTGTGTGAGGGGACGCAGCGCGGCGGCGGGCCGGTGTCGCGCGGTCGGCGCCGCGGTGATCGGGCCGTTGGTCGAGTCGGGTGAACGGTGCTGCGTCGCTGTCGAATTCGGAAATCCAAGGCAGCACTTTGCTTGATTGCGTGAAGTTAGCTGTAACAGATATCCAGATGTTTCGACGGCCGGAGTCCTCGGTTTGCCGCGTGTCGGATGGCGTTTCCGGGTACCGTGGCGGCTTGGTGAATTACGGAAGAATCGCCGACTTACCCGGCGATCCGGAATTCGGCTTATCGTTGATGTGCCCGAACGTGTCGTGGCCGGTACGACCGATCGCGACTTCCTACGAGTCGACGGCGGGGGAGGCGGATTCGAGACCAGGTAATGCCCAGGTGCGCACCCCCTGCGGCGCACCTGGGCGGCAAAAGTATACCAGCTGGTGTATTTGAGGACTTTCGCAAGTTTTCGTACCGAAAGTTTGAAACGGGGCGAAATCCCGGTTTGAAGTATTGATAAACTCGTAAATTCGCGCCAAGAGTCTGTTCTTTATGGGGCACCGATTGGCGACGAGTAGGCTTCGGAGGCGTTTCGAGCATGGCACGGCAGCAAGAGCGGGCCCGCCGGACACGCGCGGCGATAATCAGGTCCGCCGCCGTTGAGTTCGGGAAGAGCGGCTATGCCGCTGCATCGCTCAACCGCATATTGGAAGGTTCACGCGCCACCAAGGGCGCCATGTACTTCCATTTCGATTCCAAGGAAGATCTCGCACGCGCGGTGCTCGAGACCGCGGTCGACCGATACCGCACATCGGCCGAGCGTTGGCTTGCCAGAGCGGATCTCGGTCCACTCGACGTCCTGCACGGGATGGTCGACGAGGTGGCATTGCGACTCGAGCACGACATCATCGTGCAGGCCGAATTTCGATTGATCATCGAACCGGACTTCTATCGCGATGTGCAGACCGGTGGCGGTCGCATACTCGGCCGCGCCACCAGAGTGCTCGCGGTCCGTGCCATCGATCAGGGGCAGCTGCGCGCCGACGCCGACCCGGACCGCTTCACTCGCACGATTTCCGCCGCCCTGGTCGGCCAGCGCTATCTGATCGACACCCTCGGCAGCGGGATCGATCTGCGTGCCCGGTTCCAGGAGGCGCTCGAGGTTGTGGTCGAGGCGATGGCCACCCCGGAGTGGGCCGAGAAGTTCCGCAAGGACGGCTGGCGGGCGCAGGCCCGACTCGAAGAGCTCGGTTTAGGAGCCTGAGCAGCCGATTTGGGAAACGTGGCCGGTCTGTCATAAGCTATCCCAGCTCCCAACGGACAGCCGTTGAAGCCGGTCCGGAGAAATCCGGGGCGAGCCCCCTTCGTCTAGCGGCCTAGGACGCCGCCCTTTCAAGGCGGTAGCGCGGGTTCGAATCCCGTAGGGGGTACGGTCTTCGGACCGTTGGAAGCAACGTAAGGCCCTGTGGCGCAGTTGGTTAGCGCGCCGCCCTGTCACGGCGGAGGTCGCGGGTTCGAGTCCCGTCAGGGTCGCAAAATAAGCGCCGGAGCAATCCGGCGTTTCGCGTATGGCATTCACCACGGGTGCCTGCGGCCAGGTAGCTCAGTTGGTACGAGCGTCCGCCTGAAAAGCGGAAGGTCGCCGGTTCGATCCCGGCCCTGGCCACCGAATCCTCCCGCCCAATCACCTGGTCGGGGGGATTTTTGGTTTCATACCTAGCGCAGGTATCGGGTCATTGTTTGACCGCCGATAGCCGAGGCTGGTCGCACGTAGATCACACGCCCGAATTGTGATGTTTGCCTCTTTGGTGGGTTCGCTCATCGATAACCCACTATCGAAAATTTGTTCGATTCGGAGTAATCTCCCGCCTATGCCGGAACTCTCTCGCCTGGACTGGGCACGGATGAACCTGGAGCAGGTCCGCGGGCAACTTCTCGACGCTGCCGCGTTCGGCAAGCGCATGACTCCCGACCAGCTGGAGAACGCGGCGGGGAAGATCGCCGAGGGCATGCGGATCTATGTGGAGGAGACTCGGGGCCCCGCAGATAGAGTCGCCAACCCGTCCGGCACCTAGTTCGGATGACCGAACGGATTTTGAGGTTCGACGTTTGCGGAATTGGTGGGTGTTCGGCATACCGGCCAGACCGATTTCGAGAAACGTCTCGGCCATCCCTCCGGTGCTGCCGCGATGCGGTACATGTACGCCGTCGACGGGCGGGACAAACAGGTCGCAGCACAGCTGAGCAAGCTCGCGCCCGGGGCGATGCGGCCGGGCAGCCTCGCACGATTGTCGTGCAGCACTGACCGGGGGATAACGCACGTATATCGCACGACTCCAGAAATGGTGCTGCTGACCAGTAGTTATGTGCCTGACTGAAAAGCGGTAGGTCACCGGTTCGATCCCGGCCCCTGCCACTAAATCTCCCGGCAAATCACCTGGTCGAGGGGGTTTTTCTGGCTAGGCTCGGCTATCGACTTCGACCGAAGTGACGAATGTTCCGGCTCCAGTGCGTATGTTGGAGCCTGCAACTCAGGGGGTGAGCTTCGTCGGCTACGTCGGACGGGCAAACTCCGAACACATCAGGTAAGTGAAACAGGTGTCGAGCAGAACCGTAGGACTGCGATTCGAAGGAGGAAATCTCATGCGATTCGTCAAGACCGGTGTTCTCGCTGTAGCGCTGGCCGGTGCTGTCATGACCGGGGCCGGCATCGCGCACGCTGACGAAAGCGTCAACGTGGACGCCAAGTTGCTTGGCTGCGCTAGTCAGGCCGGGATCAGCTCATCCGACCTGACCGAGGCCAATATCGGCCGGTCTGTCACTGTCTCCGATCAGGTTGCCGCCCAGCTCAAGGCGAGTGGTTGCATCTAGCTAGCCCCTCCCGCCGGTCGTCCTGGCTGTCACAAGCCAGGACGACCGGTTTTTCGACTGTGCGACAGCCGTGCCCCCAAGACGGTGGATCTCGGGGTTGGGGTGGAAAACGGGGGTCTGTTGATCATGGCGGTGGGATGCTGGGGGAATGGCGGAGAAGTGGTATTACTGCTTGAAGCATCACCGGGCCGAGAGCGGGAAGCGGTGTTGGTTTCAGGATCGGATGGGGCCGTATCCGGACCAGGCCACTGCTGAGCGGGCGTTGGAGATCGTGCGTGCGCGCAATGCTCGCGAGGATGCGCGGGATCAGGAGTGGCGCGAAGGGGATAAGTGAGGGCGCGTCAGTGGTGGTGTGCGGCAACTGATTTCGGTGCGGATCGGGGGCGGTCGGCGGAGGTAGCGGCGCGATGTGCGAGGTAGTCGGCACGTCCGGGGTATTCCGGTGGCGGCGGGAGCATGCGGGCGCTCAGGTGGTCGTCAGGTCGATCAAGTACGGTTCTTGACAATCAGACGAGTGCTCCGGGTCCTGTCGTGGGTCTGCGGGCTGGAACAGGTGAGCAGGGAGGGCGACCCTTGAGGGTTACCGTTGTTGTGCCGACCTACAACGAGCGGGAGAATCTGCCGGTTGCGGTGGAGCGGCTGACGGCGCTGCCGGTGCCCGATCTGCATGTGCTCGTGGTGGATGACAATTCACCGGACGGGACCGGTGAGGTCGCCGACAAGTTGGCGGCGGAGCTGCCGAATATCGTCGGCGTACTGCACCGCACCGAAAAGGACGGGTTGGGCCGCGCCTATGTGGCCGGGATCACGCTGGCACTGGACGAGGGTGCCGATGTGGTGATCCAGATGGACGCCGACCTGTCGCATCCGGCCGAGGTCATTCCGGCGATGCTGGAGAAGCTGGACACCACCGATGCCGGTGTCGTGCTCGGGTCCCGCTACGTGCCCGGCGGTTCCACCGCCGAGGAGTGGAAGTGGTATCGCCAGGCACTGTCCGCTTGGGCCAACTTCTACGTGAACCTGATCTTGCGTCTGCGCGTCAAGGACGCGACCGCCGGATTCAAGGCATGGAAGGCCGATACGCTACGCGCCATCGACGTGGCCTCGATCCGCAGCAATGGCTACTCCTTCCAGGTCGAGATGAACTACCGGACGGTCAAGAAGGGCATCACGATCGCGGAGGTGCCCATCCGGTTCGAGGAGCGCACCCTCGGCGACTCCAAGATGAGCCTCCAGGTGCAGCTGGAATCCGCGCTGATGCCGTGGAAGCTGCTGTTCGGCCGCTCGGTCTGACACCGCACCCCGTCCGGCAAGCGGGCACCCGGTGTACAGACGGCGTCAGTGGTCCGGTGGCCAGTTCAGCTGGGTATCGGTGTACAGCTGGCGGACGGCTTCGATGTTGTCGTCCATGTTGTTCGGGTCCCAGTCGCTGACATCGATCGGGGGAAGAATGGCCACGTCGACGGTGCCCTTGCGGGCGATCATCGAGTTGCGCCAGTTGACTTCACCGGCATTGCGGATCACCACCGGGATCACCGGCACCCCGGCCCGAATCGCGATATGGAAGGCGCCCTTCTTGAACGGGCCGATGCCCGGCGTATACGACCGCGTGCCTTCGGGGGCGATCGCGATCGATAGCCCGCCGCGCAGCGTCTGCACCACCGGCGCCAGCGCCGCCTTCGCCTGCGTGGTGTTCGCACGATCGATGAAGGTGACTCCGACGAACCGCATCAGCGGACCGAAAAGCGGATTCTTCGTCAGTTCCTTCTTGCCGATACCGGTGACCCCGCCTCCGAGCACTTTGGGCAGGATGATCACGTCGAACTGGCTCTGATGGTTGAACAGGAATACGGCAGGCCTCGGGGCGCGGGCGTTGTTCGCACCGCTGACGCGCAGCCGGATACCCGTCACGCCGAGCGTGCCACCGGTTCCGTACGCCATCAGCGCATCGGCCATCTTCCGGCGCTGGCGCGTGTACGACTTGCTCAGCACACCGAACAACGCACCGATCAGTAGCCCGGCGAATCCGGCGACGGTGCGCAGATAGTCGGCCGGGCGCGGTGGTTGGCGCGGACGGAATGTCAGTACCGGCCAACTCTGTTCGGCGGCAACGGTACCGAGCGTGCGATCGGGACGCACCACCACCGGATGCCCGACCACCGAAAGCAGTGGCAGATCGGCGATGCTATCCGCGTAGCCGTAGCTGCGGGTGATATCCAGCCCATGCGCCGTGGCGAACTCACGAACCGCATCGGCCTTGCCATTGCGCCACAGGGGTTTTCCGGCCGCATAACCGGTGAGCACACCATCGGTAGTCGCCATGCGGGTGTAAAGCACATGCTCGATACCGAGTGCGGCCGCGGCGGGTTCGACCTGGAATCGAGTCAGTGCGGTGGCCAGTATTACGGTGTGCCCGGCGGCCTCGTGCATACGGATCAGCTGCCACGCTTCGGGATACAGGTGTCCGTAGATCTGCTGCCGGAACAGCCGTGTGCCCAACTCATCCAGCTCGGCTTCCGGCTGACCGGCCAGTGTCCGCACGGCCTGTTGCAGAAACCGGCCGTATTCGCCGTCGGTGAGGTCGTTGCGAATGCTGCCGAGCAAGGTGTCCTCGGCGGTTCGGCCCCTATCATGCTGTAAGGTCCGCCATCGCGAACGCGGCTCGAGACCATCCACAACGGTGGCGAAGTCGAAGACCGCGGCGATCTCCGGACCCTGCGGCCCGGATCGGATCGTGGCGATGGCCGCCGCGAGATCCCTTGGGACCGAGGGGCGCAGTTCTGTCATCAGGCTCCCCGTACGGGCATATTGGACGGATCGAGTGCGGCGGCCTGCGAGATCCGGGCCGCGATGGTGCGCAGCTGGTCCGCGAATTCAATTCTGCGCCAGGTCAATTCCGCCCTCGACTTAGCAGAATCGTGACTCACCCGAGTCAACAACCCGTGGTTGTCGGCGAGTTTGAGTGCGCTGGTGAATAATTCGGTAGAGACCGATTCCGGACTGTGCAGTCGCTGCTGCAGCAGCATCTGCTTACCGACCGCGACGCATTCGTCGATGAATTCCTTGCGATCGATCTCCTCGGCGCTGTCGCGGGCCGCCAGCCGCTCGGCCACCACCAGCTGCGCGTCGACGAACGCGCGCAGCGTTCGGTGCGCCATCATGAATCCGGATGCGGTGAGCTTGTGCAGAATATCCTCGCCGAGGGTGTCTTCCGTGGTGTGCTGGTACCAATCCGGGTCCACCAACAGCATTTCCTCGGTCATCTGTGCCGAGAACTCGGCCCGCTCCGGAAAGAAGAATTCGAACTTCAGCAGATCGCGCAGCCGGAAGGCCTCATCCCAGCCCGCCCGCAGCTGATCCGGCGCCTGCGTCTCCACTGCGGACAGGATGGATAGTTCGAGGATGGCGCGATTGATGAACCAGTGCACCGCGCTATTGCGATAGAACGCGGCCTCCAGATGCGCACCCGATTCGATCGAGTACACCGGTTCCAGCCCACCGCGATACACCGTCACGACCTTGGCCAGCGACAACTGCTCGAGCACCACCGCGAGACTCTGTTCGTCACGCAACGCGGCCAATTCGCCGCGTGGCAACTCGCGCTTCTCGATATACCGCAGCACCGGGGCCAGTACGGTACGCACCTCGCCGAGGGTGAGCGCACGCTCGTGCACACCGAGTAGTGCCAGGGTGACCAGCGCGTTGACGGTGATCGGGGTGACCGCGTTGATACCGACGGCGACTTCGAAGGCCAACCGCTGCACGGCCTTTCGCTCCAGCTCGGTGACTTCCGTCGACGCGGCGACATTGTTCGGTTCGGTCCCCGTCGGTTCGGTGCGGTGCAGCGGAATGATCATCGGTGCCGGAATGAGTGGATCCCCATATGCGGCAAGGCGATCGCGAGCCGACAGCGGTTCGCCGAAGCGGACATAGACGTGCCCGGCCGAATGCTGTTGGCTGCGTACATAACGCGCCAGCCAGGCCAGCCCCTCCGGCTTCTTCTTCCCGCCCACCTGTTCGGTGGCGATGGCGCTCAGTTCGTTGAGTCGCTCATAGGTGATCGAGACCGGGACGAGCAGGACATCGTCGATCCGATTCGAACGGACCGCGGCGGCAAGATAATTCAGCAAGCCGTAGCGCGGCGGGCGCAGCTTGCCGGTACGGGTGCGGCCACCCTCGAAGTACCATTCCATGTTGAAGCGCTTGGCCAGCAGGTAGGCGAAGTACTCCTCGACCACCGCCTTGTAGACCTCGTCGTCACCGAAGCTGCGGCGGATGAAGACCGTGCCGGTGCGCCGGGCGATCGGCCCCATCGGCCAGAAGCTCAGATTCGCGCCGCCGATCACATGATTCGGTGGAAAGTCATTGCGGGCCAGCACATCACCGAGGACGAACGCATCGACATAGGACCGGTGCGAGGGCAGGAAGACCAGCGGATAGCTCCGGTTCAACGCGCGCAACCCGTCCAGGCCGGAGTCGTCGGAGTCGACCTTCCAGGTCGAGGCGTGGATCGGGCGCATCGCCTGGGTGAACAGATCCGTGACCAGCCTGCTCTGGGCGGCGACGAGTTCGTTCAGTGCCTTCTCCGCCCGCCGGTACACCTCATGCGGACTCGTCCCGAGCTGATCGGCGATGAGTTCGAGTCTGCGCAGGAAGTCGGGGGAATCGAGGATCTCCTCGGCCACGAGCCGCGGCACCTTGTACCGGTCACCGATGACGGAACGTTCGGCGCGTTCCAGCGCGACGACGGCGGCGCGCACGATGGTGCGGGCGAATGGCTCGGCGGAGCCCTTCATGAGCAGTGCCGCGGCCTCCGGATTATTGGCGCGCAGCTCGCTGAGCAGGGCCGGCTGCCCGGTGAGCACTACATGGCGGTCCGATTTGCCGACCAACCGGCGCTGTGCGAGTCGATTCGGCTTGCGCGGATTGGTCAGCAGGGCCATATCGGCGAAGGTGACGCGGCGGACCCCGGCACGCTCCGGCGGCAGCCACACCACCCGGATCGGCACCACCAGCGGATCATCGCGCCGTCCGACCAGTCGATCGCCGATCGCACCCGCATCCAGATCCAATTGGGTGACGGGTGCGTCGACGCCGAGCTCATGCTCGATGCCGCCGCCGGCCAACCAGGCGCCGACGAGTTCGCGTTCCACGCCGGAGCCCGCATCGATCAGTGCCACCACCGAATCCGGTGCCGCCGCTCGAGCCGGAGCGGGCGAATCCCCGCGGTGATCGATCATGACGCCAATGTCCTTTCTCGACAGGCCGCCGCGACTGCCGATCCTCCTATTCAAGCCCGCCGGTGCATTCCGCGCAGGAACTCCGGCGGGTGAGTTGGGTATCGGCGTTTACCATCGCGGCCGATCGCCATGGCGAACTAGGCTGCGCGCATGGACTGGGCGTTACGAGCGTGCGGCTGGCATGGCCATTACACCTATGCGCCGGACGAGCCGGAACTGGCGGAGCGGTTGCATGTTCAGACGGTTGCCGGTGTCGCGTGGCGGTGTCTGCGCTGCGGTACTTTCGTGCCCGGCGAACCGGTCGGCCGCGGGCCCGCCGACCACGCGCCGGAGGTGCCGCGCGGGCGACTGCTGCGGGACCGCTGGTTGATGCGGGCGTTGGCGATCGAGCGGGTGGTGCGCGGCTTGCTCTTGGTGGTGGCCGCGCTCGCCGTCGTCAAATTCCGGTCCTCGCGCGAGGATATGCGTGCGGTCTTCGACGAGGATCTGCCGCTGCTGCGACCGCTGGCCGAGCAGATCGGCTGGGATATCGACCGATCCAAGATCGTGCAGCTGATCGATGACGCGTTCTCACTGTCGAGTACGACCCTGTTGTGGGTGGCCGTCGGCATCCTCGTCTATGCGGCACTGCAGGGGGTCGAGGCGGTGGGGCTGTGGTTGGTCAAGCGTTGGGGTGAGTACTTCGCGGTGGTCGCGACCAGTATTTTCCTGCCCTTGGAGATCTACGAGTTGACCGAGAAGATCACCGTGCTGCGCATCGGCGCGCTGTTGATCAATGTCGTCGCGGTGGTTTGGCTGGTCTACAGCAAACGGTTGTTCGGGGTGCGTGGCGGCGGGGCCGCATATCACGCGGAGCACAGCACGGAGAGTTTGTTGAGCGTCGAGCGGTCGGCGCTCGCAGTGCCCGTCGGGTAGCCGATTTCGGTGCTCTGCGCCACCCTGGCGATCTAGTCAGGTAATGCTAACCTTACTTTCTCTGAATTAGGTGAGCATAACCTTGGAGGATCGTTGTCGACCGCGGAGCGCTTGTGCGTTGAGTATGTGACCGATCCGGCGGCGGCGATGTCCCGGCTAGCGGCGGCCGAGCGCTTCGGCGAATACGTGATGTACGAACGGCCCGGCGAATGGGTATTCGCGGCGGATCCACTCGGCGGCGTCGAACTCGACGCGAACGAATTGCGGGTGTCCTGGGACGGGCGCGCCACCGCGAGTGCCTGGGCGGGGAGCCCGGCGCAGGTCATCGACAACGCGCTGGCCACGCTGCCGCTCGGCGGGCGTCGGGCCTACGGCTGGATCGGATTCGAATTCTGCGCATGGGCATTGGATTTGACGCGGCATCTGCATCCGGGCACCGCACTGGCCCATCTGATGATTCCGCGCATCGAGGTGCGGGTCGGCGAGTTCGGCGTACGGATTTCCGGCGCGACACCGGCCGAGGCCGCTGACATTCTCGATCTCATTGCCGCCTCGCAGGAAACCGAACTGGCGCAGGCGCATCCGGTCGACGTCCGTCTCGATCCGACCGGATACCGGGATCGGGTCGCCGAGGCGGTCGCGGAAATCCGTTCCGGCCGTTATCAGAAGGTCATCCTGTCCAGGAAGGTCGATCTGCCGTTCGTGGTGGATGTGCCCGCCAGCTACCGGCTCGGCCGCGCCAATAACACTCCGGCGCGCTCGTTCCTGCTTCGCCTCGGTGGACTGGAGGCGGCCGGATTCAGTCCCGAGTTGGTCGCCGCGGTCGACGAGGATCGGGTGGTCACCACGGAACCGCTGGCCGGAACGCGCGCCTTCGGACTCGGCGAGGCCATCGATATGGCGGCGCGGGCCGACCTCCTCACCGATCCCAAAGAGATCGTGGAGCACGCGATCTCGGTGCAGACCTCCTTCGCCGAGATCACCGAGGTGGCCGCTCCCGGCACGTCCGTGGTCTCCGATTTCATGGCGGTTCGGGAACGAGGCAGCGTGCAGCATCTGGCCTCCACGGTGCGCGGGCGGCTGGCCGCGGACCGTTCCAGCTGGGATGCACTGGAGGTTTTGTTCCCCTCGGTTACGGCATCCGGTATTCCGAAGCGGGCGGGTGTCGATTCGGTATTCCGTCTCGACGGTGCGCCGCGCGGCCTGTACTCCGGTGCTGTGGTGACGATTTCGCCGAGCGGCGCGATGGAGGCGACGCTGGTGCTGCGTGCGGTCTACCAGACCACCGAGGGTGCGTGGCTGCGGGCGGGCGCCGGTATTGTCGGGCAGTCGCGGCCGGAGCGGGAATTCGAGGAGACCTGCGAAAAGCTGGGCAGTGTCGCGCCTTATGTAGTCCGTTCACAGTTGCGCGGCGTGTAATCTGCCCACGTGCTCCCGCGCACGTGGGGATGATCCGATGGGTCCGCATTCCGAATCATCTGGTGGGGCGACCTGGCTATTCGGGGTTCGGATCGGGGGTGGCGAGATCGGACTCGCGTCACCCCCGACCGTTCCGGTCACCCGTCGGCGTGCAGGGCCTTCTTATCGATCTTTCCGACGGCGGTTATCGGGAGTGCGTTGGCCTGGCGGAGCAGATCCGGGAGTTTGTAGGTCGCCAGGCCGCGGTCGGTGAGGAAGGATTTGAGCTGCGCCAGGGTGGGCATCGCGCCATCGACAACCAGCACAGCGCAGACCTTTTCACCCAGTGCGGCATCGGGAAGGCCGACGGCGGCGGCCTGCCGGACGGACGGGTAGGCGAGCAGATGTTCCTCGAGTTCGTCGCAGGAGATATTCTCGCCGCCGCGGTTGATCACGTCCTTGATGCGGCCGCAGACGATCAGATGGCCACTCGGCAGGCGGCGCACGAGATCGCCGGAGCGGTAGTAGCCGTCGGGGGTGAACGCGCGGACGTTGTGTTCGGGGGCACGGTAGTAGCCGCGGATTGTGTAGGGGCCCTTGGTGAGTAGTTCGCCCGCTGAAGGTGACGGCCGCGCCGACCGATACGGCGCCCAAGATGCCGGGGCAGGCCAGTGGGAAGTTGTGTGCGGCGGGCAGCGCCGCGAGGTAGACGTCGTCCTCGGTCAGCCCGCAGACCCGCGCGCTTGCGGTGGCGTTGTAGACGTAGTCGTCGTGCGTGCGTGCGATGAGTTTGGGCAGGCCAGTGGTACCGCCGGATACCAGCATCAGGGCGATATCGCTCGGGTCGATGTCGGGGAGTGAACCACCGTCGCGGGGAATCGAATTCAGATCGGTGAAGGTTCCCGGATCGCCGAGGACGAGAACGTGGCGCAGGGTGGGTACGGCCGAACGGACGATTTCGGCCAGTTCGCGGTAATCGAAGCCGCCGAGTCGACCGGCCACGATATAGGCGACCGCCTCGGAGAGTCCGGCCAGATGCTCGATTTCGGTGCGGCGGTGGGCGGGCAGGGTCAGCACCGGAATGATTCCGGCGCGCAGCAAGCCGAACAGGACTGTCAGGAACTCCGGCGCATTCGGCAGTTGGACGACCACCCGATCGCCCGGCTCGATGCCGAGTGTGAGCAAGCCGTGCGCCATCCGGTCGGCCTCGGCATCCACCCACGCGTAGGTGTGCGCGCTGTCGGCATCGAGCAGGGCGGTGCGGTGCGGGTGCCGGGTCGCGGTTGCGCGCAGCAGGTCGCCCAGCGGGCGGCCGGTCCAGAAACCGGCCGCCCGATAGGCGGCGGCGTCGGCGGTCGGGAACGGGACATAGCCGTCGCGATGGGCGGGCGAGGTGGATGTTGAAGTCACGGTCGGCCTCACAAGATCTACTGCGCGATTAGGGTGTCATAAACATAGGTTAGGCAAACCTATGTTGATAGGCTAGGCTCTCGCCGAGCAGTCTCGATCTGCCGGATGCGGCGGCGACCAAGGAGTGACAGCGCCAGATGGAGCCAGCACAGCGACCACGGGACGGGGCGGGGACCAGGATCGACCGGGCAGAAATTCGCGCGGCCATCGCCGAGCAGCTCGACGTATCGGTCGAGTCGATCGCCGACGGTGCTGATCTGATCCAGCTCGGACTGGACTCCATTCGGACCATGAAATTGGCGGGCGGCTGGCGCAAGCGCGGACTGGAGATCAATTTCGCGCAGTTGGCGGCGGCGCCGTCGGTCGCGGAGTGGGCGCGGTTGCTCGGCGTCGACGAACCCTACACGGCGGCGCGGGAGGCGCAAGCCGCTGCCGAAAACGTGGCTCCCGAGGACGAATTCGCGCCGTTCCCGCTCGGACCGATGCAGCACGCCTATTGGATCGGTCGCCGCGAGGAACAGGACCTCGGTGGTGTCGCAGCGCACCTGTATGTCGAATTCGACGGTGCCGAGGTCGATCCCGAACGATTGGCGCGGGCGGTGGCCGATCTCGTCGGGGTGCATCCGATGCTGCGCACCAGGTTTCGCCCGGACGGCACCCAGCAGACCATCCGCACTCCGGGTCGTCCGGTGTTCGCGGTCGTCGATCTGCGCGCGCATACCCCGGCCGCGGCCGAGGCCGAACTGGAGCGGTTGCGCGACAGCAAGACTCATCAGCGACTGGCCATCGAGAAGGGCCAGGTGCTCGATGTGACGCTGAGCCTGCTGGCCGACGGCCGCACCCGGCTGCATCTCGATGTCGACATGATCGCGGGTGATGCGATGAGCTATCGCGTGCTCGTCGCCGATCTCGCCGAGCTGTACCACGGCGGCACCGTGCCGCCCCAGGGCTACAGCTATCGCCGTTATCGCACCGAGCGCGTGGTGGATGCCGTTGCCAGGGAACGCGATGAGCAGTGGTGGCGCGATCGGCTGCCGCAGCTGCCCGGCGCGCCGGCGCTGCCAACCATTCCGATCAGCGAGCGCGCCGAGCCGCATCGGACCGTCCGCTACAACCATTGGCTGGCGCCCGAGGCCAAGGAGCGGCTGCTCGCCGCCGCGCATGCCCGCGGCATTACCCCGGCGATGGCGCTGGCCGCGGTATTCGCCGAAACCATCGGGGGCTGGTCGGCGCAGAGCCGCTTCCTGCTGAATGTGCCGCTGTTCCACCGGGAACCGGTGCATCCGGATATCGATCGGGTGATCGGCGATTTCACCTCCTCGATCATGTTGGAGGTGGACGTCACCGAGAACGTGACGGTCACCGAGCGGGCCAGAGCGCTGCAGCGTGCCATGCACGAAAGCGGCGCGCACACCGCGTATTCCGGACTGGAGGTGCTGCGCGATCTGGGCAGGCACCGCGGCGAACCGGTGCTCGCGCCGATCGTCTACACCAGCGCGCTCAACCTGGGCGAGCTGTTCGCCGTGGCGGTCACCGAGACCTTCGGCGAGCCGGTCTGGATCATCTCGCAGGGGCCGCAGGTGCTGTTGGACGCGCAGGTCACCGAGGTGCGCGGCGGGCTGCTGCTCAACTGGGACGTGCGCGAATCCGCATTCCCCGCGGGCATGATCGACGCGATGTTCGCCAGCTATACCGAGGCGATCGGCCGGCTGGGCGCGGGCGCGGCGGGCTGGAGTGCGGAGGCGGCGGTGCACCTGCCGGTCGCTCAAGCCGCCGTGCGCGCCGCGGTGAACGCGACTGACGGACCGGTCTCCGGACGGGTGCTGCACGAGGGTTTCTTCGACCATGCGCGCAGCACACCGGACGCACCGGCCGTGCTGTGGCGCAACGACGGCGCGGCTGGTGGCTGGAGCTATGGTGAGCTTGCCGCACAAGCGCTTTCGGTTGCGGGCGCGTTGCGTGAGATCGGGGTGCGGCCCGGCGAAACCGTCGCCGTGCAGCTGCCGAAGGGGGCGGACCAGATTCTCGCGGTACTCGGTGTGCTCGCGGCGGGTGCGGCCTATGTACCGATCGGTTTCGATCAGCCGGTCGAGCGGCGCGCGGCGATCCTGCGCACCGGTGACGTGGTCACGGCGCTCACCGTCGACGGTGCCGATATGGGTCACCCGGATATCAGCTGTCTGCCGCTTTCGGCCGCGCGTGCCCATCCGAATCCGTTGGCCGAGCCGGTGATTCCGGATCCGGAGTCGATCGCCTATGTGCTGTTCACCTCCGGCTCCACCGGTGTGCCCAAGGGGGTCGATGTGCCGCACCGCGGTGCGATGAACACCATCGACGCGGTGAACACATGGTTCGAAGTCGGCCCGTCCGACCGGGTGCTCGGACTGTCTGCGCTGGAGTTCGACGCCTCGGTCTACGACATGTTCGGCATGTTCGCCGTCGGCGGTTCGGTGGTCGCGCTGTCGCCGGCGCAGCGCGCGGAGGCCACCAGCTGGGTGGAACTGCTGACCCAGCACCGGGTTTCGATCCTCAATTGCGTGCCGAGCATGCTCGATATGATCCTGGAGATCGGCGGTGATCGGCTGGGCGATTCGCTGCGCGCGGTCACCCTCGGCGGCGATTGGGTCGGCGCGGATCTCGCCCGGCGGCTGGCCGCGCAAGTGCCCCGCTGCCGGTTCTCCGGTTTGGGCGGCGCCACCGAAACCTCCATCCACAACACCATTTGCGAGGTCGTCGACCCGCCCGCGCACTGGGCCACCGTCCCTTTCGGCGTGCCGCTGCGCAATGTGCGCTGCCGTGTGGTGAATTCGGCGAGCCGCGATTGTCCGGACTGGGTGCCGGGCGAATTGTGGGTCGGCGGGGCGAATGTCGCGGCCGGCTATCGCAACGATCTGGAGCGCACCGCGCAACGGTTCCTCGTTCATGACGAGCTGCGCTGGTACCGCACCGGTGATATGGCGCGCTATTGGCCCGACGGCACCATCGAATTCCTCGGTCGCGCCGACCATCAGGTCCAGATCCGCGGCTACCGGGTGGAATTGGGCGAGGTGGAAAGCGGACTGCGTACTGCGCCGGGGGTGCGACACGCGGTGGCCGCCGTCGTCGGCAAGGGCGCGCCGAAGCTGGTGGCGGCGGTCTCGGGTCAGGTCGATTCCGTCGAGGAGATTGTCGCCGCGGTGCGTGATCTGTTGCCCGGCTACATGATTCCCACCCACATCGAGATCCTCGAGCCGATGCCGTTGACCGGTAACGGCAAGCTGGATCGCCGCGCGGTGGTGGCGCTGCTGGAAGCCGATGCGGCCGAAGCGGTGGACGGGCACCCGCGCACGCCGCTGGAGGCCGCATTGGCCACCATCACCGCCGAGGTGCTCGGTGTCGAACGTATCGGCGTGCACGACGACTTCTTCGCCGCGGGCGGTGACTCGGTGCTGGCTACCACCGCCGTCGCCAGGATCCGCGAATGGCTGGAGGTCGACCATGCGCTGGTCGCCGATCTGCTCGTCGGGCGGACGGTGGCCGGATTGGCGGGACGGCTGGTCGAGCGGGAGGCCGGGCGCGGCACGCCCATTCGCCTGGATGCCGTCGCGAAGCTGTACCTCGAGGTGGCGGCGATGACCGACGAGGAGATCCTGGCTCAGGCGTGAGCCGTGAGAATGGTGGCGGCGCGAACTAGACTTCCTGATGTGAGCCATTGGGATACCTCGAACATCCCGGATCAGAGTGGCCGCACGATCATTGTCACCGGGGCGAACAGCGGCTTGGGGGCGGCGGCCGTGCGTGCGCTTGCCGGGGCGGGTGCGCAGCTGATCCTGGCCTGTCGGAATGTGGCCAAGGGTGAGAAAGTGGCCGGGGAGATCGGTGCGCGGGCCGAGGTGCGCGAACTCGATCTCGCGGATCTGGCCTCGGTCCGTGCGTTCGCCGACGCGGTCGACCGAGTCGACGTGCTGATCAATAACGCCGGCGTGATGGCGCTGCCGGAGCAGCGGACGGTCGATGGCTTCGAAATGCAGATCGGCACAAACCATCTCGGTCACTTCGCGCTGACCGGGCTACTGCTGGACAAGATCTCGGACCGGGTGGTCACCGTCTCCAGCAGTGCGCACCGGATGGGCAAGATCGATCTGGACGATCTGAACTGGGAGCGCCGCAAATACCAGCGCTGGGCCGCCTACAGTCAGGCGAAGTTGGCGAATCTGATGTTCGCCTACGAACTGCAGCGCAGGCTCACCGTGGCGGGTTCGTCGAAGATTTCGGTGGCCGCGCATCCTGGTTATGCCGCAACGGAACTGCAGTCGCATACCGAATCCATCCAGGACACGGTGATGGCGCTGGGCAACCGACTGCTGGCGCAGAGCGCCGAAATGGGTGCGCTGCCCGAGATCTACGCGGCGACCGAGCAGGTCGATCCGGGCGCGTTCTATGGTCCGGACGGATGGGGCGGCATGCGCGGCTACCCGGGACGGTCCGGTTCCAGCGCGGCATCCAAGGACGAGCGAGGCGCGCGCGGCCTGTGGGAGCTGTCGGAGAAGCTGACCGGCGTCACTTACACCTTCGATAAGTAGCGCGGTGCAGGTCGACCCGGAATGCGCCCTATCGTGTGATGCAGGTCACATTTGAGATGTCACACTGGGCCGGGCTGCATCGTCCTCTCTGTGAACCCAACCGAATGGAAAGGCACAGATCATGGAACAGCGCTTCAACCTCTACGCCAATCCCATCGCAGTTAGCTACGTCAAGCGCCTCAACACAGCGGGCAAGGTCGTCGACGGCTCCTCCCTGCCCGCTGCCACCTACGAGCTGGTCAAGATCCGCGCCAGCCAGATCAACGGCTGCGGCTTCTGCACCGATATGCACACCAAAGATGCCGCGCACGCGGGTGAGACCTCGGTGCGACTGAACCTGGTCGCCGCCTGGCATGAGGCCACCGTCTTCACCGAGGCCGAGCGCGCCGCCCTCGCCCTCGCCGAAGAGGCCACCCGCATCGGTGACGGTCGCGGCGTCAGCGACGAGACCTGGGAGCAGGTGCGCAAGCACTACGACGACGATCAGACCGCCGCGCTCATCGTCGCCATCGCGACGATCAATGCATGGAACCGGCTGAACGTGATTGTCCGCACCCCGGCCGGTGGTTACGTTCCGGGCCAGCTGGGCTGACCGCACGGCTGCTGTTCGCGCCATCCCAACCCGCACCGAGCGACATGCTCGAGCCTCGACCATCCGGCGTTGGGTGCAACAGGTGCCGAACGGCCGCCGCGCCCGCGCGGCCAAAAACACAGCCCTGGTACAGTCACCATCGTGCAGCGCGTCTATTTCTGGTTTAGCAAGCCGGCCCCGGGTGGGTCGGTCTGCGGCAACCATTTGCGCTGACCTCACCTCCACCCCGAGCCGGATGATGGACCGGCTCGACGGGTTTCACGTCCGTGGGTCGGCCTTGAAGTAAAGGAACCCACAAACGATGACTACCGCAGCCGACATCGACGCGCGGCATTCCGATCTGGACGATCAACGCACTCTCAGTGTGAGCCCGTTGCGCTCACCTGCCGAGGTGCGCCAGGTACGCCCGATCACCGATCCGCTGGCCGACGTGGTCCGAGCCGGTCGTAAAGCCACCGTCGATGTGCTCAACGGTTCCGACGATCGCCTGATGGTGATCGTCGGACCGTGTTCGGTCCACGATCCGGTCGCCGCGCTGGATTACGCCCGCCGCCTCGCCGCCAAGGCCGCCGAGCTCGACGATCGGCTGCACATCGTGATGCGGGTGTACTTCGAGAAGCCGCGCACCACCCTGGGCTGGAAGGGGCTGATCAACGATCCGCACCTGGACGGCTCCTTCGACGTCAATACCGGCCTTGGCATCGGCCGCAAGGTACTGGTCGACATCACCGCGCTCGGTCTGCCGGTGGCCTGCGAGTTCCTCGACCCGATCACCCCGCAGTACATCGCGGACCTGGTCTCCTACGGCGCTATCGGCGCGCGCACCGCGGCCAGCCAGGTGCACCGCCAGCTCAGCAGCGCGCTGTCCATGCCGGTCGGCATCAAGAACGGCACCGACGGCGATGTGCAGGTGGCGGTCGACGGTGTGCGGGCCGCCGCGGCCAGTCACGTATTCCCGGGCACGGACCTGGACGGCCGCTCGGCGCTGATCCGCACCACCGGAAATCCGGACTGCCATGTGATCCTGCGCGGCGGCAGCACCGGCCCGAACTACGATGCCGCCTCGGTCCGCGAGGCCTGCATCCGGCTGGAGAAGGCGTCGCTGCCGCAGCGGATCGTGGTGGACGCCAGCCACGGCAACAGCAATAAGGATCACAACAAGCAGGTCGATGTGGTCACCGATATCGCGGGCCGGTTGGCCGCGGGCGAGCCGGGCGTAGTCGGTGTGATGCTGGAGAGCTTCCTGGTCGCGGGCCGCCAGGATCTGACCCTCGGGCATGCGGACGCATTGACCTACGGCCAGTCCATCACCGACGCCTGCATCGATTGGGAGACCACGGCCGACCAGCTCGACCGCCTCGCCGACGCGGTGCGGCAGCGCCGCGAGCGCTGAATCCCGAGCCGGTCGCCCCGGTGAAAGCCGGGGCGCGGCTATGGATTTCGGCGCGGCCTCGCGACGACGCAGCGGATATCGCCGGAGCCGACGGTGGCACCGTCGAAGCCCGCGGTGGCCAGATAGTCGATGAGATGTCCGGGTGCGGGCTTCGGGCCGACGCCGGCGGGTCCGGCCGGTTGTCCGTATCCGTAGAACAAATACAGCGTGCCGTCGGGCACGAGGACCTGCCGGATCAGGGCCAGTTCGGCGGTCGGTCGTTTGGTCCAGAACAGATTCACGTTGACGGCGACAACCTTGTCGAAGCCACCCGTCGCCCGACCGCCACCCGTTATCGAATCGCTACACGATGTCGAATTCACCGGCCGGCCAATCCGGGGCCGGGCCGGGCGGATCCGTCGCCAGCCGCCCGGCCAGCCAGGTATCGCGGCGGCGGTCGCGCTGCATGCTGCCGAGTCGCGCCATGCCCTCGTAGCGAAAACCGTTGCGGCGGACCACTGCGGCCGAGGCATGGTTGCCGACGAAGGCGCGCCAGCTGATTCGGCTCAGCCCCAATCCGTCTGGCTGGAAACCGAATTCGCACACCAGGGCGACCGCACGCGACATCAGCCCGCGGCCGCGTAGCGCGGGAATCAACCAGAAGCCGATCTCCGATGCCGATTCGTCGCGCGCGTTGAGACCGATCATGCCGACCACCGGACCATCGGCCCGCGTCCGCAGCGCCCAGATCGGGCTGCGGGTGGCCCAGCCCGGCGCGATCATGTCGGCGAGGAAGGATTCGGCATCCTTCCGGTGATACGGCACCGGAATCGTCACCCACTCGGCAATGCTGGGCTCCTGACAGCAGGCGGCGATATCGTCGATATCGGCCTCGGTCGGCCGCGTCAACCAGATGGTTGTGTCGGATAGCGGGTGATCCTCCATGTAGGCATGGTGTCATGCGACCGGCTCGTCGGGGCCTTCGGTGCGGAACGTAGAATCAGCTCAATGGTTGCCGCTCTTCTCGCCGACTTGTTCGAATCGCATCGGGCGCATCTGCTCTCGGTCGCATACCGGCTGACGGGCAGTGCGAGCGATGCCGAGGACGCGGTGCAGGAGAGTTGGCTGCGGCTGGCCGGTGCGCATCAGTCCGAGATCGAGGATCTACGCGGCTGGCTGACCACCGTGGTCAGCCGAATCTGTCTGGACCACTTGCGCAGTGCCGCGGTGCGCCGGGAAACCTATGTGGGGCAGTGGCTTCCGGAGCCGGTTGTCACCGGTATCACACCATCGACCATGTCGGATCCGCTGGAGGCGGTGGTTCGCAAACAGGAGTGCAGCCTCGCGGCCATGGTGGTATTGGAGAGTTTGACGCCGCCGCAGCGGGTGGCAGTCGTTCTGCATGACGGGCTTTCGGTGCCCTTCGACGAGATCGCGGAAATCCTGGGCATTTCGGTGGAGGCGGCGCGCCAACTGGCGGTGCGGGCCAGGAAGTCCGTCGCGCAGGCACCGCCGCCCGTTCCGGATGTCGAGCACGCGGCCGCGGTGCGCATGTTCATGGCCGCGCTGTCCGCCGGTGATATCACCGCGATAACCGCTGCGCTGCACCCGGATTCGGTGATGATCGGCGATGCGAACGGCACCACATCCACCGCGATCAATGTCATCACCGGTGCGGACAAGGTCGCCCGTTTCTTCCTCGGGCTGCTGCGCAAGTACAGTTTCGACGGCTCATCGGAACCGACTCTGGAATCCGAATTCGCCACGGTCAACGGGCAGTTGGGGTTGGTCGTGCACCGGGTCGGCCCGGGGTATGGGCGGCTCGAGGGTCCGCCCCGCGTGGTGGGATTCGCGGTTCGCGACGGATTGGTCTGGGGTATCTACGATCTCGCGAATCCGGACAAACTGTCCCACGTCCGCCTGGGGTGAGGCGGTGCCAGGCCGTGCCCTCATCGCCCGACCTGACACCGCCGCTGGGTTACGGCGTAGCCGAGCCCAGGAACCAGTCCCCGGTCGACGATCCGGTGCCGCTATTGCCGGTCGATGAGCCGCTGAACCAATCGCCGGTGGAGGAGCCGAAGCCGGCGATCAGGTCGTGTGCGACGTTGCGTAGGAAACCCAGTACCGTTCCGGCGACCTCCGACGCGGCCGGCTGCAGTACCAGGTCCAGATACGAGGCCATAAAGCGCCCCTTTCAAGATACCGCCGCAGGACGGCGGTTGTGTGAGGTAGAACACGGCGAGGCTAGCCGTCGTTGAGAAAACGCACAACCATGCAGGTAGAAGGCTCAACTCAAAAGTGAAATATAGCTGTTCGCTATCTGATGGCAACAATAGCGATCGCTGGGCTACCCTCCGGATATGTCCTCGCAACCCGCGACCGTCGCCCGCCTGCGCCCCTTTGCCTCCACGATCTTCGCGGAGATGACCGAGTTAGCCGTCCGGTACGAGGCGATCAACCTGGGTCAGGGCTTCCCGGATACCGACGGC
This sequence comes from Nocardia sp. NPDC051990, assembly GCF_040680755.1. Taxonomy (NCBI): domain Bacteria; kingdom Bacillati; phylum Actinomycetota; class Actinomycetes; order Mycobacteriales; family Nocardiaceae; genus Nocardia; species Nocardia sp. NPDC051990. Next base: position 349,707 of record NZ_JBFAXH010000003.1, on the reverse strand, counting down.
CCCGCGGGCATGCTCGAGGTTGCGCGCCAGGCCATCGCGGACGGGCTGAACCAGTACCCGCCCGGCCGCGGTATGCCGGTCCTGCGGCGCGCCATCGCCGCCGACCGGGCCCGCCGCTACGGCACCGACTACGACCCGGACACCCAGGTCCTGGTCACCGTCGGTGCGACGGAGGCGATCAGTGCCGCTGTGCTCGGTCTGGTGGAGCCCGGCCGAGAGGTTGTGCTGATCGAACCCTATTACGACTCCTATGCCGCCGCGGTCGCGCTGGCCGGAGCGCGACGGCGCACGGCCCATCTCGTCGCCGACGGTGACCGCTTCGTACTCGACCTGGACAGTCTGCGTGCCGCCATCACGCCCGCGACCAAGATGCTGATCGTCAATTCGCCGCACAACCCGACCGGCACCGTACTCGACCGCGCCGATCTGACCGCGATCGCGGAAATCGCCTGCGAATACGACCTGTTGGTGCTCGCCGACGAGGTATACGAACACCTCGTCTACGACGGCAACGAGCACATCAGCCTCGCCACTCTGCCCGGGATGGCCGAGCGCACGGTTGTGGTGTCCAGCGCGGCAAAGACTTTCAGCGTCACCGGTTGGAAGACCGGCTGGGCACTCGGTCCGGCCGAACTCGTCGACGGTGTGCTCGCGGCCAAACAGTTCCTGACATTTGTGGCCGGTGGGCCGTTTCAACCCGCCGTCGCGCACGCGCTGAAAAATGAACTCGGCTGGGTCGCCGGACTACGAGACACGCTGTCGGACAAGCGACTCCGGCTCGCCGCCGCCCTGAAGGACACCGGTTTCGGCGTGAAGCAGAGCGCGGGGGGCTACTTCATCTGCGCGGACATCACGTCGATGGGCGCAAGCGACGGCTTGGCCTTCTGCCGGGAACTACCGGCTCGCCTCGGTGTCGCGGCTGTGCCGATCAGCGTCTTCGCCGATCATAGCGAGGCATGGAATCACTTGGTGCGCTTCACATTCTGCAAACGAGACGAAACCTTGGACGAGGGCGTGCGCCGACTCCGGGCGGGCGTGCGAGTGAGCTAGGCCCGGTCCTGCGGGCGCCGCCGCGCCTGCGGTGCGTGCCAGTCGTATCGCAGCGCGAGCAAGCGAAATGCGATGGCCCCGAGTGCTGCGCCGGCGCCGGTGATCGGGTTGAAGGCATTGAAATGCAGTAGTGTCGCCGTCGCGGCGGCACCGAATAGCGCTGGTACCGCATAGATCTGCTCGGGTATCAGCACACTCGGCGTCTGCCCGCCGAGCAGGTCGCGGATCACTCCGCCACCGATCGCGGTGACCAGTCCGAGCAGTGTGGCCGAAGGCGCGCCGAGACCGTGGGTGTAGGCGATCACCGTGCCGGTCACACAGAACAGTCCGAGCCCGAACGCATCGGCCACCTCCAGCGGACGGCCGGTCACGCGCGGCGACGGATGCCAGAAGAAGATGACCACGGCCGCGAGCAGCGCGGTCCACAAATAACTGAGATCGACGAACGACGTGGGTGGCGTCCGGCCGATCAGCAGATCCCGAATGACACCGCCACCCAGCGCCGTACTGCAGGCCAGCACCACGATCCCGAACACATCGAATCCGCGCCGCACGGCGAGCAGTGCCCCCGACGTCGCGAAGGCGACGACGCCGAATAACTCACCGACATGCTGAGCGGTATTCACCGCGGAATCGAAATGCGCCATGCGCACACGATCACATACTTCCCGGGACCTGGGTTCACGCAGGCATCGGCCGCGCACGGTCGGTCGCGAGCAGCACCGCGATTGCGCCGAGCATGGTGCCCATGACGTAGCGCTGCACCCGCAGCCACAGCGGCCGACCGGTGAGGAAGGCGGCGATCCCGCCCGCTCCGGCCACGATCAGTCCGTTCACCGTCAATGCCACCGCGATCTGCACCGTGCCGAGGCACAGACTCTGCAACCACACCCGGCCGTGCTCGGGCACCACGAACTGCGGAATCAACGCCATGTACATGATCGCGATCTTCGGATTCAGCAGATTTGTGACCAATCCCATGGTGAACAATCGCCGCGTCGGATCCGCTGGCAACTCCGCCGGCGCGAACACCGAGGTCCCGCCGGGCCGCACCGCCTGCCAGGCCAGCCATAACAGATACCCGGCACCCGCCAACTTCACCGCCAGGTAGAGGCCGGGCACGACGGCGAACACCGCAGTAATCCCCGCCGTCGCCGTTGCCAGATAGACCCCGAACCCCGCCGCGACCCCGCCGAGTGAGACCAATCCGGCCCGCCGTCCCTGCGAAGCACTGCGCGACACCAGATACATCATGTTCGGGCCCGGCGTCAATACCATGCCCAACGCGGCCGCCGCCACACCCAGAATCGCCGTGGTTTCGATCATGTCTCCGATCCTCACGCACGCACGGCGCACCCGTCTCGGTCCAGTTGAGCGGCGGTGGACCGGCAAGGTGGCGTCGAAACTCGGTGGCGTTGGTACGGCAGTTCTCGGTAGAACCGGGCTGTGATGACGACAGTGCAACTTGAACATCTTGGTCGACAGAACTGGGAGGAAGTGGCTGAACTCGACGTCGCTGACGATCAGCGCGGGTTGATTGCCTCGAACCTCTACTCGATTGCTGAGAGTCGGTTCCTTCCCGGCTTCTTGACCAAGGCAGTGGTATTCGAGGGCGACATCGTTGGTTTTGTTATGTATGGTCCGGACCCCGATGACGGTCATGTCTGGCTCTATCGGCTGATGATCGACCACCGTTTTCAGCATCGAGGCTTGGGTCGTGCCGCGCTTCGCGAGGTGGTCCGTGAAGTCCACGAGGAACTCGGAGCACAGGTGCTACGCCTGGGGGTCGCTCCCGAGAATGTCATTGCCAAGTCACTCTATAAGTCGTCCGGATTCCTGCCTACCGGGCAGTCCATCTGTGGCGAAGAGATTCTGCAGTTCCAGATCTAAACCGGGACGCATTAGCCGCGGGCTTCACGGGATTCCGGAGAGGCGGTCAGCACATTCGCCCCGGAACAAAACAGGCCGCTCGGACGCTGTATGTGCGGAGCCGACGCGAGCTACGCCCGTCGGGCCGGTCGATGCCGCATCCGACGGACTGTCGGTGGTGTCGGGGAGAATGGACCGGAGTCGCACGAGCGATCGGGCAATGAGCCGGACGCCGTATACGAGGAGAGATCGTGATCGAGCGCAGCGAGGAAGCCATAGGCACAGCACCTCCGGTCGCAGCGGAGGCGGAGCTGTGACCGACGGTCCGCTGATCGTTCAGAGTGACAAGACGCTGCTCTTGGAGGTCGACCACGAGTTGGCCGGGGTGGCGCGGCAGGCCATTGCGCCGTTCGCGGAATTGGAGCGGGCGCCGGAGCATGTGCACACCTATCGGGTGACGCCGTTGGCGCTGTGGAATGCGCGAGCCGCGGGGCATGATGCCGAGCAGGTGGTGGATGCCCTGGTCAGCTACTCGCGATATGCGGTGCCGCAGCCACTGCTCGTCGACATCGTGGACACCATGGCCAGGTACGGCCGGCTCCAGCTGGTGAAGAATCCGGCGCACGGGCTGACTCTGGTCAGTCTGGATCGTGCGGTGCTAGAGGAAGTGCTGCGGCACAAGAAGATCGCCCCGATGCTCGGCGCTCGGGTGGATGAGGACACCGTCGTCGTGCATCCGTCCGAGCGTGGCCGGATCAAGCAGATGCTGCTGAAGATCGGCTGGCCGGCCGAGGATCTGGCGGGCTACGTCGATGGCGAGGCACATCCGATCGAGCTGGATTACATCGGCGGCCAGTGGCATCTGCGCGATTACCAGGAGATGGCGGCCGATTCGTTCTGGGCCGGTGGTTCCGGTGTCGTCGTGCTGCCGTGTGGTGCGGGCAAGACGATGGTCGGCGCGGCCGCGATGGCCAAGGCGCAAGCCACGACGCTGATCCTGGTCACCAATACCGTCGCCGGACGGCAGTGGCGGCGTGAGCTGCTCGCGCGAACCTCGTTGACCGAGGATGAGATCGGCGAATACTCCGGTGAGCGCAAGGAGATCCGTCCGGTCACCATCGCCACCTATCAGGTCATCACCCGCCGCACCAAGGGCGAGTACAAGCACCTCGAACTCTTCGACAGCCGGGATTGGGGCCTGGTGATCTATGACGAGGTGCACCTGCTGCCCGCCCCGGTCTTCCGCATGACCGCCGATCTGCAATCGCGGCGTCGGCTCGGTCTCACCGCGACTCTGGTGCGCGAGGACGGCCGCGAGGGCGATGTGTTCTCGCTGATCGGCCCCAAGCGCTACGACGCACCGTGGAAGGACATCGAGGCGCAAGGCTGGATCGCCCCCGCAGACTGTATCGAGGTCCGGGTCACCCTCACCGATGCCGAGCGGATGGCCTATGCCACCGCCGAGCCCGAGGAGCGCTACCGGCTCTGTTCGACCGCTCGCACGAAAATCCCTGTGGTGGAGTCGATTCTGGCCCAGCACAAGGATGCGCAGACCTTGGTGATCGGTGCGTATCTGGATCAACTCGATGAACTCGGCGCGGATCTCAATGCACCGGTCATTCAGGGTTCGACGAAAACCAAAGAGCGCGAAGAACTTTTCGACGCCTTCCGGCGCGGTGAGATTCCGGTGCTGGTGGTGAGCAAAGTTGCGAACTTTTCCATCGATTTGCCCGAAGCCTCTGTCGCGGTACAGGTTTCGGGAACATTTGGTTCGCGCCAGGAAGAAGCGCAACGGCTCGGTAGGTTGTTGCGGCCGAAACACGATGGCGGCCAAGCCCACTTCTATTCGGTCGTCGCACGTGACACCCTGGATGCCGAATATGCCGCGCACCGGCAGCGTTTCCTGGCCGAACAGGGTTACGCCTATCGCATTACGGATGCCGATGACTTGCTGGGACCGGCCATCGGATGAGCGGAGGAATTAGCTCCGATACGTCTGCTGGGGATGATAGGAATGAGACGTGCGACGCTTCGAATTCGCGGTGGATCGGCAGCACGCCCATGCGGTCAACGAAGTCTTCGCCGACCTACGTCGGCTGCGTTTCATGGCGATCGCGGCTGCCGTCGTCGCCGCGACCGGCACCGCTCTCCTGATCTGGCTGAACCATCCGTGGGCCTATCTGTTAGCTGTCGCATTCGCGCTCGGCGCGGTGGTCGCACTGTGGGTGGCGTTCTGGACACCGCACCGATCCAACATCGACAAGCTCTATGCCGATGGTGAGCTGGTCCCCGCGGTCGTCTCCGAAACGCATCCGAGTGGGGTGGTGCTGCTCGCACTGGTCGATATCTCGAAGCCGGAGACCCCTGACCCGCGCTATGCCCTGGTGATCAGGAAGGTCAGGGATCTGCCAGGGCATGAGAAGCGCGCGGGTGAACGGGTGCCGTCGGTCGCGGTGCGCACCGATCGGGCGCCGGGTCAGGTCGGCGAGCGCTGGCAGTCGGTCAGTGCCATGCCGATCGCCTGGGGCACCCGCGACGGCACGGTCATCGATCGGGCTCGCGCGGCCATCAGCGAGGTCGAATGGCGGTTGCTCACCGATAATCTGGAACTCGCCGACAAGGTGCGGCGCACCTCCGCCAAACGGTTGCTGCTCGACCCACACCAGCTCCCCGGCGACCTGGGCTCCTGATCAGCCGAATTCACTTGCGCCGCCGAATACACTCGGTAAATGATTCCGGCGTCCAACCTGCTGGCTTTCATCGCCGCATCGATCGTCATCATCGTCATCCCCGGACCCGGTGTGCTCTTCACCATCGGCCGAGCTCTCGCACTCGGCCGTCGCGCCGCCCTGATCTCGGTATTCGGTCACTCCGCGGGCGTTTTCATCGCGCTACTGCTGGTCTCGGTGGGGCTCGGCACCCTGCTCGCGGCCTCGGCGCTCGCGCTCACCGTGGTGAAGTTCGCCGGTGCGCTCTATCTGATGTACCTCGGGGTCCAGGCGATTCGCGAGCGCAAGGCGTTGCGGGCGGCACTGAACGCCCAGATGGACCCCGCCGATGCCAAGGTGTTTCGGCAGAGCGTGTTCGTCGGGCTGACCAATCCCAAGGCGATCGTCTTCTTCTCGGCGGTATTGCCGCATTTCGCCGTACCGTCGGCGGGTTCGTTGCAGCTGCAGTTCCTGATCCTCGGTACCATCTTCTTGGTGATCGCGCTGGTCTCCGATAGCGCGTGGGGCCTGCTCGCCGCATCGGCGCGCGCCTGGTTCGCCCGTTCGACGCAACGACTGGAGGCGGTCGGTGGTGTGGGTGGTGCGATGATCTTCGGCCTCGGCGCGTCGGTGGCGCTGAGCGGTAGCGCGGACTGAAGCGGCTACCATCCACCGAGGTCAGGTGGGGCCATGAAAAGGGTGGTGGTCGTATGAGGTTGGCCGGCTGGTTGTGTGTGGCCGTGATCGGCGCACTGGTCGCCGCCCCGGTTCCGGCGAATGCCGATCCGCTCGTCGGCGCGCCGGGTCTCGACGATCCGTACTATCCGCTGGACGGCAATGGTGGCTACGATGTCGGCCACTACGAGGTCACCATCGATTACGACCCGCCCAGTCATCAGCTCACCGGTACGACCAGAATCGACGCCACCGCCACGCAGCCGCTGCGGATGTTCAATCTGGACTTCGACGGCCCGGATGTGCGCATGGTCTCGGTGAACAACCTGCCCGCCGCCTTCGATCGCAATGGCGCGCACGAACTGACCTTGACCCCCTTGCTGCCGCTGCTGCCCGGTCTGCCCTTCACCGTGACCATCGACTACTCCGGGCAGGCCAGGAATACCGAGGGCGCGGGCTGGACCTATGCGCCCAGCGGCGGCGCCGTCGTCGCGGGGGAACCGCATTCGGCCACCACTTGGTATCCGCTCAACGACACCCCGCTGGACAAGGCCACCTTCACCCTGCACGCGTCGGTTCCCGAGGAATGGGAGGTGGTTTCCAACGGGGTGCGCGCCGAAGACGTGGTCACCGGTGCCAAGCGCAACGTCACATGGGAAACGCATCAACCGGTGCTCGGGTATTTGACCACCATCGCGATCGATCATTACAGCTACCTGGAGCAGCGCCGCGCCAACGGCGCCCCGCTGATCAGCGCATTCGCTCCGAATGCGGAGCGCAACCGGGATATCGAACAGCGCCTGCCCGAAATCCTCGATTTCGCGGAAGCGCTCTACGGTCCCTATCCGTTCGACGCCGCGGGTGGCATTTACGTCGACGCAGATCTTGAGTTCTCACTGGAGACCCAGACCCGCCCGATCTACGCACCGTGGACCGATCTGCCGACTGTGGTGCACGAAATCGCGCACCAATGGTGGGGTGATTCGGTATCGGTGCGGCACTGGTCCGATATCTGCCTCAACGAATGCTTCGCCAGCTACACCGCCGACTATCTATGGCAGGAGCGCATGGATGGCAAGGACGTCGACGCGGGCTACCGCGAGACCATTCGGCAATACGGTGCCGACCAGAAATTCTGGGATATCCCGCTGGAAAACCCGGGCGTCGGAAATGAATTCACCTCTGTCTACTATCGCGGTCCGCTGTTCCTGCACGCCCTGCGTAAACAACTCGGCGACAACGTATTCTTCGCCGCTGTCCGGGAATTCAACGCCGCGCATGCCTACGGCAATGCCTCGATGCCGGAGTTCCGCACCTTCATGCAGTCGAAATCCCCTACCGACCTGAGCGGATTCTTCGACGCCTGGCTGAACCGCACCGCACTGCCCCCGGACGAATATCTCTACCCGGGCGCACTGCGCGGCTGACATTCAGTCGACGCGCTCGCGGGCCCGTTCCACCCGGCGCTCGGCCCGATCGAGCCGTTTCTGGGCCGCGCGCAATTGCTCCTGCGCACCACGATCGGCGGTGCGTGCGAACTGCTGCTGCTGTTCGGCGTGTGCCAGCTCTTCGCGCAATGCCGCGATGCGGGATTCGCTCTCGGCCAACCGGTTTGCCGCCGAATCGGCTTCATCCTGTGCTGAATCCCTTGCCGCACGGGCGGATTCGAAGATCTCACGTGCATCATCGAGTTCCTGGCGCGCGTTGTCCCCTGCCTCGGGTTCGGCGGATTCCGTTGTGCCCGTTCCACTTACCGAGGTGAGTGTGGCACCACTCGGTCCGAAATCTGCATACCTCGCCGATGTCACCAATGTTCCGCTGCGCACCTGCTCGGCGACCGCGTCGTCGGCCAGTGCGGCGGTAAGTGTCTGGCCCACCTCACGCAGCGCCCCCTCGGTGACCGGATGTCCGCGATCGGCGGCGAGTGCGCCCGCCCGCTTGGCAAGCGCATTGACAACCTGCTGCCGCTGTGTGGTCAATGCGCGCAATTGATCTCCGGACAATTCCCGTTGCGCCGTACGCAGCGCGGCTCCGAGCTGTAGTAGCGCATCGACATCATCGGGCGCGGAGCGGGCCAGCAGATTCACCGTCCAGGCAACCACCGTCGGCTTGCGCAGTTTGCCGACGGCGGTCGCGAGTTCCCTATCGCCCGCATCCTTGGCCTCGGCCACACGTACCGCCCTGGCAGCTATGAACTCACCAGGGTCGAGTCCGTACAAGTCGACGGCGACCTCTTCGAGCCTCATGCTTGCCAAGCGTAACGACCGGGTCTCCAGAAGCGACAGAGTGCACGTACTGGATAAACGTACACGTGTTTGGAACGCGAAAGGCATTGATAGTGAACAGTTTCGGCATCATGGTCCTGGCCAACCTCATCCCGAAATTCGTCGGTCTCGCGCTGATGGGGCTGACCGGACTCTACGGGCACTGAGCTGCGCTTCGGTTTGGTCGGTCGTCCGAACTGCTGATGCGATTCGGGTGACCGTGACGGTATCCTCACGGCGTTCACGACTTGCGTGAACAGGTTCGGTTAGAGAGGGTTTCACGTTGAAGTTCCCAGGAATGAGGCTGCTGGCACGCATTGTGCTCGCCCTCCTGGCGGTGGGCGCATTGGTGGCCGTGGTGACCGGTTGTTCGGCGCTCGACAATGCAAGCAAGTCCGAGACCGCCAAGGCGAAGGTCGGTGAGTGCATCAATGTCACCGACAGTTCGTCATCGGCCACCAAGTCCGAGCCGGTCGACTGCTCGTCGCCGAAGGCGGTTTACAAGGTCTTCCAGACCGCAGACAAGAAGCTCGATTGCGCGGCCGAGTACACCACCTACACTGAGGATCTGGTCAGTGGCGGCCAGGCCCACATGTGCCTCGCGCCGAACTTCAAGCAGGGCAGCTGCTACGCCGATGTCGGCACCAACCCGTACAAGTATGTGGACTGCTCTTCCTCCGAAGCCACCTTCAAGGTGATGAAGCGCATCGACGGTCAGGCCGACGAATTGCAGTGCGGCGCGGACGCGACCAGCTTCGTGACAGTTCCGGACCCGAAGGTGACCTTCTGCCTCGGCGCCACCAAGGGCTGATCTACTCGAGTAGCGCGACCGACGCGATCCGGTGCAAGGTGAAATGCCGGATCGCGCCGGTCACCGGGTCCAGCGCGTCGAGCTGACCGTTGCCGACCTTCAACGGTTCGACCACGCGCTGTGACGCGACGCCGCTGGCGTCGACATAACCGATATTGACCGACCGCCGCACCCGCGCCGCCAATTGCAGCAGCGCCAGGGTTGCGGCGGTACTGGTTCTGGTGCCGTCGGGGCGTACCGACTGGCCATGGCGGGCGCTGGCGGCCCGCTCACCCGCGCGCAGTTCCGCGACGAGCAGGGTGAGCTGTTCGGTGCTCGGCGGCGTCGGACGATACGGCTGCCTGGCATGTGGGCGCACCGCGATGCGGGCGCCGCGCGGGCGTAGATCGACAATGGTGCCCGCGGAATCCTCACCGGCCGGCGCGAATCCGGCCGCGCGCAACCGTTCGAGCAATTCGCCGAGCGGGGCCTGGGCGATGGCGACGGTGGGTGCGATGGCTCGCAGCGCGAGTTCGCTCGCCACCGGCGAGCTCAGCACCTGTGCGAGCAGTGTCGGATCGTCACTGCGGACGAACGACTGCGCCATACCGGCCCGTAACTGGCCGTGCCTGCGCGCGACGTCATCGATCAGATAGGTCAGCGATTGCGGGATCGGGGTGCGGGAGTGCGTGGTGAACAGCGTATGCAGTTCGGCTGCGGTCATCCCGGCATCCAGCGCGCGCCGCACCGACGTTTCGCTGATCCGGTAAACCGTTGCCGCACCCGCGGATTCGATATCGGCCATGAGTGCTACCCGGTTCTGTAGCTCCGGGGTCAGCGGACCGGGCGCGATGATCGTCAGATCCGCCTGAACCAGCACGTGATCGATCGGTTCCGGCAGCGCCGCTTCCATCTCGGCCTCGGCATCGGACGCACTGGCCGGGGAACCGTGCAGCAGTGCCCGTGCCGGTGAGCCGAGCGCACCGCGTCCGAGGAAACCGAGCGCCGCGGCCTCGGCCAGCGTGTGCTCGACCGCCTCGGCGCGAAAGTGTCTGCGCCACCGAGGTTGCCGCCAGGCCAGCAGCCGGCCGATACCGGCGGGGTCGAGTGCGGTGCCGGTCGGATATTCGGCCAGCAGATTCAGCACGGTGCGTCGGTCGCGTGGTGCGTGCGGGGTGCGCAGTTCGATCGACAATGCCGCCAGTGGTTTGTCGTTCGCGTCGCGCATGCCGATCATCCACGGCATGCGGTCCAGGTCCAGCCAGGCCTGTGCCAGCGCCACCCAGCGGCGCGCCGGCAGTGCGTCCCGCCAGCCGTCGGCGGCCGGTGTCGGCGCCCAGAAGTCGTCGGTGGAGTCGAATTCCGGTGGCGGGTCCGGCGTACCCTTCTCGACGAGTTTGGCCGCGGTCAGCAGTTCGACGAGCAGTCCGGCGCGCGGTTCGTCGATACCGGTCTGCTTGGCGATGCGGCGCAACTCCCGCACACCGAGCCCACCCGCGCGCAATGCGGGCGCGGGCGCTTGCCCGAGCGCCTCCAGAATGTCGGCACAGTGCCGCAGCAGCTCGCCGACTTCGCCCGCCGCGACCGCATTCACCTCGGTGGGGGTGTGCTTCGCCGGTGTCGGCTCCGGTGGTTTCAACGCGTGCGGATGGGTCACCGGCTCCCGGCGCAACACCTGGCCGACGGTGATCGGGAGTTCGACCGTCTCGTCGTCGATCCAGTGCAGTAATCGGCGGCCGAGTAGTAACTGGATCGGGCGGTCGGCCGGTGTGCCCGATGCGGCGTCCCTGGTGCGTCCGCGCGGGCCCGTGGTGGCCAGCTTGTCCAGCAGCGCGCGTTCGGCGGGTGAAACGGCCGCGAGGGCCGTGAGCACCTCGGGCTCGGTCAGCGCATCCGGAATTTCGGTGGTGCTGCCGATCGGCCACGGTAGCGCCTCGGCGGTGGCCGGGACCAGATGTAGGTCGTCACCGTCGTTCCAGACCAGCGCACGATCGGACAGCCGGGCCAGCGCGGCATCGATCGCCGCGACCTTCACCCGATCTTTCAATCGCACGCGCAATGCCTTGCGACTCATCGCCGTCCCGCCGGAGCCCGTCGCCCGATGCACCGCAAGGGTTTCCACGATCGCGAACTCGAGTGTGTCCAGGTCATCGCTGGCACGCAGGACCGACGCGCGCTGCTCGGCGCGGGCTGCGAGCACCGCCATGGAGGAGGGCAGTGGCACGGCCAGATCGGGCCGGAGTTCGAGCAAGGCCACCAACTGCGCATCGCTGCGGGCCGCGAGCCACCCGGCCAGGGATTCGGTCGCAGGCTCCCCCGCCTCCGCGGGCCGTTTGCCGGTCGTTGGTGCTGCGTGACTGCCGTCGCGGGCTGGCGGGCGTGTGCCCGGTCCGGCTTTGGGAGTCCCCGACGAGTTACCCATGTGCTCTCGAGATCAGTCGTTGCGTCGCAGGCCGAATGTTGTCGATTTTGTCAGCCTAGTGGATGTCGTCTATCCGTCGCCGGGTGCGGGCAGCAGCGGAGGGCACAGTGCTGGCGGGTCGTTCGCATGCCACAATGTGGTCGTGGTGAACAAATCGAAGAAACCCTATGTCGACAATGGCTGGCCCGCGGTGGAGGACGGTGGCCACGCGGTCACCGAACTTTCGTCGACGCGTTCCGGTGGGCTCTCGCCGTTCGGTGAGGACACCGAATTTCCGGTTCCGGCCGATCAGCTGCCGTACATGCACCCGAATACGGTGATCAACCGCTGAGCGGCACACCGCTCGGCGCCCGTACGGAAAACCCGCGGATACGAAGAAGGTCCCCGCATCATCTCGGATGCGGGGACCTTCTTCGTATGGTCTGCTTCGTGGCGACTCAGGAGGGCAGCAGGCCCTGGTTCGCCTCGTAGAAGTTCACGATGGCCGGGTCGAGCTGAGTGCCCTTGGCGGCATTGAAGAAATCGAGGGCTTCCTGCGGGATCTGCACGCCCTGGCCCTGTACGACGGCGACGGCGCGGTCGATCGCGTCGAAGACCTGCTGGCTCGGGTCGGCGGCGGCCTGCTGCTGCGGAGCGGCGGGGACCGGGTTCCAGCGCGGGGTCTCAGGGGAGGAGGGGGCGGTGCGCGGGGTCGACGCGCTGCTCAGGCCGAGCGAGGACGAGCAGGAGGGCCAGGCGCCCCAGCCCTGGCTGGCGAGGACCTTCTCGGCGACCGCGATCTGCTGTTCGCGGGAGGCCTGGTTGGCGGTCGCGGCGTATTCGCCGCCGCCGTGGGCGTTCCAGGTGCTGGGCGAGAACTGCAGCCCGCCCTGGAAACCGTTGCCGGTGTTGATGCCCCAGTTGCCGCCGGCCTCGCACTGTGCGAGTTGATCCCAGTCGGAGTCGGGTGCCGCGCTGGCGTTTCCAGCGAGTGCCACACCCGGGAGGCCGATGATCGCGCCGGTGACGGCGACCTTGGCTACGGTGCGCCCGGTGGAGGTTGGCTTGCGATGGCGTCCACTCATTACGGGTTCGTCTGCCTCTCGTACGCATCTGCAAGTGGTCCGGACGGAGAGGTCGTCCGTCCCGCCCTCACCCCTGCTTCCTTGGGGTTCCGGTACCCGCGGGGCGAGGTTCGATGCGGCGGGCCGGTGGTTGCCGGTTGTCCCGGCTGGGTAAGACGGTACGACGATTGCCGCGAAAAATCACTATTTGGTAACCGGCGGGTCTGCTCGGGTCTCGGACCGGTATCGGTTGCGTCAGAGACGCTTCCGCGCAGTTGAGAGCTGGTGCGGACGAACCGTTCGCCGGCCGCCGCCGCTTCGTTATCGCGCCGTGATGTGACGAGGATCACATCCGAGATTCGGTAACGATTAGCAGGGTTAAACGGTTTACCGCGATCGTCGGCCGGACCACAGTGCGAAGACGACCGCGCAGAGGAAGCCGAGCGGTGCCAGCATTGCCAGCAGATACAGCCACAGGCCCGGGGCGGAATCACTGAGGACCGGCGTCAGGAATATGGCGACGATCGCGAGCAAGCCGATCGCGAACAGACCGAGTGCCACGTACAGCAACCGGTCGCCCGCGCGGCGCGGTGAGCGGCTCGGGGGCGGTGGCGCGGATGGGTTCGTCACTGCTCGACCGTAAAACTGATGTGCTTGCGTTATTCGCACCGGGGTAGACTCGGTGTGAATCGCGTCCTGCACAGCTGTGGGGCGCGTTCTTTTCGCAAACTGACAGGAGCTGTCCGAGGCGGTATGCCGGACGAGCACCTGGGCAGACGGATGTGCTCGGGTCGCTGGGGCCCGAGTTTCGATGACGAACGGGTGAGTGCAGTGCCGACCGGCAGGGTGAAGTGGTACGACGTCGAAAAGGGCTTCGGCTTCCTTTCCCAGGACGAGGGTGAGGACGTCTATGTCCGTTCGTCCGCGCTGCCCGCTGGCGTCGATGGGCTAAAGCCTGGTCAGCGCGTCGAATTCGGCATGGCCGCCGGTCGTCGTGGGCCGCAGGCGCTGAGTCTGAAGGTGCTCGAATCGCCGCCCTCGGTCCGTCAGGGCCAGGACCGCGATCGCGGGGCGCACAAGGAACCGGCCGCGCGCAAGCACACACCGGATGAACTGCACGGGATGGTCGAGGACATGATCACCTTGCTGGAGGCCAAGGTGCAGCCGGATCTGCGCAAGGGCAAGTACCCGGATCGCAAGACCGCGCAGCGCATTTCGGAAGTGGTGCGGGCGGTCGCGCGCGAACTCGATCACTGACGTTCGCGGATAACGCATTTCGCGCGCTGCCCGGCCTGCCGAGCAGCGCGCGAATCGTTTTCAGGCTGACCCTCGAGCGACCTGCGAGCAGTCGCTACTGACCCTTTCGAGCGACCTGCAAGCAGTCGCTACTGACCCTTTCGAGCGACCTGCAAGCAGTCGCTACTGACCCTTTCGAGCGACCTGCAAGCAGTCGCTACGACGAGGTACTGATCGACCAAGCCGCGTGCGGAACGTAGAACTCCCGGCCGGTCTCGTCGCGCGCGAGGATCGGCAGCTGCAATTCGACACCGACGAGCCGCAACTCGGGCTCCGGCTTCGAATCGATGGTGATAGCGAGGGCGCCCTCGGGAAAGTTGTTGCGGCTCACCACCCGGTCCACCTTCTCGCCGGTGGGCGTGACGTAGACCAGCTGCGCCAGCCAGGGCGCGTTGGCGATCCGCTTCGGCAGGGACAGCTGCAGCGGATATCCGGCGGGGACGTCGAGGGTGACGGTCTCGCCGTACTTGCAGTTCTCCATCTTCACTGTGCAGTACAGGAATGGGGACACCGTGACGGTCTTGCCGTGGGCGTACGCGGTGACCGTCGGGTCGGGGTGGTCCGCCCGGCGGACGAGCACCGTCAACACGCCGGCGAACGCGAGGGTGAACACCAATAGGGCCGCCACGCATAGCGCGACAATGGTGCGAGTACTCGGCTTGTTCACGACTGCGCCTCGCTGGCGCTCGGCTCCATCGCGAACAGAGTCGCTGTGTCTTTGGTTCGTTCGCTGCGATCACTCACAGATCGGGTCTCCTGTGCCTCGTTGCATGTGCTTAGTGTCGCTATCGCGTTCCCGGCCGCGTTGCGGGGCTCGGTCGGCGTCGGTGTGTCGGGGTGGCGCGACTTCCTGCTCCGCATGTTCCGGGCGATGGCCGCCCAGGCCGGGCAGCAGGGAGTGGCCGCGGTCGCTTATGAAGGTCTGCAGCAGCCCGAACAGCAGGATCGCGGAGATGAACGCGAAGCCCTGCCAGTAGGTGGTCGGCATCAGCACACCCGCCGCGCCGCCGAGGACCCAGCTGAGCTGCAGGACGGTTTCGGACCGGCCGAAGCCGGACGCGATCGATTCCGGCGGCAGATCGTCCTGGATGGAGGCATCCAGCGAGACCTTCGCCAGTGCGCTCGCGGCCGCCGCGACCAGAGTCGCCAATGCGGCGCCGAGCAGATTGTTGAGGAAGACCGCGAGCATGGCGACCGCGCAGCAGGCGGCGGTGCAGCCCAGCACGATCAGTGACGGCTTGCCGAGTTTGATCCGGGCGCCGGTCGCATTGCCGGCGAAATTGCCGACCGCCGCGGCCACACCGACCACGCCGAGCATAGCGGCCTGCTGCCAGCCGCCGTGTTCGGTGGCCTTGGCGACGAAGGCAACATAGAACGTCAGGAAGCCGGTCAAGACACGAATGGCGCTATTGCCCCACAGCCCGGTCACGACCGCACGGCCGAGCGGCTGCCTGCGCTTGCGCGGTGGCACCGTGGCTTCGGTTGCCGGACTGAGCACTTCGGTTTTCGCGTGATAGCTGAGGGTCGCCGGGACCTCGCCCTCGGTCACCTCGACCCAGCGTGGGATGCGCAGGCTCAGGTAGGTGCCCGCGATCGCGATCGCGATGGCCAGTACCAGTGCGCCATTGGAGCCGGCGATCACGGCGGCGAGTGCGGCGACTGCGCCCGCGCCGATGGTGCCGCCGACCAGACCGAAGACGGTGAGCCGAGAGTTGGTGCGCACCAGATCGATTTCGGGTGGCAGCACGCGCGGCGTCACCGCGCTCTTGAGCACCGAGAACGATTTACTGCCGATCATCATGCACAGGGCGAGCGGATACAGTGCCCAGCTGTCGAAGGCGATGATCAGCACCACCGCGACCACCGCGCGCAGGCCGAACGAGGTGGCAAGTGCGAGGCGGCGACCGCGCTGCAGGCGGTCCAGCATCGGTCCGATGAGCGGGGCGATCACCGCGAACGGGGCGATGGTGATCAGTAGGTACAGCGCGACTTTGGTTTTGCTCTCCGCGGTCGCGCTTGCGAAGAACAGGGTGTTGGCCAGGGCCACCGCGATCGCGGCGTCCAGCGCGAAATTCGCCATGGTGGCGTAGGTCAGCGCGGTGAGGCCGGATTTATCGGCACCGTCGGCCTTGGCGGCACGCTGGAAGGTGGCGACGCCGCGGGATGTGAGTTCACGGCCGCGCATGGCGGCGACCCGGGTGACGGTCAGCTTGCGGGGTATGCGCGGCGGCTCGGCCGGGGTTTCGGGCTCGGGCGGGTCTGCTGGTTTCGCGGAACCGCCGGGCAGTGGTTTGGTCGGCGGTGGTTCGCGGCGTTGCGGCGGTTCGGGCGGCAAGGGCGGAAGCGAGGACCGACGAGGTGCGGTGTGGGGTGGCGGGTAGCGGTTGTAACCGGGGTGACGCTGGATCGGTGGGGACTCCTCGCCATCCCACGGACCACGGTCGGAACCGGAGGGATCGCGGGGAGTAGTCACGGCTTCAATTCTGTCGTACATCGGCGACTTGGGTTCACTTGCCGGTCCAACCCGTCCGGAAAGGTGACCTGGCTGGCTCATGCCTGCACCTTGCTGGCGCTCGGACCGGCATGAGCGAGTGCTCGGCTGTGTTGCTGGTTCGCTCGCTGCGCTCAGCTGTGTTGTTGGTTCGCTCGCTGCGCTCACTCACTCCGGCACGAATCGGACCTCGAAGATGGTCGGCCAGTATTTGCCGGTGATCAGGAAGTGGTCCGTGCCGGGCAGTTGGGAGATGCCGTTGAGCACATCGGTGCCCGCGCGCACGGTCGCGGGCAGCAGTCCGCTCGCGTCGATGACCGCGAGGACGCGGCCGGTTTCGGGATCGATGTGCAGGATCTCGTCGGTCGGATAGGCATTGGCGTAGACGGAACCATCGGCGGCGCAATCGAGTTCGTTGAGGTTGGCGCGGTTTCGGGTGGTGAGGGTGACGGTGCCGGTCGGGGCGAAGGTGACCGGATCGCGGAAGGTGAGGGTATCGGTGCCATTGCTCATCACCAATGTGTCCGCGCGGGTGCACAGGCCCCAGCCCTCGCCGTCGTAGGAAGCCCTGCTGCGTTCGGCCAGTGTCACCGGATCGCGGGCGATCGCCACCCCGTCCCGCCAGGTGAGCTGCCAGAGGGTGGTACCGGCTTTGGTGACGCCTTCGCCGAAGTAGGGCGCGGGCAGTTCGGATCGGGTCAATTCGTCGCCGGTGGTCAGATCGGTGACGCGCACGCCCGACGCGCCCGGCATGCCGGTGGCTTCGTAGAGCACGGTGCCGTCGACCTCGAGACCCTCGGTAAACGCCCGCGGATCGTGCGGACGGGTGCCGACCACTTCGATGCGCAGTCGCGGCGGATCGTCGCCGGAGCTGCCGCATCCGGTGATTCCGAGCAGGCTGACCAGGACAACGACGGCCAACGAACGCCGATTGTGCTTCATACGGCAAAATGTAGGTCGTGAGCGCAGTATCTGTTTCGCAGTCCGGCGTGCGGCCGATCCTTGCCGATGCCGTCGACGTGGCCCGCCGTGCGCTCCTGGAGCTGGAGCCGACCGGCGTCGGCGCGCATCTCGGTGTCACCGCGGAGGACGAGGCCGCGGCAACCCACCGATTCGAGGCCAGCCTGCCCGGTTACCGCGGCTGGCAGTGGGCGGTCGTGGTGGCCGCCCCGCCCGGCGCGCAGTACGCGACGGTGAGCGAATCGGCGCTGCTGCCCGGTCCGGACGCGCTGGTAGCACCCGATTTCGTCCCGTGGGAGCTGCGCATCCGCCCCGGCGATCTGGCGCCCGGGGACCTGCTTGCCCCGCCCGCGAACGATCCGCGCCTGGTGCCCGGCTACGTTGCGAGCGGCGATCCGGCCGTCGACGAGGTCGCGCTGGAAATCGGCCTCGGCCGTACCAAGGTGCTCAGCCGCGAGGGCCGTGACGAAGCCGCCGAACGCTGGTACTCCGAATTCGGCCCCGACACCGATATGGCCAAGGCCGCCCCCTCCACCTGTGGCCGCTGCGGCTTCTACCTCCCCCTCGCCGGCGCCCTCCGCTCCGCCTTCGGCGTCTGCGGAAACGCCATGGGCGCCGACGGCCACGTAGTCCACGCCGAATACGGCTGTGGCGCGCACTCCGATGTAGAAGTCCCGACCGGCGGGGGATCGCCGCTGTACGAGGCATACGACGACGCCGCTTTCGATGTGATCCCGCCGCAGGCATTGCGCAAGCCCGCGACCGAAGCCGCGCCGGATTCGGTCACCGGTACCGAGGACGAGTCGACGTCCACCGCCAGGGACACCAGCAAGGCCGCGAGCATAGCCGAACCGAATGATCGAGCCGCATCTGAAGCCGTGGCCGAGCCGCGCGACACAGCGTCGGGCGATGCTGTGACGGATTCGACCAGCCCGGCGGAATCGGCCGCAGAGGCAGTGACGATTGGCATGGTTGGCGACACGGCTGCCACCGAGTCGAGCGCCGGAGTGGCGGTGGCTCAGCCGGAATCGGATGCAGAGCCGGCCGATTCGGACAGTGCGGCTGCAGATGATGACGGTGGGCGGGACGACGCTGACGGCGGAGCTACGGACGCTGCGGGTGGCAGTGGGCCCGGGGCTGCGGCTCGGCCGGAGTTCGGGTCATCGCTGCAGGGATGAGCGCGGAGGGCGGAGCCGGGGATCCGTTCGGGACAGCGCGGCTACGGGCGGGGGTTCTTGCGGCTTGGGGTGATTCGCCTACTCGGTTGCGGGAGGATGCGGCGACCGAGGCGGATCTGGTGCGGGCGGGGTATCGGGATCGGCTGCTGACCGAGTTGGCGCAGAACGCCGCGGATGCGGCGGCCAAGGCCGGTGTGGCGGGGCGAGTGGTCGTGCGTCTTGTCGACCGCGCCGTGCACATCTCGAATACCGGTGCACCGCTGGATCTTTCGGGTGTACACGCGCTGACCGCGCTGCGGGCCTCCGGCAAGGCGGATCCGGCCGCGAGCGTCGGTCGCTTCGGTGTCGGCTTCACTGCCGTACGCACGGTCAGCGACGAGATCGAGGTGCGATCGACCACCGGCTCCCTGCGGTTCTCCCACGATCTCACCGGGAAAGCCCTGCGCGACAACGCGATCACCATCCCCGGCCCCGCCGAAACCTTCACACCACCCGTCCTTCGGCTGGCCTGGCCGACCGAGGCCGCTCCGCCACCCGACGCAGACACCGAGATCGTCCTGCGCCTGCGCCCCAGCATCGACCCCCAATCCCTCCTTGCCGCCATGCGCGCCGAGGCCGCAGACCTCCTCCTGGAACTGCCCGCCCTACAAAGCATCCACATCGGCGACGACGAGATCACGAGCACAGTCACCGATCTGAACAACGAATACCTGCCAGGCAGCGAGGATTTCGACGCCGGCGATTCATATCCGCGCGGCCGAAAAGGCACGCTCGACGGCAGTGGTGATACCGTCGCGAACCCGAGCGGCGAGCAGATGGACCGGAACGGGTCGCAGGAAACTCGAGATCTGGTATTCGGTGCAGACCTGAGCGAACGCCGATCCGCAGGGCTTGGGCTCAGAGAACTGCGTATCGATGGCCCTGGGGCGCAGCGGCGGGTTTGGTGGGAGTACCGAACTGCGCGGGCGCGCTGGTTGTTGCCGCTGCGGGATGGTAGGCCGGTGCCTGCCGTGGATGATGTGCTGCGCGCGCCCACGCGATCCGACGAGGAGTTGTCGCTGCCGGCGTTGCTGATCGCTGACATTCCCATGCAGCCGGACCGTCGGCGTGTCCTTCCTGGTGCCCGCATTGTCGAATTTGCCGAGGGTTATGCCGATTTCGCCCGCGCGCTTCCGCCACGCGACCGTCTCGTCTTGGTCCCCACCCCGGGCTTTGCCCGCAGCGAGGTCGACGGCATCCTTCGCGAGGCGCTGATCCGCGAGCTACAGACGCATTCCTGGCTGCCGGTCGGCACCGCTTGTCCGAAAAATGAAAGCACCGCGCATTCGGGGGCGGCCGATTCGGCCGCGGACCAAGTCTTTTCGGAGACCGTAACAGCGGGAACAGATGCCGAGCACAGTAGTCGGCTCGGCACCGAACACACCGACGGCCGAACCGCCATGGACATTCCCGGCGACGTGCGTGCGTCCACACCACAGACAATCCATGACGCAACGGCAGTTCCGACGCGAGCGAGCGTATTCACCGGTCTGACGCGGGAATTGGCCGACTTGCTCGATGACATCGTGGGACCACTCGTAGTGCCCGAGTTGTCCGGGCGCGCACATACCGATGCCCTGGGTGTGCTGGATGTGCACAGACTGGGACTGGCCCGACTGGCGGAACTTTCGGGCAGGCTCGAGCGGTCCCCCAAGTGGTGGCAGTCGCTGTACGCGGCGTTGGAGCCATACGTTATCGATCCATTGGCGGCCGAGGAGCTCGGTGCGCTCGCGGTACCGCTCGCGGATGGCCGACTGGTAACCGGTCCACGCACAGTGGTTTTGGATGATCAGCTCGATGTCGCCATACCGGTGCACTGGGCGCGCTTGGTGCATCCCGAGGCGGTTCATCCGCTGCTCGCGCGACTCGGCGCACGTTCGGCCACCGCCGAGGATCTATTGAGCGATCCTGGATTGCGCGCCGAACTGGAGGATCAGCCGGGCGATCTTGATACCACCGACGCCGTGCTGCGGCTCGCCGCACATGCCGAGCGGTCGGCACTCCCGTCCTGGCTCGGCCTGCTCGAATTGCCCGATACGACCGGCGAATTGCTCCCCGCCGACGAATTGCTGCTCCCCGACGCACCGCTGAGCGCATTGCTGGTGCCGGATTCGCCATTCGGCACCGTCGCAACGGATCTGCTGGACCGCTACGGTGCCGAGGCGTTGCGCGCGGTCGGCGTCGGCTGGGATTTCAGCATCGTCATCGAAGCCGATCCCACCGGCCCCGACCACCACCTGGATGACGAGGAGCGCTGGTGGTCGGGTCTGCCCGAGGAACGGCCGGAGCTGGCGGCCGTGCGCGACTTGGACCTCGTCGACGAGTCGTCCTGGCCGGCGGCCTTGCGGCAGTTGGCATCCAGTCCGCGTACCCGCGAACTGCTCACCGATCCCGACGGCTACACGGCTTGGTGGTTGCGCAGACACGCGCGTATCGACGGCACACCCCTCGGCCTGCTCCGCCACCCTGCCGATCCCGAATTCGCCGGTCTACTTCCCGAATTCGAGCTTTCCGACCTGGAAGCGTTACGCGCAATCCTGGCGAACCCGAATGCCATCACCCAGGAACTGGCCGCCGCACTACTGGACGCCCTCGCCGATCCATCGAAAACCCCTACACCCGAGGTGGTTTCCCGAACCCACGCCCGCCTCGCCGCCGCCGTGGATCACCTCGACCTGACCGAACTCGAACTTCCCGAGCGGGTGCGCGCCCTGTCGTCGGCGGTCGTCGACCCCAACGACGCGTGGGTGCTCGACCAGCCGTGGTTCGGCCTCGCCGTCCCCGCGGATCACCTGGTAGCTGGCGATACCGCCACGGCATCCGCCCTCGCGAACTTGCTCGATCTCCCCATGGTCTCCGAGGTGATCACCGCTGAGGTGACAAGCGAGGGTCGCCACACCACGTGGTCGGCCGAACCGCTGGGAATCGTTGTCCGCCAACTGTTCACACTGCCCGACCAGCAGGGCGACCTGGTGCTCCACGACGATCTCCGGATCCACCTGCGCGGTGCCTTGGAAGCCACCGTCGCCGTCCCCTGGTGGCGCGAAGGTACAACCACCCACATCCAAACCCCACACCACCCGGCCTGATTGCTTGGGCTCCAGCCGCAAATCCGTACTCTCCACCCGTGCCCATGAACCGTGCGGATCCCGACAAGGGTACGAATCATCGAGCATCCGTACGCATTCCGGCACGGAAGCGGTATCTACTCCGCGTAGTTCGCAACCATCTCGCTGACCAGATCCAGTTGTCCGCGCACACTTTCGCTGTCGTTGTCGACCAACCAGCGCAACACGACACCGTCGATCACGTTCAAGGTGAAGCGGCTCAGCGTCGGCACCGGCACGGACCACCGGCAACCGGTCGCATCGCGGGCATGGTCGAGGATGTCGGCGACGGTGGTGTCGTTGAATGCGTACTGTTCGCGCGCGATCGCGAGTTTCGCGGGAGTCGATTCCCCTTCGCGTAGCGCATATGTCGTGGTTTCGTAGGTGAGTAGTTGTCGCTCAGGTGTGGCTTCAATGTTGAGCCACATCAGTTCCAGTCCGGCGCGCACCAATTTTTGAAGCGCTTCTTTTCCACTTTCGACGTCTTGCCAAACTGTTTCGTTGGCGTCGACGGAATCGCGTAATTCCATCGACAGCGCCTTGACCAGTTCGGTCATCAGCGCGTCCTTGTTTTCGAAACAGTAATGCACCACACCGAGCGAAACGCCAGCTGCCTGAGCGACATCGCGCGTGGTCACGCCCGCGACACCCTTTTTCTCGGCAAGGCCGATGGCTGCCTCGATAAGGTGGGCCCGTCGTTCTTCGACGCTCAATCGGGAGGACACCCAAGCGAGTTAAGTCCGCAAGTCCGTCGCAGTCAATTCGCAGGGCCGAAAATCTCGGACTGGACGTCTGTCCAGTTGTGTGGTTCGCTTCACCACGGGATCGAAGGGAGACAGGTATGCCGGTGTCACGCAGAACGGTGCTGGCCCGAACCGCGGTGGGTTCCGCCGTGTTCGCGACAGCCGCCGCCGCGGCCACGGCGCCAGGGGTGACCGCGGCGCTCGGCGCACCGGCCGCCGCGGCTCCCGAATCCGGTGGCTACCGGATCGGACTCGGTCTCTCCGATATCACCGGCCCGGCCGCCGAATGCGGAATGATGGGCTATTCGCAGTTCGAACAGCAGACCGCGGGCATCCATCTGCGCCCGCGCGCTCGCGCATTCATCATCGACAGCGGTGAACGTCGAATCGTGTTAGCGGTCGCGGAGAACGGCATGATTTTCCAGTCCGTGCATCGCGGCGTCATGCTCGAACTCGCCCGCCGCTTCGGTGATCTGTACACCGAACAGAACGTCCTGCTCACCTCGACGCATTCGCATGCGACCTGTGGCGGCTCCAGCAACGATTACGCGTACAACCTGTCGATTCTGGGATTTCAACAGCAGGTCTACGACGCCGAGGTGAACGGCATTGTCGAGGCTATCGTCGCCGCGCACGCCGATCTCGGACCGGGCACGCTTTCGCTGGGGCGCGCCGCACTGCACGACGCAAGCGTCAATCGATCGCGAGTTGCCTTCGAACGCAATCCGGATGTGGATAAACAGCACTTCCCGAATGCGATCGACCCGGCGGTCACCGCGCTGGCATTCGCCAAGGGCGGCAAACAAGTGGGCGCAATCACCTGGTTTGCCACGCACAACACGTCGATGACCAACCAGAACCGACTCATCAGCGCGGATAACAAGGGTTACGCCTCGTTCTCCTATGAACACACCGAGCACGGCGTTCGCTATCTCGATGGCCCGGTCGATTTCATCGCCGCGTTCGCGCAGACCAACGCGGGGGATATGTCCCCGAATCTCAATCTGCAACCCGGTTCGGGTCCGACCGAGAACGAGTTCGATAACACCCGCATCATCGGCGAGCGCCAATACCACGCGTCGAAAACAGCATTGGCGGGCGCACAGTCCATCAGTGGTCCGGTCGATTCAATGCTCTGTTATATCGACCTGGCCGATACCGCCGTCGACGGTAGATTCACGCCCGACGGCCAACCGCGCCACACCGCGCCCGCCGCCGCGGGTGTCTCGCTCATCGCGGGCAGTGTCGAGGACGGGCCGGGTCTGCCGGGTATCCCGATCCCGGAGGGGGTGCGCAACCCGTTCATCGATGCGCTCGGCGATCCGTGCCAGCCCGCACCGTCCTGGCTCGCGGATGCGCAGGCGCCCAAGGCGATCATTGCGCCGCTCGGACTTTTGCCGCCGGTACCGTGGGTGCCGAATGTCGTGCCGATCCAGATTGTTCGGATCGGTGAGCTCTACTTGGCATGCGGCGGTGGCGAATTCACCATCGTCGCCGGACTGCGCATCCGTCGAGCCGTTGCCGCCGCGCTCGGCGTTGCGCTCGAGCAGGTGCTGATGCAGGGCTACGCGAACGCGTACCACGAATACGTCACCACCCCCGAGGAATACGACTCCCAGCAGTACGAGGGCGGCTCGACCCTCTTCGGCCGCTACACATTGCCCGCCTACCAGCAGGAATTCACCCGTCTGGCAACGGCTTTCGCCGCCCGTCGGCAGGTCCCGCGCGGACCGGCGCCCCGCGATGTATCCAACCTGCAGCCGAACTTCCAACCCGCACCCGGTCCGGATGCCACACCGTCAGGCCGTGGTTTCGGCGATGTCCTGACCCAGCCCGCCGCCGCGTATGCGCGCGGCACCCAGGCCGCCGCCGAATTCGTCTCCGCCCACCCCAAACACAACCCCCGTCGCAACGGGACCTTCCTGGAAGTGCAGCGCCGCGATGCGTCCGGCGACTGGGTCCGCGTCGCCAACGAAGGCGAATGGGCCGTCCGCTTCTACTGGAGCAAGCGGGGGCTCGCCGAATCCGTGGCCCGCTTCACCTGGGACATCCCCACCGACGCCACCCCCGGCACCTACCGCATGCAACACTTCGCCGACAGCTTGACCCCGGACGGCGCCGTGCACCCCTTCACCGGCGCCACCACCGAGTTCGAAGTGAGCTGAGACGGGGGTCACAATCCGGTTTGGGCGCCTTTGTCGCCGCGACGGGCGCTGCGGCGCTGGATCGCGAAGATTATGTAGCCGAGCAGGCCGACGCCCAGCCCCATCAGGCACACCGGGCGGGCGGACTCCCAGCGATCGCTGGTCCACACGACGATGGTGGCGATCAGCCAGAGAACGCTGCCGACCGCGAGGACCGGCCGTGGATCGGTCAAGCGCGGCGGGATCTGCGGGACATTCTGGGGCACAGTCACAGCGTAGCCGTGGGAACAGCGGGTCACCGGCCAGCGTGTCCCGTATCGTTCTGCTCTGTGACAACGCCATCCGATGTTCGAGCTCTCGCCGGTGAGCTGTCGCTTGCCGCGGTGCGCTTGACGCGTCATCTGCGGGGGCGGCGCGCTGACGCGCAGATTTCGCTGACGCAGCTCTCCGCGCTCGCCACCCTGCATCGCGAGGGGACGATGACGCCGGGCGCATTGGCTGCCAAGGAGCGCGTGCAGCCACCCTCGATGACGCGCGTGATCGCCTCGCTCAGCGATCTGGGATTGGTCGAGCGCAAACCGCATCCGACCGATGGCCGCCAGATCATCGTCTCGCTCTCGGATGCGGGCCGCGCACTGATCGCCGACGAAACCAGCGCCCGCGAAGCCTGGATGACCGAACAGCTCTCAACTCTCACCGAGGAACAACTGGTCGTGCTGACCCGCGCCGTCGCCATCATGAAGCAACTCGTCGACGACTCGGAGTAACCCGAACAAGCTGCCCTGATTGCTGGCGAGGTGCGTAGCCGCCGCGGGCTTATCGGGCGCCGAATGGTTGGTCGCTGTCCACGATTTCGCGGCCGAGGGGGAACAGGGAGATCGGGATGAGCTTGAGGTTTGCCCAGCCGAAGGGGATGCCGATGATCGAGACGAACAGCGGGATGCTGGTGAACAGGTGGCCGAGCGCCAGCCACCAACCGGCGACGATGAACCAGATGATGTTGCCGATCATCGAACCGACCCCCGCGGAAGGTTTTTCGACCGTGGTGCGTCCGAACGGCCAGAGCACATAGGTCGCGATCCGGAACGAGGCGATACCCCAGGGGATCGTGATGATCAGAATGCAACAGATGATGCCCGCCACTATGTAGCCGAGCGCCATCCAGAACCCGACGAATACGAGCCACAGGATATTGAGGACCAGCTGAATCGGCTTCATAAATCAAGCATGCCAGCGCGCGGCATATCCGGACATCACTCCGGAGTACGAGGTGGACTCAGGGGAATCCCCGATCGGCGACACCCGGCCCAACCGAACCGGTAGAACCAGCCCCAACGCACGGGATCCAGCCCATACCGACCACGACCTCGCACGCGGATGGACGAAGCGACAACTTCGATCCAACCCGGGCGAGGTCCGCGCTGACGGCCGAACAGCGGTTCCGAGCGCATGCTGCGCGGCGCGAGATCAATCCTTGCGCATCCAGGCGAGCAGGATCCGGGCTTCGCGGAATCGCCAGCCCGCGGGCATACCACGGTGCCGACCAGTCGCAGGCCGCCGGTCTGGTGGGGCGGTCGACCATCGCGGTAGTAGTACACCACAGAGTTCGCTGTGGCCGCGGCTTGGTCGCCGTCGAGAGTCACCAGCAGGTCAGTGTTCGTGTGCTGGGTGTGTGCTCGCCCTCGACCTCGGCCGGTCGCATGTAGTCGACGACCTTGTCGATGCCGCGGACTTGGATTCGCGGCGAGTTGACCGCCATATCCTTGGTGAAGACGGTGGCCGCATCCTCTTTCGTTGGGGACTCCAACTATTTGCGTATTCATTGGCTGCGCCAACAATGCCTGGCGGCTGCCTGAGCATTCGGCTCAGAAGAACCAGCCGAGCACGGCGTCGCGTTCCGCGCCGAATGCCTCGTCAAGGACGCGTAGTCGCCCGGCGTCCTTGGCTTGCAAACGGTTGGCGGCCGCGAAGACTCGGGCCGGGTATGCGCCGAGGTACATGGAGGCCAAGACGTCGATGCCGAGTTCGAAATCGGGTGGGCGGGTGGTCGGTGCGCATTCGGCGATGCCGTCGCGCACCTTCAGCGCGAAGGTGCCGCCCGCGTTGCGGAATGGATCCTGCACTGCGAGAACGACATCGAGGTCGTGCAGGTACGTGCGAGCGGTCAGGGCGGCGGGAACATCCATGAGCCGCAACCACAGTGCGTCGTAGCGTGCCTTCGTGCGCACGAGTCGCAGATCGGTGAGCAGATACGGGAGCGGATCGTTGTCGCTGATCGCCGCCTCGACGTGGCTGCACAGTTCCAATCCGAATAGCGCCCGCCACAACGCGATACCTGCTTCCGAGGTCACCGCGCGCATGTCCGCGACCACCGCGACCATCCCATGTTCGCGACGGTGATAGCGGTACAGCGCGTAACCATCCGGGTGCAGGAATGCGAAAAGATCGGTGCCGCCGTCGCGGAACGCCGGCGGATCGGCGAGCTCCATTTGCCATCGCGCCTCGGGACGCACTTGCGCACCGGGCACCAGGCGTCGCCACCGGTCGTAGATCGCGCGTATTGGCTCGCCCGCGTCGGCCAAGGTGCTGAGCTCCACGCCGCCCGGATCCGGTGCCGACGGCAGGAATTCGACGAACCGCCGATCGATCGAGACCGCATTCTCCCGAATCGTCGGCCCATATCCGAACCGGCCGTAGATGGCGCCCTGACTCGCGGTGAAGATGGTCAGTGCGAGTCCGGCCGCCTCGGTGCGGCGATGCTGCTCGGTGTAGATGGCTCGCAGAATCCCGCGCCGTCGGTGCGGCGGCGCGACCCCGACTCCGGCGATTCCGCAAGCAGCGACAGTGCGTTCGCCCGGCACCGTCAGCGTCATCCGGGTCGACCTGGCATGTCCGACGACTCGTCCGTTGTCGATGGCGATGATCGCGTCCTCGGTCGGAAAGAGCCGTGCCCGCAATTCCGCGTACGCTGAGTCGCTGCGCATCCCGAACGAGGTGTCGCCGAGCAATTGGATGTCCGCCACATCATCGTCAGTGGCCGACCGAATGGTGATGCCTGGTATCCGCGTCATCCCTCGACGATCGCATGTGCGCGACCACCCCGCAGCCGATTTTCGGCGCTCCGGCGTGCTCATGCCGTGTCCGGTCCGTACGACCGAACGAACGCGTTGAACTGGGCTCTTCCTGCGCCCGGCGCCATCATCCGTTGCCCGTTGCCCGTTGCCCGTTGCCCGTTGCCCGTTGCCCGTTGCCCGTTGTCCGTTGTCCGGGTTCCGTTGCCTGTCGCCTGTAGCGCGTCGCGTGTTGCCTCCAATAGCGTTCCGGCCGGACGGTCGCCGGATCCGAGCAGTTCGGCACCGGTTTTTGCGGTGATATCGGCGCCCGGCAGGATGTAGCGGTGGCCGAAGTGATCGATATCGACGACCCCGCTGACTCGCGGGTTGATGACTTTCGCGACCTGAAGTCCGCGGATCGGCGGCCGGATCTGCCCGGACGCAAGGGGCTGGTGATCGCGGAGGGTGTGGTGGTCGTGCAGCGGATGCTCGATTCGCGGTTTCGGCCGAATGCGCTGTTCGGGGTGGAGAAGCGGCGCGCCGAACTCGCCGCCGAGTTGTCGGGCATCGACGTGCCGTACTACCGGACGACAGCCGAGGTAATGGCCGAAGTGGTCGGCTTCCATCTCAATCGCGGGGTGCTCGCGGTGGCGCGGAGGCCCGCGGAGTTGAGTGTGGCCGACGTCATCGAGCGGGCCCGCACGGTCGCGGTGTTGGAGGGCGTGAACGATCACGAGAATCTCGGCTCGATGTTCCGGAATGCCGCCGGACTGGGTGTCGAGGCGATTCTGTTCGGCGATCGATGCGCCGACCCGCTGTATCGACGTGCGGTGCGGGTGTCGATGGGACATGTGCTGCGGGTGCCGTTCGCGCAACTGCCGAAGTGGCCAGAGGGCCTGGATGTGTTGCGGAGCAAGGGTTTCCAGCTTATCGCGCTCACTCCGAACCCGGCAGCGGTGAATCTGGCGACAGCGATGACGGGGGAGCGGGTGGCGCTGCTGCTCGGCGCGGAGGGACCGGGATTGACCGAGGAAGCTATGCGAGCCACCGATATTCGAGCCCGCATCCCGATGTCACCCGGCACCGATTCGCTCAATGTGGCGACCGCGGCCGCCATGGCGTTCTATGAACGGGTGAGGACGTCATGAGGGTGCGGTCGTGAGTTACTTCCCGAACGGCGCGTACCGGCCCTACCAGCCGTATCAGGATCCGACCCCGTGGGCCGCCGGTCTCACCGTCGCGACCATGGTTGCGCTGCTGACGGCCGTCGCTGTGTACGCGTTCGGCTCGGCGCTGGCGGACGTCCATCCGCTGCTCGCGATCGTGGTCAACCTCATCGCGGTCGGCGGCGCCGCCCCCACCGCGTGGCGCTGGCGTCTGGCACCCGTGACCCGCTGGATCATCGGTGGGGGCGCCGCCGGTGTGCTGCTCGGTTGGTTCGTCCTTATCATCGGCGGTCTGTCGAGCTAGCAGGCTTCGTAGCTCGCCGGACCACGACCGCGAGTTGGGGACCCGGGTCGCGGCGCCAGTCGGGTGGGCGGTCGATCTTTGGGACGGTAAAGCCAATAGCACCGGCTCACGAGACGCGATCTATGCCCCGCAGCCAGTTGAGCAGACCTCGTCTCGGTTTCGTATCGCCGTTGCGCTCCTCCAGCGGTATCAGGTCGGCCGGGTCGGGGGCTTGGCCCTTGGGGTAGAGGGTGAATCCGCAGACCGCGATATCGCCTGGTACCAGTGCGCCTTCCGGGGATGGGGCGCGGTACTGGAAGCCGAGCCATTCGTTATTGGCGGCGTCGGCGAAATCGGGCGGGTCGAAGGGGAGGGTTTGTGGGTTGGGCAGTTCGCCGGCCTGCCACCGCACCGGATGATCACCGGCCCAATATGAACGCTCCCACACCAGCGGAAGGCCCTCGTCTTCCAGGATGTTCACCCGCGTCGAGCTGAACGAGCGCCGGAATTCGCCACGCTCCCAATGGGCGAACGCGCCCCAGCCGTAATGGGCGTCGAACGAGATCAGATAGGTGTGTTCCGAGGCGAGTGGGCGAACCAGCAACTCCGGCAGTGCCGTCGGATGCACCCGCGCCGCCTGCGCCGAGCACACCACTGTCACCCCGGGATAGCAGCCGATATACACCTCGTCGGCAGCCGGCCCGCCGCACCCACCCAGCGTGCCGACCATGATCGGCATGACATCGCGGTCCGTGTGCAGCTGTTTCGCCAGCGCGAGCGCGGCTTCGGGATCCGGATCGTGGTTCGCGTGGAGTACCGCCAACGGATCCTGTGCGTCGACGTACCAGAGAGACGAAGCCTTGGACAGCATTTTCCGGCACCTCCCGATGGTTGCACCAAACAGCTCCGCGAACTTCTAGCAACCCACGGCGTCCGCTAGCAACTCCCGCCACCGTGAACCGCCCGACGTCGACTGACGAAGTCGACAACACACCAAAAAATCTACCCGCACTGCCGCCCCAACGTCGGACCTTCCGCATTCGAACACGCCAGCAGGCCCCAGACCTGGAATCAAGATCAGGTGGAACCTGTGGCGGCATTGCCCGAGAGGTCCCACCACCATGTCCACCTGATCTTGATCAGGAGTTGATGCGCGCGGAACCTGAGCGCGGGAACGGGACTCAGTGCCCCGAGCTGCGTACCCCGAGCAACACGTCCTCCCACGACGGCATCGGTGCTTTTCCGCGCTTGTTTCTAGCCGGCTTCCCAGGTGGTGCCTTCTTCGGCGCTTCGTCCGCGGCGGGCTTCGCGGCCTTGGCGGGCGCAGCGGGTGCGGACGGGGCGGTGCCCGCACCGGCCGGAGTGCTACCGGCGACCGAAGTCGTATTCGTCCCGGCGGTGACCGGACTGCTGGCGGCCGGAATGACATTCGTGCTCGCGGCGGCCGGAATCGCGGCCGCCGCACCGCTCGCACCGACCGGGGTACTGCTGCCCCCGACCACAACGGAACGCTGCTCGTAGTACTCGTCCAGCGTCGGCTGGGTCCGCGCCGCCGGACGTGTTGGTGCCGCGACGGCCTCGCGCGCCGGACGCGTCTCGGTGGGACGAGTTTCCACCGGCCGGGTCTCTACCGGCGGTTCGGGCGCCGCGGGCGCCTCGATCTCCGCCTGTGGCGGCAGGATGGTGGCGAGTCCGCGTAGCGCACGACCGAAGTCGGGATCAATAAGATCCGAGGCCGGATCGTCGAGCGGGGAAACCGAACCGCCGTGCGCGTCGGGCTGATAGCGCCAATGCGCCGCTATCTCGGAACGGCCGTTCCGCCATTGCAATTGCGCGACCCAGAAGCCTTTTTCGTCCTTCCAAGCATCCCACTCGGCATTCTCGAGTGTGTGCCCGCGCTCGGTGAACGCGGCGGTGATGATATCGATGAGGGTTTCCACGGCCGGACCGTCGGCGCGCACCGGATGCGCCTTCTGCGCGAGTTCGGCGGCGCGGGCCCGCTCCAGCAGCACCGGATAGGCGAATCGCTCCACGCGACTCAGCGGCATACCGGATTCTTCGGTGACCTGTTCAACGGATGCCCCGGCACGGATACGAGCTTGAATATCGCGGGGACGCATAGTTGCTTCCATCTCGATCTCAATCTGGCCGAATCGGGCAAGGTCTCCGCGTGCGGCGGCTCGAAGCTTGTCGTCGGCGGGCAGCCGGTACTTGTTGCCGGTCTCGGTGTCGATACACACGATGTGCGTGGAATCGGGCGTCACCCCGATCACTCGAAGTTCACGCACCGTTACCTCCTTATCGCGTCGGCTCGCGACACCGCCCACTTTCCGAAACAGTAGTGCACTACTGATGATCTGGCGGCAAGACACGCGGGGCGGAAATCTGCGAAAGACCCTGCGCTCCCCGCTAATCTGCTCTATTCAACTCGCAGCGCTGGAGATACGGCGTGTCGAAAGTGGGCGTGTCGCAATGACCGAGCTCGATTTACCCCAGCTTTTCGACAACCCAATCGATGCTGCGCGTCAGCTGCGAAACATCCTCGGGGTCGATGGCAGGGAACATACCGACGCGCAGCTGGTTGCGGCCGAGCTTGCGGTAGGGCTCGGTGTCGACGATTCCATTGGCGCGCAGCACCTTGGCGACGGCGGCCGCATCGACCGAGTCGGCGAAGTCGATGGTGCCGACCACCTGTGAGCGATGCGCCGGATCCGCGACGTACGGGGTGGCGAAGGAGCTCGACTCGGCCCAGGCATACAGCCGCGACGACGAATCCAGCGTCCGCTTGGCCGCCCAATCCAGGCCGCCGTTGCCGTTGATCCACTCGATCTGGTCCGCGAACAGCAGCAGGGTGCCGAGCGCCGGGGTGTTGTAGGTCTGATCCTTGGTGCTGTTGTCGATCGCGATCGGCAGCGAAAGGAAGTCCGGGGTCCAGCGACCCGAGGCCTTGATCTCCTCGACCCGGGCCAGCGCGGCCGGGCTCATCAGCGCTACCCACAGGCCGCCGTCGGAGGCGAAGCACTTCTGCGGTGCGAAGTAGTAGACATCGGCATCGGTGATGTTGACCGGCAGGCCGCCCGCGCCGGACGTGGCGTCGATGGCGATCAGGGCGTTCTCCGAACCCGCCGGGCGTTGCACCGGGATCGAAACGCCGGTGGAGGTTTCGTTGTGTGCCCAGCCGATGAGGTCGGCCGACGGATCCGAAACCGGCTCGGGCGCACTGCCCGGCTCCGCCGAGACCACGATCGGATCGCCGATGAACGGGTTGCCCTTGGCCACCGCGGCGAACTTCGAGCTGAACTCGCCATTGGTCAGGTGCAGCGAGCGCTCCCGGATCAGGCCGAAGGCGGCGGCATCCCAGAACGCCGTGGTGCCACCGTTGCCCAGCACCACCTCGTAGTCGTCGGGCAGCGTGAACAGCTCGCGCAGGCCGCTGCGCACCCGCGCGACCACATCCTTGACCGGCTTCTGCCGGTGACTGGTTCCGAACACCGAGGCGCCGACGGACACCAGAGACTGCAACTGCTCCGGGCGGACCTTGGAGGGCCCACAGCCGAACCGTCCGTCGGCGGGTTTGAGATCGTCGGGAATGGTCGGGAACTCAGCGGTCATGGCCAATAGGGTAGACGGTGGTGTTGCTGTGACTCTGACCACACTCCGGCTAACGTTATCACCCATGAATCTGGCGTCGGCTAACTCGGGGTGGCGAGCGCGCAGTGGGGGACCGCGGAACTTCGGACTGCGCGCGGGTGCGTTATCGGATGCACAGCGGCGCGAGTTGCTCCTGCGCGGGGTGATCGGCTCGGCGACCATCCTCGGTGTGCGGCAGAGTTCGATGGCGTCGTTCGTGCGGCCCTTCGTGCGCGTGTATGCCTTGCCCAGCGCTGTCTCGACGGCCCCCCGTGGTGCCTCCGGGCCTGACACGAACGTCGCGGGGCGCAGTAAACCCGGACACGTTTTCTGGGTTCGCGTGCAGGTAGAAGGTGTGCTGCCATATGAAACCCGGGTACGGCAGCGGATGCGCGAGGACGACTTGGAGCGGATGCAACCCGGTGATGTGATCGGCTGCCGGGTCGATCCCGGCGATCGCGACCGCATGGTGCTCTATGTTCCCGACATCGCCGATACCGGCCGGATGAGCATTTCGAAGATCCTCTCCGACGGCCGCCGCGCCGATGCGACGGTGCTCGCCGCCACACCGGTCGCCGCCGACTATGCCGGTCGCGACGACCCGGTGCTGCGCCTGGACCTCGAACTGCGCGCCTGGGACGAGGTGAAGCCGTGGCGCGTGCGCCTGATCCAACCGGTACCGCTGGCCGCGATCGGCCTCGTCGATCTGGGCCAACACCTCGAGGTCGCCTTCTTCACCGTCGACCGCGGCGAATCCGTCGCGGTCGACTGGCTCGCCTCCCTCGGCGAGGAATAGCGAGGCGGCTCGGTGCACGAGCCGCCATTTCGCTAACTCTTGGCTTTCACCCGCGCCAGCGCATGGCCGGTCAGTGTGATCAGCGCGGTCTTGGCGGACTCTCGATCCCTCGCGTCGATCGTCATCACCGGGACATCGTCGGATAGCGAGAGGGCATCGCGGATGGCCTCCTCGGGAAACTTGGGGGCATCCTCGAATTCGTTGACCGCGACCAGGAACGGTAGTCCGAGTTCCTCGAAATAGTCGACCGCGGCGAAACTTTCGTCCACCCGACGGGTATCGACCAGCAGGATCGCGCCGATCGCGCCGAGGCTCAGGTCGTCCCACATGAACCAGAATCGGTGCTGGCCGGGGGTGCCGAACAGGTACAGCACCAGACCATCGTTCAGGGTGATCCGGCCGAAATCCATGGCCACCGTGGTGGTCATCTTATCCGGAACCGCCGAGGTGTCGTCGATTTCGGAGCCCAGATCGGTCATCAGCGCTTCGGTTTTCAGCGGAACGATATCCGAAACCGCGCCGACCAGCGTGGTTTTGCCGACGCCGAGCTCGCCGGCTATCACGATTTTCGCCGAGAGCGCGCGGGAGGCGGTTTCGGGTGGTGCTTGTTCAGGTGCGGTCATCGAACATCCTCGGCTGCAAGGGTTTTCAACTTACCAGTGGCTCTTCCGTCACGTACCCCCCGTTGATACCGGTTCAATCCTGTGCGGATCGTATCCGGGTCGCGGCGCGTGCTCGCCGCCGATTCCGTTGCCGCCGACCCCGATTCGGCCCCTCCCGGCACCAACTGATTCCCTGGATCTCGTTTCGGTAGCCCGGATGTTGTCCTTTCTGTGATCGTCGCATCCGCCGCCCGCTTTGCCGCGGACCAGCCCTCATCCGCCGCGGAATGCCAATTTGTCACAACCGGCAGCTCCCCTGTGGTCGGATCAGCCAACCACGCCGACATCATGCCAGCGAAAACGGGCGTCGCCGCTTCCCCCTCGGTCTGCTGCGCCGACCCGTTCGAAGTGGATTCGACGGACTCCGCCGAATCCTGCTCTTCGGAGTGGAACAACGAGGCCGTCTCGGCCACCCGCTCCTGCGGCCCGGTCGGAGGACCCGAACCGGCGGTTGTGCTCGGCGACGTCGCGGCAGCCCCGCCTGCCTTGCGACGTCCCTTGCGATTGACTCCCGGAACCCGTTTCGGCAGACCATAACTGGTGATCACCGGCGGTGCCGCGGCTGCATCGGCCGTGGGCTGCGCCGGCTCCGCCGATTTGGGTGCGGGCGAGGGCGGCGCACCGATCCGCCGCGCCGCGGGTGCGGACTTGGCAGAGGGTCGCACCGTATTGGCCGTTGGTGTGGCAACACCCGCGCTTGCCTCGGCCGCCGCCTTGGTGCCGAGCGTGTCCCGATGCACCGGAATCACCGGTTCCAGCGTCGACGGATCATCCGAGTCCTGCGACGGCACCTCGATCAGCGCGGGCGGAATGTGCAGGCTCGCGGTGATTCCCGGACTGAGCGCGCGATCGTGTGTCCGGCGCAGGCGAACGGTAATGCCGTGCCGGTCGGCGAGCTTGCCGACCACGAACATGCCCATCTGCCGGGTCGTCGCGACGGTGACCGCGGTCGGCGTCGCCAACCGCTCGTTGATCTCGTTCAGTTCCTCCGCCACTATGCCGATGCCCTCATCGACGACCTCGATGAGCAGGCCGCCTTCGGAGGTCCGGCTGTAGCCGAAGGTGACATCGCTATCGGGCGGCGAGGCCCGCAGCGCGTTCTCCAGCATCTCCGCGATCAGATGCACCACATCGGTGGCCGCGATGCCCGCGACCCAACCATCAGGTGTGGCACCGGATTTGACCCGCTGATAGTCCTCGACCTCGGACACCGCGGCGCGCAGAATGTCGCGCACCTCGACCGGTCCGGACCGATCGTGGCGTGACCGCGTCCCGGCCAGCACCAGCAGATTGGCGCTAGTGCGCCGCATGCGCGCGGCCAAGTGGTCGAGTCGGAACAGGTGGCCGAGCCGCTCGGGATCCTTCTCCTCGAATTCGAGCGCCTCGATCATGCTGAGCTGGCGATCCACCAGCGTCTGATTGCGCCGCGCCATGGTCTCGAACATGCCGTTGACCTGATCGCGCAGCAGCTGCTGCTGTGCCGCGAGTTTGAGGGCCTGGGTGTGCAAACCGTCTACGGTGCGGGCGATTTCGCCGATCTCCTCACCGGTGTGCACCGGCACCGGTTTCACCACGATGTCCGCGAGCTGAGCGCCGCGCATGATCCGCTCGACCTCACTCGGGAGGTCCTTCTCGGCGAGTTCGCTGGCGCCCGCCCGCAGCCTGCGTAGCGGCTGCAGCAGCGAGTGTGCGACCCACAGCGCCAGTGCGAGCGCCGCGATGACGGTCCCGAGCACCACCAGGGAGGCCTGCAGAGCTGCGGACTGGGCCGTGGCGACCTTGTCGTCGACATCGCGGATGACGCCCTGCACGATCTGGCGCGTCAATCCGGTGAAGACATCGCGGGATTCGATGGTCATCCGCCGCAATTCCGCCAGATCGACGACGTGGGTGCGCATCGCGACCTCGATCATGCCCTTCAGCGCGAGGTTGTTGGGGCGCACCACCCGATCGAGATCGGGCTTGGCGGTGGGCAGTACCCGCTCAACCGCATCGGCCGTGGTCAGGAAGCGCCCCTGCGCGATAGCGAAACCTTCGGCCTTGGACGGCTGTTGGATCGCCGACATGGCCGCCATCAGCCAGTTGAAGCCCTCGACCTTGGCGACCAGCACATCGGAGACCTGCGCTTTCGCGGCCACGACGGAGCCGACGCCGATCGGGGTGAGCAATTTGTCCACGGTGCCGATGGCATCAGCGACGATCGCATTGTTCAGCTCGACGGCCTTCACCGGATCGCCGCCGCCCTTACCACCTGAGCGGATGACCTCGCTGGTCACGGTCATCTGCTTCAACGCCCTGGCGACCGTCGCGTCGATACCCTTGCGTCCCGCGCGCACTGTGGCTTCGGTGATAGCCGTTGACAATTCGACCAGGTCCTGGTCGGTGGTGGTGCCGTAGACCTGCCCGCCGGCGACGGTCGAGGCGGCCGATTCGAGTGCGGTGATCGCCGGAATATCGGAGATGCGATCGGCCGCCTTGTCGTATTCGGAGTAATCGCCGAAGAAGACCGTCAGGCGCAGACAGCCGAGCAGAATGGCCGCGGCCAGCGGAAGCGCAACGGCCGCTCCGACTTTCCAGCGGACTCGCCACTGCTCGAGATTTCGCCATCGAGTGTGCGCGAAGATTCCCTGCGCCACCCTAGCTACCGCCTTCCGCGCGGATCGGGCCGATCCGGTCACCTCGCGTTGGCGAAATGCCCGGTGCACGGCGATGATCCGTCTCACCATTGATTTTCGAGCGACCGGCAGGCGGTCGGTTGACGTCGGGACACAAGTCCGCATCGGTACCATACTGGCTCGCCGCCGAGGGTTGCGCCTTATTGGCGCGATCCCGGAGACGTCCATTCCAATCCGTGATCTTCGGTCCCGCGATGCGCCGGGCCAACGCCGTGCCGACCTGGACTATCGGTGGCAACGGTGCTCAGAGATGAACAAAGGTGAACCCCGCTGAACGCAGTGTGGGCAGCGCCGCCGTCATGCCGGCGGCCGTTCCGGAATTCGGCCGGTGCATATGCGCCAGCGAGATCGCGCCGGGCGCGGCGGCTTTCATCGCATTCTGGACCTCCGCCGCGCTCGCGGTGGCACCGTAGTCGGCATTGATGCTGAAACCGACCGGCCGTTCACCCAACTCGTTGACGATCGCGACCGCGACATCGTCGTAGTGCGCGGTACCGGGGCGGAAGAACCGCGGCGGTTTGCCGAGCAAGGTGGTGAGCCGTTCGTGATTGGCCCAGACCTCGTCGACGGCCTCCTGCGACGAGCCCGTCCCCGGAATCTCATAGGCGGCCCGGCCGGTCACCGAGAGCGGCTTGTGTGCCACACCGTGATTCGCCAGCTCGAACAGCGGATTGGCCGCCAATTGCGCGGCGCGGCCAGGGTTCGCATCGATCCAGCGTTTATTCAGGAAAAGCGTGGCCGGAATCTGCTGGGAGATGAGCAGATTCAGCAATGTCTCATCGATATCGTTGTTACCCGGCCCGCCGCATGCGTCGAAGGTGAGCGCCATCTGTTTGCCGGTCGCCGCGAAAGTGCTGGTGATGCCATCCATCTCCATGCCCCACCGCGTCGGCTGCGCGCCCGCGTGCCGGGCGGCCACCGCCGCCGGGGAGTTGGCCGCGGGCGCCTGCTGCAACGGGGATCTGGGAATGGCCTGCACGTCAACGGCGTTCGCGGTCGTTCTCGATTGCGCGGTAGTCGTATTGCCCTTATCGGTACCGCAACCCGCGACGAAGGCCGCAGCCGCGGCACCGAGTCCGATCAGCCGCCGCCGCGAAACGTTCCTATCCAGCATTCCCCGTTAACTCTCTCTCCCAGCCATTCACCCGGGGATGCTACGCGGTGTCGATTTGCCGCGCCTACAGCGCGGCGGGTGCTGTGTTTTTGGCCGCGCGGGCGCGGCGGGTTCGCGGCCCCTGCAGTCTCGCGTCCGAGCCGTCGAGACTCGCGACTGCGTCGCATGCGCTTCGACGACTCGGCTGTGTTCGATGGCCGCGCCTACGGCGCGGACGCGAGACGGGCCGCGAACTCCTCGTTCGTAAGACTCGGTCCGTGGTGGGCGAGTTGTCGGGCGAGGCCGCCGCAAATAGCCGGACACCATGGTGGGTAATGGATCCCACTACGGTGTCCGGTGACCGGCTCGGTCGCGCGCTACACGTGCGCGACGGCGGACCAGCCTGCGACTTCCTGCGGCTGGCGCGGGCCGGGGCCGGTGTAGATGGCGGCCGGGCGGACCAGTTTGCCGAGCTGCTTCTGCTCCAGGATGTGCGCACACCAACCGGCGGTGCGGCCACAGGTGAACATCGCGGGCATCATGTGCGCGGGAACTTCGGCGAAATCCAGGATGACCGCCGCCCAGAATTCGACATTGGTCTCGATGGCGCGGTCCGGACGACGTTCGCGCAGTTCGGCGAGCGCGGCCTGCTCCAGCGCGGCGGCGACCTCGAAGCGCGGGGCGTTCAGGCGCTGCGCGGTGGCGCGCAGCACGCGGGCACGCGGATCCTCGGCCCGGTAGACCCGATGGCCGAAGCCCATCAACTTTTCCTTGCGGTCCAGGATGCCCTTGACCAAAGCGCGTGCGTCACCGGACTTTTCGACGGCCTCGATCATCGGCAGCACGCGCGCGGGTGCACCGCCGTGCAGCGGACCCGACATCGCACCGATCGCACCGGACAGTGCCGCGGCGACATCGGCACCGGTCGAGGCGATCACCCGGGCGGTGAAGGTGGAGGCATTCATGCCGTGCTCGGCCGCGGAAACCCAGTAGGCGTCGATGGCCTCGGTGTGCCGCGGATCCGGATCGCCCTTCCAGCGAGTCATGAACCGTTCGGTCACCGTGGTGCACTCGTCGATCTTCTGCTGCGGCACCGCGGGCTGGTAGATGCCGCGCGCGGACTGCGCGACATAGGACAGAGCCATCACCGAGGCGCGCGCCAGATTCTCCCGCGCGGTCTCGTCGTCGATATCGAGCAGCGGCTGGTAGCCCCAGATCGGGGCGAGCATGGCCAGCCCGGCCTGCACGTCGACGCGCACGTCACCGGTGTGCACCGGCAGCGGGAACGGCTCCGCGGGCGGCAGGCCGTGGCCGAATTCGCCGTCAACCAGCAGTGCCCACACATCACCGAACGTCACCCGCGAGCCGACCAGATCTTGGATATCGACACCGCGGTAGCGCAGCGCGCCGCCGTCCTTATCGGGTTCGGCGATATCGGTGGTGAATGCCACCACGCCTTCCAGGCCGCTGACGAAATCAGCGGGTACGGCGGTCTGCCCACTGGGCACCGCATGGCTGGTAGTCATGTTGTGACTCTCCTTGCACTTCGGTTCGTTATCCGTAGCGATTGCTTGCAGGTCGCTCGAAAAGGTCAGCAGCGGCTGCTTGCAGGTCGCTCGAAAAGGCTGTTCTCGTCGATGAGGGGTGCGGCTCGCCGAGTACATGCCGATCAACAAAACCTTAGCTCTCTGCTACCGCAGAGTAACGTCTGGCCCATGCGTGACCTGGACAATTCATCTCTCGGTCAGGAAATGACCGCAAATGATCGGATTGTGTTCCCGGCGACCGATCTGGCCGCCATGCGAGTCGACTATGGCGGTATGCCATTCGGCAGCGGTGAGGACACCGATCTGGACGAAACCTGGCTGGCCGGCGGCTGGGAGCCGCTGCTTCGGCACTGGATCGAACAGGCCACCGCCGTCGGCATCGCCGAGCCCAATGCAATGGTGGTCGCCACCGTCGCACGCACCGAAGCCGGGCCGCGTCCGGTCGCCAGGACGGTGCTGTGTAAAGGTCTCTCACCGGAAGGTGTGACTTTTTACACGAATTACGACTCGGCCAAGGGCAACCAGCTGGCGAGCGTTCCATTCGCGGCCGCGACCTTCGTCTGGCCCGCGCTGGGGCGGCAGGTCCACGTGCGCGGGCCGGTCGAACAGGTCTCGGCCGAGACGACCGCCGTCTACTGGCGCTCCCGCCCGCGCGATTCGCAGCTGAGCGCCTGGGCCTCGCGGCAGTCCCGGCCGATCGCCTCGCGCGCCGAACTCGATCGCACCCTCGCCGAAACCACCGCCCGCTTCGCCGACGTGGACGAGATTCCGGTGCCGCCGCACTGGGGCGGTTACCTGATCCGCCCTGATGAGGTGGAGTTCTGGCAGGGCCGTCGGGGTCGGCTGCACAACCGGATCCGGGTGCGGATCAGCGACGACACCATGACAGTCGACCGACTACAACCCTAGAAATCGTGGCGGCCCCAACATTGTTGGGCCGCTGACCGACTCATTACGCTGCGGTCGGTGAAACTGCTCGCCGACACCACCCCGCTGCGCTATCCCGATTTCCGACGGTTGTGGACCAGCAACATCGTCACCGTCATCGGTTCGCAATTGGCTGTGGTGGCCGTCCCGCAGCAGATATTCGAGATCACTGGCAGCTCCGGCTATGTCGGTCTGGCGGGGCTGTTCGGCCTGATCCCACTGATCGTGTTCGGTCTGTGGGGCGGTGCGCTGGCCGATGTGATGGACCGGCGCAAGCTCATGCTCATCACCAACTGCGGCACCGGTGTGACCGCGCTCGCCTTCTGGGTGCAGGCCGCGGCCGGACTCGACAACGTCTGGATCGTGCTCGGCCTGTTCGCCGTGCAGCAGGCGTTCTTCGCGGTGAATCAGCCGACCCGCAACGCCGCCATTCCGCGGCTGCTGCCTACCGAACATCTGGCCGCGGCCAGCGCGCTCAGCATGACCGTGCAGCAGACCGGCGCCATTGCCGGACCGGTGCTCGCGGGCGTGCTGATCCCCGTTGTCGGCCTGTCGACCCTGTATCTGATCGACGCGATCGCGCTGCTCGCCACCATCTGGGCGGTGTGGCGGCTGCCCGCGATCGCGC
Source organism: Nocardia sp. NPDC051990 (assembly GCF_040680755.1). Lineage (NCBI taxonomy): Bacteria > Bacillati > Actinomycetota > Actinomycetes > Mycobacteriales > Nocardiaceae > Nocardia > Nocardia sp. NPDC051990. The sequence goes on along the minus strand of NZ_JBFAXH010000003.1, from coordinate 308,468 downwards.
CGACCGGCACCGCGCGCAAGGCCGGATTCCGCACCGTCCTGGACGGTTTCGCCTATCTGGCGACACAGCGCGTCCTGCTCGCCTCGTTCGTGGTCGATGTGATCGCCATGGTCTTCGGTATGCCGCGCGCCCTCTATCCGCAGATCGCGCACGAGACCTTCGGTGACCCGGCCAGCGGCGGCGTCGCGCTCGGTCTACTGTTCGCGTCCATGTCGGTCGGCGCCGTGCTCGGCGGGGTGTTCTCCGGCTGGATCTCGCACGTACGCCGCCAAGGTCTGGCGGTGGTGGTCTGCATCGCGCTCTGGGGACTGGCCATGGTCGGCTTCGGCATCGCCGTCGGCTGGAGCGGTCACGGCCTCGGTATCGGGCCCGGTCTGTGGATCGCGTTGGCCTGCTCGGCCTTCGGCGGCGCGGTCGATATGGTCTCGGCCGCGCTGCGCATCGCCATGCTGCAGACCGTCACCACCGACGAGATGCGCGGTCGCCTGCAAGGGGTGTTCATCGTGATCGTCGCGGGTGGGCCGCGCATCGGTGATGTTGCCCACGGTTTCGCCGCGGCGGGCCTGGGTACCGCGGTCGCCGCGGCGGGCGGCGGTGTGCTCGTCGTTATCGGGGTGGTCCTGGCTGCGCTGGTGTTCCCGGCCTTTGTGCGCTATCGCGTCGCCGGTTCGCACTCGATGCCGGTGTCGGGATGAGTAGCAAACCACACCGGTCGCGAAGTTGTTTGTGAGCCCGGCCGCTGGGCACCCTCGTTCTCGGGCCGCGCGAGCAGCGACTAGCGTCTAGATGAGTGCACCGTCGTGCCAACCGCACCCCGATGCCGACGGTCCTAGCCTGAGAGGGATCCTTCCGTGCCCGAAAAAGACCACATCAACGACGCCAAGCCGGTTCTGAGCTACCCCGGCGGCGAATACGCCATGACGATCGCCCAAGCCCAAGAAGGCAATGACGGCATCGACCTCGGCAAAATGCTGGCCAGCACCGGGTATGTGACGTACGACCCCGGATTCATGAACACCGCGCCGACCAAGTCGGCGATCACCTACATCGACGGCGAAGCGGGCATCCTGCGCTACCGCGGCTACCCGATCGACCAGCTCGCGGAATCCTCGACCTTCATCGAGGTCAGCTACCTGCTGATCTACGGCGAGCTGCCGACCCAGGCGCAGCTGGACGATTTCACCGACCGGATTCGCCGCCACACCCTGCTGCACGAGGACCTCAAGCGGTTCTTCGACGGCTTCCCGCGCAACGCGCACCCGATGCCGGTGCTGTCGTCGGCGGTGAACGCGCTGTCGGCGTACTACCAGGATTCGCTGGACCCGAAGGATCCCGAACAGGTCGAGCTATCGACCATCCGACTATTGGCGAAGCTGCCCACCATCGCGGCCTACTCGTACAAGAAGTCGGTCGGCCAGCCCTTCCTCTACCCGGACAACTCGCTGAGCCTGGTGGAGAACTTCCTGCGGATGACCTTCGGCTTCCCGGCCGAACCCTACGAGGTCGATCCGGAGATCGCCGCCGCGCTCGACATGCTGCTGATCCTGCACGCCGACCACGAGCAGAACTGCTCCACCTCGACTGTGCGCCTGGTCGGTTCCTCCGACGCGAACCTGTTCACCTCCGTCTCCGGTGGTATCAACGCGCTGTGGGGCCCGCTGCACGGCGGCGCCAACCAGGCCGTGCTGGAGATGCTGGACGGTATCAAGGCCCAGGGCAGCAATGTCAAGGACTTCATCCGCAAGGTCAAGAACAAGGAAGACGGCGTGAAGCTCATGGGCTTCGGGCACCGTGTCTACCGCAACTACGACCCGCGCGCCTCGATCGCCAAGAAGCATGCCGACGCGATTCTGTCCAAGCTCGGCGGTGACGACGAATTGTTCGATATCGCAAAGGCTCTCGAAGAGGCCGCGCTTACCGACGAGTACTTCATTTCGCGCCAGCTGTACCCGAATGTCGACTTCTATACCGGTGTCATCTACAAGGCGATGGGCTTCCCGACCCGCATGTTCACCGTGCTGTTCGCGATGGGCCGGCTGCCGGGCTGGATCGCGCACTGGCGGGAAATGCACAGCGAGCCTTTGAAGATCGGCCGTCCGCGCCAGATCTACACCGGTTCCGGTCACCGCGACTACCACGAGATCAACAGCCGCTAATTTCCAACCGATTCACCATCACCTATCAGAGGGGATAGCCGAATGACCAAGCCGGAGATCGAATTCCAGGCGGGCCCAGCTCCCACCGAGCTGGTTATCAAAGACATCGTCGAGGGCCAGGGCGCCGAGGCCGTGCCCGGCGGTACCGTCGAGGTGCACTATGTCGGTGTGGAATTCGAGTCCGGTGAGGAATTCGACTCCTCCTGGAGCCGTGGCGAATCCGTCAAGTTCCCGCTGCGCGGCCTGATCCAGGGCTGGCAGGACGGTATCCCCGGTATGAAGGTCGGCGGCCGCCGCCAACTGACCATCCCGCCGCAGCTCGCCTACGGCCCCGCCGGCGCCGGTCACCACCTCTCCGGGAAGACCCTGGTCTTCGTGATCGATCTGATCGACGTCATCAACTGAGCTGAAACCCCTACTGCGGCCCGTGCTCTCGTAAAGCACGGGCCGCAGTCGTTCGCTCAGCCGGTTGCATTCATTCCTGCGGCCGGATCGACAGCTCGTTGGCGATCACAGTGTCCAAGTCGCGTCGGAGCTCGTCGTAGTCGAGTATCGGAGCGTCGAAGTCGCGTTCCTCCAGGAAGGGCACATTGGTGTTCGCGACTCCAAGAATCCGACCGGCTCGGCGCTGGTTTTCACTCTCAGAGCACTGGGGGTTTCGTCGTTTCCGTATCCACCTCAACTTCCGTGAAAGCCCACGCCCACCGCCGTATGGCGCGCTTCTATCAGTTGCGGATTACCTCGACCGGGTCGGTGAGCGCTAATGCGAGCGTGGACTGCTGAGCGCTGCTGCGCTGGGGCAGCGCTGCGACGGCCTTGTCGGTCTGTTTGCTGAGATTGGTCACGATCTGCTGGAGTTGGGTGACGCCGCCGGTGAGTTGGCTTATGGCGCTGGCCAATTGAGCGCCGCCCTGATCAGCGAGCTGAGGCAGACCCTCGGCGAGTTTCGCGCCCTCGGCCAATTGCGCACTGGCGCCGGCCAATCGGTCCACCACGGTGCGCAGCAATGTGCCGAGATCGGTGCTCGGATCCACCGCGCTGCCGACCAAGCCGCCGAGACCGTTCAGCTGGGATCCGGCCTGGCCCGAAACATTCCGTAGCCCTTCGAGTTTGGCGATAATATCGGCAACCCGGGGATCGCCCGCGAAAGGCAGCGCACGCATCAGCGGCAGGATCTGGTCCAGACCGCCGCTCACCGTATTCGCGGTCTGCTGCACCTGGCCGATCGTGACGCCGGTCGAATCCAACGCCGAGGCCAGCTGATTTGCCTGTGCTGCGGCGCCGGAGACGGTCGAGTTCAGCAGTGCGATCGCCGAAGTAAGTTGTGCCGAGCCGTCTTTGGCGTAGGCCAGGAAGCCGAGCATTTGATCCGCGCCCGAGCTGAACTGATCGGCGCCGGCGGCCGCGGCATTCACCCCGGCATTGAGCAGCTGGGTGGTCAACTGCACCGAGGTCATCTGGGTGCGTGCCTGCGCGACCGCCGCCAGGGCGGCATCGACACCGGCCGCGCCGACTCGGTGTGTCACCGTATTCACCGCGCCGTTCACCACATTCGCGTCCGCGCGCTTATGCGTATCCACCGTGACCTTGGCCCGTTTCGGCTGTGCACTCGCCAGTGTGCCCATGGATTCGGTCAGATCGGTGGGCAGGGTGATCACCGCCGCGTAGTCATCCGCGTCGAGTTCACCCGGCTTACCGACGGTCCACTCGTAACCGCCGCCGTCCTGCTGCAGCCCCTGCGCGATGCGCGCACCCGTCGGCCCGGTATCGGCGTTCACGAGTGCGATACCGCCGGGTGCACTGGCTGATCGGGAACAAGCGGTGACGGTGCCACCGAGCGCCCCGGCACTGACAACGGCAACGGCGAGCAGTGCCCAGCGGGCGCGATTTCCAGTCACGACTGCGCCTCGACCGGCAGTGCTGTTTCTTTGATTCCTTCGCTACGCTCAGTCACGCTGCCGACCCTAGAGTTCCGAATTGGCATCGCCGCTTACCGAACTCTGAGAGTTCGGTAAGGGCCGCAGCTGATTTCGTCGGGTCAGGAGAGCTCGGCGCCGGTGCGTTCCGCAGCCCGCTGCGCCGCGACCACCCGGCCGAAATCGAGCTTGACCAGCTGGTCCGCGTGGTGGAAGTAGCGATCGTCATGGGTGATCACGATGACGGTCTTCCCGCGCTGTTTGAGCTCGGTGAGGATTTCCTGATAGAAGACGTCGCGGAACTTGGGCTCCTGGTCGGCGGCCCACTCGTCGAAGACATAGATCTGCCGGTCCTCGAGCAGAGCGGTCAACAGCGCGAGCCGTTTGCGCTGGCCCTGCGACAGATCGATGGTGGACAACCGCCCGTCCTGCACCGTCACCTTGTGCGCGATCTGCAACTGCTCGAGATGGCGGCGCACCACACCGTCGAGTCCGGGCCGATCGAAACCCAGATACTCCTCGAACAGGTGGAAGTCAGTGAAGATCGCCGAGGAGTTCTGCCGGAACCACTCGATGTTCTCGTGGTCGATCGGCTCGCCATTGAGCGACAGCGCGCCGGTCTGCGGCACATACAGTCCCGTGATCAGCTTGGCCAGCGTCGATTTACCGCTGCCGTTACCGCCGACGATGAAGGTGATCTGCCCGGGTTCGAAGACCAGATCCAGCGGGCCGAGTCGAAATCCGGACTCGCCATTGCTCGGCTCCGGTGGCGGGCCCAGTGGCCTCGGCCGTTTGTCGTGTCCGCGGTGGTCGACGAACCGATGGCCGTTGACATCCGGACGCGGCCCGCCGGGACGTGGACCCCGACCTGGCGGATGCGCGCCACGTCCCGGACCACCGGAGCCTGGCGGCGGCCCGCCGGGGCCAGGCGGGAACGGCGGTGGCGGCTCCATCCGGTAGCTGTAGGTGACATTCGTCAGCTCCAGCCGCGCCGCATCGACGGCGGGACGGTCTCTGAACGGCAACCGCTCCTCGTCGTGCATGGTTTCCATGGACAGATTCATCGCCCTGATCTTCGCCAGCGCCACATCACCGCGCAGCAGATCCGGAATGCGGTGCATGAAGTTCTGCATCGGCATCGCCAGGAACGTCGTCACCAGGACGTAGCCGACCATCACATCGCGCGAGAGCTCGAGCGGCGCGACGAGTACGAACAGGATAAGTGCCATGGTGCCGAGCTGCAGCGCTTGGCCGAATCCCTGTGCCACCGAGAATTTGGATCCGGCATCGACATTCTGCGCACGCAGCGTCGCGGCCGAACCTAGCAGATGCCGCTGCATGAAATCCCGGCGCCGCCCCCGATGCAGCTTCAACTCTTTGATGCCGAGCGTCACGGCCTGGTACGACCGCAGCAGCGCGTCCTCGTTCTCCCGCGCCTCGCGATAGATATTGCGCACCCGTCCGAGAATCAGCTCGACACAGCCGATTCCGAGCAGTGTGCCCGCCACGGTCACCGCGAACAGCGGACCCGACACCACGAGCAGGAAGGCGAAGCAACCGACAATGGTGGCCACGTCGACGCAGATGCTCGGAATGGCGGTTACCGCCTGCGAGAGCGAGCGCACATCCTCGGTCAGGGTGGCCATCAGGCGGTGCATGCCGAGCCGTTCCAGATGCTCGAGCGGCGCCGAAACGATTCCGGAACTCAGATCCGCGCGCAGCCGGTAGATCGCCTCTTGGGCAAGGCGAACCAACAGTACCTGCGACACCACGCCACTGACCACAATGACCAGCGCCGTGAGGGCGAAGCTCTGGATATTGATGTGCGGATGCGGTTCCGGCGACACCACGCCCCTGATGAGGGTCACCAGATAGGTATTGGCCGCACCGCAGATGAGGCCCGCGACAATGACGGTCGCGATCCGCATCCAGGAGATCGAGATGAGGAATCGGATGAGTTGCATGGTTGTTGCGCTCCCCCAACGGGCGAATTCGGCTGAGGCAGGTGCTCTTACCGGCGAATGATGTCGAAGATCATGCCTTCGAGGGTGACTCCCGGCGCGAAGGAAAACGCCACACCGGTCGAGATCGGCTGCGCCGCAGCCTGCTGAATCATTTGTTCCAGCACAAAAATGAGCGACACGCTCAGCATATTGCCGAACCGGGCCAGCACATCCCAGCTCAGCGCCGCGCGCTCCGGCGCGATTCCGAGCGAATGCACGGACTCCTCGATGATCTTCGGCCCGCCCGGGTGGATCGCCCACAGATCGACATCGGCCTTCTGCAATCCATTACGGCGCAAGACCTCGGTGACTACGGGATCGACCCCGGTATAGATGTACTTGGGCAGATTCTCCGACAGCTCGCAGGTAATGCCGTTCTGGTTGACACCGAGCACGATGCCGTCCTCGGCACCGTCGAAGAGTTGGCTGAAGCTGTCCCGGATCACCACCTTGCCCGGCGCCAGCGGCTGCTGGACCTGACTGGCGCCGATGACCAGCGCACCGCAGCCGTCACCGAACAGGCTGTGGATGATCACATCGTTGATATTGTCGTCGAAGACGGCGTTCACCGAGCTCAGCTCGATGCAGACGAGCATCGCCTTCTTATCCGGATGCGCCCGAACATAATCCACGGCGGTCCGAATGCCGTTCATCGCGGCCGCGCAACCCATGAAGTTCACCACGACTCGACCGACCGATGGCGACAGGCCGAGCTGCTTCACGACCGCGACATCCACGCCCGGCGCGATGAAACCGGTGCTGGTCACGAAGATCAGCAAGCCGATCTCCGCCGCCGCGTCCTCGATACCGGCGAGGGCGCGGCCAGCGACATCGACGGCCAGCGGCACCGCATGGCGGTAGAACAGATTCATCCGGTCCCGGATCGTGCCGCGCTCCTGTCCGAACCGCAGGAACTCGGGATCCAGCGGATCGACCACCAGCCGGCGGCTGTCGATCTTCGTCTTCTGGTAGATGCGCGAAATCCGTTCCCGCTGTTGCGGATCGGTGAACAGCTCGGCTACCCGATCGGCGGCGTCGGCCTGGTCGACGAGTCGACCCGGCGCACCGGTCGCGATGCTCTCGATCACACCGACCGTGGTCGGCGGCGCGGGCGGCAGACCGTGCTGCACGAGGCCGTGGCCGTGCTCGTCCCCATGACGAGTCGCCGACGTTCCCTCATCGATAGTGATTGACACGAAATTCTCCCCGTTCTTGTGAAAAATGATCATCGGCGCCGCCTTGTCCAGCGGTTCGATCGGTCGATCTCCGGAATCGGTTCAGACCGTGCCGATTCCGGTGAATCCCTGCACCGTGTAGATCGCACAGGTTTTCAGCGCCCCGGGCGAGCAATGCTCGCGGATGAAGCCCCAATTACGTTCCTCGGCTTCACGCGACGGCGACAAGAGGTAGGTGCGGCAGAGTTTCGGGAACCGATCGGTGAAGAAACTCTTCGCCGGCAGCCACTCGACACCGAATTTCTCGGACTCCTCGCGCAATACATCCTCGGTGGCGATATTGGCGAAACCGCTGCGCTGGAACGGCAGAACGTGATGGACGCGATGTGAACTCAAACCGGCCGCGAGAAAGCAGTCGATATATCGATTTCCGATCACCTTCAGATCGTAGGCTTGTTCCACCTGATTGACGGCCCAGTCCTCGGTATCGGCGGCGGGGAGTTCCTCGGTCTCCACCTCGAAATCATGGCTCGCGACGACCAGGAAGGTACTGATCCACAGCGTCACCACGAATTGCAGTGCCCAGGCCCAGAAGTCGCCCGCCAGCGTGAATACCACCAACTCGCCGAGCAGTAGCGCGCGGACGCCGAACGAACCGATGAAGTGCGGCAGCGCACCACCCCAGGTTCCGTACATATCCTTGATGCCGACTTTGCGGGTGAGGCGGCAGACATCGAGGAGTCGAATGGTCATGCCGGTTACCGTGTGCCCGAATTTGTGGAGGGTGTGAATCGGCACCCGATACAGCCGGGGCACCCGCATCATCATGGTGAAGACGTTCTTCTTGATATCGACTTCACTCTGGGTATGCGGGTGGTGCAGCAGCGCATGCCCGTCCGCGGTGACGAAAGCCAGTGCGACGTAATTGAAATCGAAGGTATTCGTATAGATCTTGTTGAGACCCTTTTGCGCGCGATGGATCGCGTAATGGCCGAATCCGGCCAGTGAGCTGCGCAGCAGCACCATGAGGACGACGAAGACGGGCAGCGGCATCCAGCTACGGTCGAACAGGCGCAACCCCTGCACCGCGAAGTACGCGACGGCCAGCACCGCGACCACGATGTTGAAGATCGTGTCCATGCGCTGCAATCGCGCGGCCAGCTCCGGCTCTTTCAGCCGCGCCTTGACCTTGTGCAGCAGATCGTCTTTATTGTCGAATCGGTACTTCGGTGTGTCCTGCCAGCTGTCGAAACCCTCTTTGAAGAGGAAGTCGGGTGCATTCGCCTTAGGATGGATGTCCTCTGGTAATGCGTTGCGCCCCAACGCATACCGCTCGAGCATTCGCCCAATCCGCTCCGGATCGCGGTGATAGGAACCGATGATGGAGGTGATATCGCGATTTTTCGTTCGCCCGATGAAGAACTCGCCGCCGGGATGCTTGGAGATCCAGTCGCTCAGATCGTAGGCTTTTCCGTTGTAAACCCACACATTTGAGAGTTGCGGGCTACCGCCGGGCGGCGGGCCGGGCGGTCTACGGAAGTCCCGCTCCTCCGCTTCCGGCTGGCTGTTCGTCATCACATTCCTCCGTGTCTGATCCGCGTTTCGGTGGCCGTTGTCGGCCCCGGGGTTATGGCATGTATCGCGAACAGGCACGAGGACACTTCATCCGGCGAACCGGATGTCCCCCCAAAGTCACACACACCGTCTGAGGCTTCGGTACCGCATGATGCTTCCAGCGCCTTACATCTCACTAAACAAACCCTTAACCCGGTAACTTTCGCGTCGGATTCCCCCCGAACTCTGCGAGAAGACCGAACCAAGGGTAACGTCGGCACCCGCGGCATGCGCGGCTCGCCTCGACTTCACATTGCGACCCGGGTCGAATCAACCTGCGAGACAGGCTAATCTGGCGGGCGAAATGCTGCACTACATCAACCCGGTCGTACCCGACCTCGCACTCTTCTGGGGGCAGAACATTGAGTGATCTGACAGCGCGAGCACGCACCTCGCACCGAATCCGACTCCGCCGACCGGGACTCGTGCCCGCCGTGGTCACGGCGTCGATGTTCGCTGCACTGGTAACGGGCTGCGGCTCCAGCTCCGATTCGAAGACCACCTCGTCCGCGCCGCCCTCGGGTCAGCTGCCCGATGCCGCGCAGATCGTGCAGGAGTCCGCAAGGACCACCCAGACCCTGCAGGCCGTGCACCTGAATCTGAAGGTGGACAATCTCACCAACCTCCCGGTCGAGACCGTCTCGGCCGATGTGACCAACCAGCCGAAGGGCGCCGGTCAGGCGATCGGCGAGGCGAAGGTCCGGACCAAGCCCGAGGCCGACTTCATCCAGGCCAAGTTCCTGGTCGTCGACAAGGAAATGTACGCGCAGACCGGTGGCTCCTCCGCCTACGCCAAAATCGGTGCGGCGGAACAGATCTACGACCCTGGTGTCATCCTCGACAAGGACAAGGGTCTGGCCAACCTCATCGCCCAGGTGAAGAACCCGAAGGTGGAGGGCCGGGAGAAGGTCGACGGGACCAACACCGTCAAGCTGACCGGAACCATCGACTCCACGGTCATCGACCCCATCGTGCCCAAGTCGGGTGACCCGGCCGGCACGTTCCCGATCACCTTGTGGATCGCGGATGTCGCGCCGCCGTCGGGGGGTTCGGCATCGGAGCTGCCGTCAACGGCCGCGTCGCCCGGCACCGGCCCGAACCTGGTTCAGGCTGTCATCAAGCGCGACCCGGGCACCATCAAGGTGACGCTGTCGGCATGGGGTAAGCCGGTCAAGGTCACCGCACCGCCGAAGTAGGCATAAATACCGCGAACCGGTCCGGGAATGCATGACGATGGCAGCAGCCGTCATCGCACTCCCGGACCGGTTTTCGCGTTCCCGACGGTGGTTGGGCGTTCCGGAAGATCCAGTACGAGGCGTACATCGCCCGACTCCGCTACCCTCGCCTTCGAGGGCTACAACGAACTCGACTCCCTCATCGCGCTCGGCGTTCTCAACCGGGATCGCCCGCCTGGAAAGTATCGAAGCGGCCGAAAGCGCTCTGCACTACGTTGCTCCGGTCGGCGAGAAGCAAGACTACGTGGCACGTGCGATGCGCGATATCAGCCCATACCTGCACCAGGAACTGGCCTCTGTGTCGGCTGACCGGTCTCGTATGCATCATCAGCTTGGTGCGACGCGAGCGGGAACGGCAGGTTTCGCATCTCAGGTGGTGGTTCGGCGTTCTGGAAGATCGAGTACCAAGCGCACGCCGCCGAGCGGACTTTCGTCGAAATAGGCTCGGCCGCCGTGTAATTGGGCCTGCTGGGCGACCAGGGCGAGGCCGAGGCCGGAGCCGCCCTTGCTGGCCTGGCTGCCGCGGAAGAAGCGTTCGAAGACGGCGGTGCGTTCTTCGACGGGGATGCCGCGGCCATTGTCGTCGACGGTGATCAGTATGTGTCCGCTCGGGATTCGGTGGGCCGCGACGACGGCTTCGGTGGCGCGGCCGTGTTTGACGGAGTTCGCCAGCGCGTTGTCGATCGCGAGGCGCAGTCCGGCGGGTAGGCCGCGGGTGATCAGTTCGGCATCGGTATCGATGCGGACGGTCATGCCAGGGAAGTGGCGCATGGCATCGTGGGCGGCTTGATCGCACAGATCGCCGACATCGGTGTCGACGTGATCGCGTTCGTGGGTGAGGTCGCCCGAGGCGAGACGTTCCAGTGCGGTCAAGGTGGTTTCCACGCGCCCCTGGCTGCGTTGCACGTCGGCCAGGATTTCGGCGCGCTGGGCCTCGTCCAGGTCGAGGGTGCGCAGCACCTCGAGATCGGTGCGCATGGCGGTGAGCGGGGTGCGCAGTTCGTGGGCGGAGACGGCGGCGAAATCGCGTGCGGTCTCCAGTGCGGCGGCGGTTTCGGTCTGTGCCTGATCAACCCGCTGCAGTAGGGTGTTCACCGCTTCGGCGAGTTTTTCCGCCTCCCGGACCCCGGAGCCGTCGACCGGCGGCTGTGGATTGTCCGGATCGCGGTAGCCGCTGCGCGCGCCGACCTGTCGGGTGAGATCGACTATCGGGCGCACGGCGCGGCCCGCGAGCAACCAGCCGAGTGCGGCGGCGGTGGCGATCGCCAGTCCGGCCCAGGCGAGGACCAAGCGCTGTTGCTCGGCGGTGGTGCGAGCTGCCTCGGCAGCCGGAATGCCAAGGGAGACAACGCGTCCCGCAGGTTGGTTCTCGGTGGTGGTGAGCACGCGGAACGGGGTGCCGTTCACGGTGACGGTATGCGATCCGATCGGCTGTTCGGGCAGGCGAATGGGTGTGCTCGCGACGATCGTGTTGTTGTCGCGGACCGTCACCGCCATGTCGTAGGTTGGACCGACAAGCCCCAACACGCCGACCGCGAGCACCGAATCGATCAGCACCAATCGGGAGGCGATGGTCAATTGCTGGTCGGTCTGAGCCAGGTTGTTGCGCTCGATGGCCTGTGCGGAGATCCCGCCGATGAGCGTGACGATGATGATCGCGCCGACCGCGGCCGCAGCGGCCACCCGGGTGCGCAGCGAGAATGTCCGCCGCCGCCGTTTGCTGGCAGCGGTTGTGTCGGAAGAGGTCTGCGGCGTCATCGCCAACTCACTTGGGTGCTCGCAGCACGAAGCCGACACCGCGGACCGTGTGCAGCAGCCGCGGCGTGCCCTCGACCTCCAGCTTGCGCCGCAGGTATCCGACGAAGACATCGACCACATTCGTGTCGGCGGCGAAGTCGTAGCCCCACACCAATTCCAGGAGCCGCTCCCGGCTCAGCACCACGCCCGCATTGCGGGCCAGGGTGGACAGCAATTCGAATTCGCGCTTGGTGAGCTCGATTTCGCGGCCGTCCAGCAATGCGCGGTAGCCGGCGACATCGACCTGCAGCGAGCCGACCGCAATCGCGCCCGGTGTGGCGGGGGCGGAGATGTCCGAGCGACGCCGCAGCAGCGCCTTGATCCGCGCCACCAATTCGGCGAGGACGAACGGCTTGGTCAGATAGTCGTCGGCGCCGGACTCCAGTCCGGAGATCCGGTCGTCGACCGAGGCGCGAGCGCTGAGCACACAGATAGGGACTTCATTGCCCAAGGCGCGCAGTGCCGTCACCACGCCCGCACCATCGAGTACCGGCATATTCATATCGAGCACCACCGCGTCGGGGGCCTGCTCGGTCACGCTGCGCAGTGCTTCGGCGCCGTCGCGCGCGACCCGCACCTGGAAGCCGGACAGGCGCAGGCCGCGCTCGACCGACGCGAGCACGTCCTCGTCATCGTCGACGACAAGGACGGTCGGGTTCGCGCTCCGCTCGGTCACATCACTCATTGTGCGCTCCCCCGCCTCCCCGGACCTGCAGGCCATACCAGCGGGTGCCGCCATGTTCTCGTACAGGTCCTGCGTTGTGTGCCTCAGTAATTTCGGGCGCACCCGGCGAGTTACCCATGTTCTTGCGAGACCAGTCGGCCAGCGGGCATCCGGAAAGTCGCCTCGGAGTGTCGGGTGGCTGTCAGTAGCTGTGGCAGGTTTCGGCCACGGTGCGGATGGTCTCGGCCAGGCCGGCGGAACGCGGGTCGTTCTCGTTGTCCTTGGCGGCGCCTGGGTTTTCGTCGATGGCGGCCTGGAGTTCCGCACGACGCTGCTCGACCGGCTGGTCGAACTTGCGCTGCAGTTCGGCCTTCTGGGTCGGGTTCGCATCGAGCATTGCCGCCAGCTGTGGCGCCTTGGCGTGTAGCGCCGCGTCGACCTGAGCGAAGCTGCAGTCGGAGTTCAGCAGCGGCTCGGCCAGTGTCATCGGATCCGCGGCCGCAATGGCCGGGGAAAGCAACACGGCCACGCTGGCCATCGCGCCCGCGGCGAGAGCGGCGGCGGCCGGGCGACTGTGGAAGAGCTTCATGTGTATGCCTCCAGATTGTCGAGAGGTGCTGCGTGTTCGATTGGTGCTGTGCGTCCAGCGCTCTAGACGCTATTGCCCAGCACTGGCACCGGTGTGAACTATCCCTGAGGATTCTCTGAGGAGTGAAACGAAAAGCGATCGCAAAGCTATGGCGGCACAATCGGATCGCCGTTGGGCGCAACAACTTCCGGGCCGGGATCCTGCGGGCGGCCGGCCCGGATCTGTACCTCCAGTGCGGCGAGCACCGAGGCATCTTCGATGGTGGACGGCACCTCGTAGGTATCGCCCGCGGTGATCTGCCGCATCGTCTTGCGCAGGATCTTGCCCGATCTGGTCTTGGGCAGTGCGGAGACGACGACGGCGTCGTGCAGTGTGGCGATCGCGCCGATCTGCTCGCGCACCCGGGCGATCAGTTCGTCGCGCAGCCGGTTCGGATCGATCTCGACACCGGATTTGAGCACTACGTAGGCGATCGGCCGCTGGCCCTTGAGTTCGTCGGGCAGCCCGATCACCGCGCATTCGGCGATGGCCTCGTGTCCGGCGATGGCGGCCTCGATGCTGCCCGCCGACAGTCGGTGCCCGGCCATATTGATCACATCGTCGCTGCGGCCGAGTACGTAGAGGTACCCGTCGTCATCGAAGTATCCGGAGTCGCCTGTGACGCAGTGGCCGGGAAACGCCGACATATACGAGCGTTGGAAGCGGTCCTCGTCCCGCCATAGGCCGGTCAGTGTGCCCGGTGGTAGTGGCAGGCCGATGACGATATTGCCCTCGGTGCCCGGTGCGACCGGATTGCCCTCGGCATCGAGTACCCGCAGGCGGTAGCCGGGCACTGGCACCGATGCCGAACCCGCCTTGATCGGAAGTTGCTGCAGGCCGAGCAGATTCGCGCAGATCGGCCAGCCGGTCTCGGTCTGCCACCAGTGATCGACCAGCGGGCAGTCGGGCCGATCAGCGAGCAGTGTCGCGGTAGCCCATTCGTAGGTGGCGGGATCCAGGCGCTCACCGGCGCAGAACAGCGCGCGCAGCGAGGATAGGTCGTAGGTGTGGGCGAGTGCGGCTTCTGGATCGGCCTTGCGGATGGCGCGCAGCGCAGTCGGGGCGGTGAACAGCACCCGCACGTTGTGCTCGGCGACCACCCGCCAGTACGCGCCGGCATCCGGCGTACCGACTGGTTTGCCTTCGTAGAGCAGCGTTGTCGCGCCGACGAGCAGTGGCGCGTAGACGATGTACGAATGTCCGACGACCCAGCCGACATCCGAGGCGGCCCACATCACCTGGCCCGGCCCGACGTCGTAGATATTGCGCATGGACCAGGACAGCGCGACCGCGTGTCCGCCATTGTCGCGGACCACTCCCTTGGGCTTCCCGGTGGTGCCGGAGGTGTAGAGGATATAGAGCGGATCGGTCGCGGCGACCGGAACTGGATCGGCGGGTTGCGCATCGCGAATGGCGTCTTCCCAATCGAGCCATTGAGCAGCGACGGTCTCGGTGGAACTCGGAAGTGATTCGGTGGCGGGCTGCGGCGGCGGGAAGTGGATGGTCGGAAATTGCGGCCGCTGCTTGACGATTACGTGCCGCGGCGCGCTCGTCTCGGCCAGATCCAAGGCTTGCAACACGATCGACGGGTATTCGATCGTACGGCCCGGTTCGAGACCGCCCGAGGCGGTGATGATCAACACAGGTTCGGCATCATCGATGCGGGCGGCGAGTTCGGGTGCGGCGAAGCCACCGAAGACCACCGAATGCACCGCGCCGATGCGGGCGCAGGCCAGCATGGCGATCACCGCCTCGGGGATCATGGGCAGGTAGATGATCACGCGGTCACCCATGCCGACACCCAAACGCGCCATCGCACCGGCGAACTCTGCAACCTTCGCCAGAAGTTCGGCGTAGGTGAAAACGACTCTGGCACCGGTCATAGCGGAGTCGTATATTAGTGCGGGCTGATCGGCTCGGCTCGGCTCGTCCGCAGTGTCGCTGCCGTGCACATGCCGGTCGAGGGCGTTGAAGGAGGTATTGAGGCGAGCGTCCGGAAACCACCTGGCCATCGAGCGAGCAGTGGTGTCGACGATCTGAGTCGGCGGGGTCACCCAGTCGATCGCCTCGGCAGCCTCGGCCCAGAACTCGGCGGGGTCGACCAAGCTGGTCTGATAGACCGGCCGGTACGCCTGATTCTCCGGCCCACCCGTCGCCCTGCCACCACCCCCCACGGAATCGCTACGCGATGCTGTACCCAAAACTTGTGACTCCCTAGCCTTGCCTCGATGCCCGCCTCGATAGATCAGCACGATTGTGGCAGACTTCACGCGACGCCCGGGTGGGTGCCGCGACCTTTGGTTTTGCCAATTATCGGCAGGTCAAGGCCCGTAGCAACACTCAACGTCACCCAAGCTGTTATTGATCCGTTAGAATCTGATGTCACTTATTTGGGCCGTCGTAGACGCAATTTCTCGGCCAGCCGCAGTTCCTCGGCCAGCTCTGCCTGTCGAGCCAGCATGCGATTGTCTAGGTTCGCTGATGGCACGTGGTTGGGGCCAGTTTGGAAAGTGAGTGGGAGATGCGTGACGCCGCAAGGTCCGGCAGCAAACGCTGGGCGCTCGGCAACTGGGACCTGCGCTGGAAGGTTACGGCGGTCCTGGCCGTTCCGCTGGCAGTCGCTGTTGGGCTCGGCGTGTCCAGGATTACCGCCGAGTTCGCCGACGCGAACCGACTGGACAGTGCCGCCAAGAACATCGAGGCAATCCCGGTCGTCTCCGCGCTGAGTGCGCAGACGGCGACAACCGCCGGTTCGCAGATGATTTCGATCATGCCGAATGTGTCGATCGTGTCCGACAAGAACCTGGCGGACCTCGACAAGGTGATCGCCGATGCGGAGAAGTCGGTCGGCAAGCTCAACGGTGTTGCCGGCGCGCGCGCGTCGATGGACAGCATGATCACCCAGGCCAAGGCAGTCCGCGCCCAGGGCAAGAACGTCTCTACGCAGACACCTGCCGAGATCATCGGAATGATCGACAAGGTGCGCAATGACAGTGTGCATATCGTCGAGACCACGGTCGGCCAGGTCAGCGACCAGGCCATCGAACAGGCGAAGCTGCGGCTGGTCGACTCGCTGAACACCCGTGCCGCGCTGGTCGGTGAGGTCGCCGCATTCCCTGAGGTGCTGCGCGGTTCGGCGGCGGGCGTGCAGAGCGCGATCACCGCGGCCAATACCGAGCGGGCGATGCTCAACGTGCTCGCGCACCGCTTTTCCGATGGCGATACCTCGATCGCCGATCTGCGGGCCGGTATCGATACCCGGATCTCGCTGCTGACCAGCCCGGAGGCGCAGTCCGGCAAGATCCCGGTGGGTGATCTGAAGAACTCGCTGACCGGCAGCCTCGATGTTTACGAGCGTGTGGTCAACAAGTCCACCAAGGACATCGACTCGGCGATGAGTTCGCTGGTGTCCAAGGCCAGTACCGGCGCGTGGACCTACACCGCGGTCGTCATCATGACCATTCTTGCCGCGCTGTTGCTCGCGGTCTTCGTGGCGCGCTCGATGATCGTGCCGCTACACCGGCTGCGGCTTGCCGCGCTGCGCGTGGCCGAGAGCGATCTGCCGCATGAGGTCGCCAAGCTGCGTAACGGCGCGTCCCCCGAGGATGTGCCGCTGGAGCCGATGCCGATCCGCAGCCATGAGGAAATCGGTCAGCTGGCCCGCGCTGTCGACGATATCCACGGCCAGGCCCTGCGTTTGGCCAGCGACCAGGCGCAGATGCGTGCCCAGGTCAACGACATGTTCGAAACCCTGGCCCGGCGCTCCAAGTCGCTCGTCGACCATCAGCTCAGTTTGATCGAGGCGATGGAGTACGACGAGAAGGATCCGCGCCTGCTGGAAAACCTGTTCCGGCTGGACCATCTCGCGGCTCGTATGCGCCGTAACGGTGACAACCTGCTCATTCTCGCCGGTACCCGGCAGCGGCGCAGCAAGTCCGCGCCGGTCGAGATCGCGGACGTGCTGCGTGCGGCGATCTCCGAGGTCGAGGACTACGAACGCGTCAAGCTCGGTGCGACACCGCGTGGTTCGCTGGTCGAGCCCGCCGCCTCGGATATGGCGCATCTGTTCGCCGAGTTGTTGGACAACGCGCTGCGCGCGTCGCCGCCGGAGACCGACGTGAAGTTCACCTTCGCGCAGGGACATGACCAGGTCATGCTCATCGAGGTCGCGGACCGCGGCATCGGTATGCCGCCCAACGAAATGGCCGATATCAACCGACGGCTCGAGCAGGCCGCCGAACCGGGTCCGGATACCGCGCGCCACATGGGTCTTTTCGTGGTCGGCCGATTGGCCGAGCGGCACGGGCTCACCGTGCGCCTGCGCCCGACTTTCGATACCGCGCGGGATCCCGGCGTGACGGTCACCGTGCACGTTCCGATGAGTCTGATCGTGCTCGGACAGGGCCAGAGCACCGCGATGCCGCAGGCGGCGCCGCAGGTCGCCACGGCCGGTCCGCAGCGGCCTTCAAGTGCGGCGGCGATGCAGACGCGCGCGATCACCAGGACGCCGGGTGGCAATGTCATGGTCACCGTCGATCCCGGTGTGAGCGGGCCGATCCCGACGAGCAGTCCGGCACCGGCCGCGGGCAGTGGTCCGATTCCGACGGCGGGCGGGCTGCCGCAGCGCTCGCCCGGCTCGACCATGGCCTCGGGGGCTTCCGGATTGGCTCAGGACGGGGCGCAATCGAGTCCGACCCTGCGGCCGGCGGCCGGATCGGCGTCGAGTGGTCCGCAGCGCGGCAAGCTCGCCGCGGCGAATCTGCCGCGGCGCAATGTCACTCCGGGCGGTCCGCCGCCGAGTCGGCCGGGTGCCGAGCCAACGGTTTCCGGTGGTGGTCTGCCACCGCGGAATCCGAACTCTGGTGGACTGCCGCAGCGTCAGCCCGGCACGAACGGTGTGCCGCAGCCGGAGGGCGGTCAGCCCAGCGGTGGTCTGCCGCAACGTCAGCCGGGTACCAATGGGGTGCCGCAGCGCGAAGGCACGGGTGGTCTGCCGCAGCGTGCGTCGGGACCGAACGGTCTGCCGCAACGCGAACCGGGTGCCGGTGGCGTGCCGCCGCACGATACCGGTTCGAGCCAGCCGCAGCGTGCTGCGTCGGGTGGGCTGCCGCAGCGTGAGGCCGGTTCGAACGGTCTGCCGCAGCGGGAGCCGGGTGCGACCCCCGGTCTGCCGCAGCGTCAGTCGCCTGCCAATGGCCTGCCGCAGCGGGATTCGGCCTCGAATGGTTTGCCGCAGCGGGAGGCCGGTCTGACGGGTGTCCCGCCGCGGGACACCGGCTCGAGCTTGCCGCAGCGGGAGAGCACGGGCGGTTTGCCGCAGCGTGATCCCTTGGGTGGTTTGCCGCAGCGGGAGAGCACGGGTGGTCTGCCGCAGCGGGAAACGTCGAATGGTCTGCCGCAGCGTGATCCCTTGGGTGGTCTGCCGAAGCGTGATGCTCTGGGTGATCTGCCGCAGCGGGAGAGCACGGGCGGTTTGCCGAAGCGTGATGCTCTGGGGGGTTTGCCGCAGCGGGAGAGCACCGGCGGTTTGCCACAGCGTGATCCTTTGGGTGGTTTGCCGCAGCGGGAGAGCACAGGCGGTTTGCCGAAGCGTGATGCTCTGGGTGATCTGCCGCAGCGGGAGAGCACGGGCGGTTTGCCGAAGCGTGATGCTTTGGGTGATCTGCCACAGCGGGAGAGCACGGGCGGTTTGCCGAAGCGTGATGCTTTGGGTGATCTGCCGCAGCGGGAGAGTACCGGCGGTCTGCCGCAACGGGATTCGGCGTCGAATGGTTTGCCGCAGCGGGAGGCCGGTCTGACGGGTGTCCCGCCGCGGGACACCGGCTCGAGCTTGCCACAGCGTGATGCTCTGGGGGATCTACCGCAGCGGGAGAGCACCGGCGGTCTGCCGCAACGGGATTCGGCGTCGAATGGTTTGCCGCAGCGGGAGGCCGGTCTGACGGGTGTCCCGCCGCGGGACACCGGCTCGAGCT